>CAMDJM010000129.1 GCA_945900785.1 Akkermansia muciniphila
GTCACTCCGGAAGACGTGCTGCGTCAGATGGATCAGCGTCATCGAAAACGGCAGGCCTCCATCGACTCCGCCTACACCAGGCAAGCTCCTTGGGAGGAGCCACCGGAGGAAATGCGCTGACCGTTATGGTATTTACCAAAGCAGAACTATAAATTCCACCACTTTCCTTTGCCATCTGCTGCAGAAGCGGATCAGGGGATCTCGCGGCTGCGCATTGGGATTCAGTGCCCGCGATGATGCTGGAAAGGTCCTTTGCGACCCGGGACACAGACGGCAGACTGGAATTATGCCAAAAGCCGGCTCACGGTTTGGGAGAGCGTTTTGCCATCGGCGCGGCCGGCTGTGCGTTCCTGGAGGACTTTCATCACTTTGCCCATGTCAGCCTTGCCGGTGGCGCCGGTTTCGGAAATGACGGACTGGGTGAGGGCTTCGATTTCCTCTGCGCTCATGGCGGCTGGGAGGAAGCGCTCCAGCACGGCGATTTCGGCCAATTCCTTCTCGGCCAGCTCGGGGCGGTTATTGGCGGCGAAGCTTTCGACGGAATCCCGGCGCTGCTTGATCTGTTTGCGCACTACCGCGATGGCCTCCGGGGCCTCCAGTTCGCCTTCGGCTCCCAATTTTTCGATGGCGGCATATTTCAAAGCGGATTTCAAGGCCCGCAGGGTGTTCATGGCCACGGCGTCTTTGGCGCGCATGGCTTCTTTGAGTTGATCGACGATTTCAGTGTGGAGGGACATGGCGAAAATGGGGAAATGGGGAAATGGGAAAATGGGAAAATGGGAAATGAGGAAATCCAGTGAAGGTGTGTTCTTTAGCCTGGATTATTGACTTCACCATCACGGAAAGTGAATGAAGAGGGAAATCCGGTGGTTTTTTTGGGAATTGTTTTTCAGTTCAGGCTGGCGTTGGCAAGGCGGCGCAGGCGGCTTCCAGGGCGATGGCTGCGCAGCGCACGCGGGCTGGGTTTTGGGAGATCATCCGGAGGGCGGAGAGCTGTTCCAGAAGGTTAAATTCCCCGTCGCTTTGATGGAGCAGGTGATCCAGCTGGTCCAGCAGCCGACGGGCTTCTGGAAGGGTTTTTCCCTGCAATTGCTCCATCAGCAGCGAGGCGCTGGCCTGACTGACGGCGCAGCCGGCCCCGGTGGTGCGGGCTTGGAGGATGGATTCGCTGGTGAGTTGGAAGGAGAGTTTCACCACATCCCCGCAGGCTGGATTGCAGGCTTCTGCGGCATGGGTGGTGGGATCGCTGACGCCGGAGCAGCGGGGCGTGCGGTAGTAGTCCAGCAGGATGGCCTGGCAGACTTCCGGGTCGGAGTAGAGGTCATCAAACATGGCGGAAGGCTGTCCCTGATTACTTGCGCCGGTCCTGATAGGTTTCCGTCAGCTTGGTGATTTCCCGGGGATCCAGGACGCGCCATTTTCCCATTTTCAGGTCAGGCAGGGTTAGATTGCCGATGCGCACGCGGATCAGGCGCTCGACCTCGTAGCCCATGTGGGCAAACATGCGGCGGATCTGCCGGTTCAGGCCCTGCTCCAGCACGATGACCATGCGGCGGGGCGAGATGACGTGAATCGCGGCGGCCTTGGCCAGGCCTTCCTCCAACTGGATGCCGGCGAGCAATTCGGCCACGCGTTCGCTGCGGCAGGGTTTGTCCAGGGTGACAATGTATTCCTTCTCCACCTTGTGGCTGGGGTGGGTCAGCTGCTGGGTCAGGTCGCCGTCATTGGTCAGGACCAGCAGGCCTTCGCTATCTGCATCCAGACGGCCCACGTAGTGGAGCTTTTTGTGTTGCGGGGCCAGCAGTTTGTAGACGGTGGGCCGGCCCTTCGGATCACTCCGGGTGCAGTGCACGCCGGGCGGCTTGTGCAGCACGATGGTCTGGAACCTGGAAGCAGAGACTTCCTTTCCGTTTACGCTCACCATATCCCGCAAACCCACCTGGGTGGCCAGGTTGGTGGTGATCTGGCCGTTCAATTCGACTTCCCCGTTCACGATGAGGGCCTCGCAGGCGCGGCGGGAGCCGAGTCCCGCGAGGGCGAGGAAGCGATTCAAGCGCATTGTGTCAGAAGGGGCGTCCATGGAGCAAGTAATAAACAAAAGCGGACCGGACGACAAGCTGCCGTCCAGTCCGGGTAAAATCAGGAGTAAAGCACCCGGGAGCGCTCACTGAGCGCCGGGATTAGATGTCCGGGGTGGTTTTGGGGAGGTTCAGCGCGCTCTGGCCTTCTTTCCATTGGCCGCGCTTTTTGAGCAGTTTGACGCGTTCAAAACGCTTGAGGACGCTGCGCTTGGCACCAACGGCGCCGCCGCCGGACTTGAGGGAAGGATGCTGGGACATGGGGATCAGGGATCGGAAGGTGTGAAAAACCGCTACTGGGCGGAAACGCAATCTGCCGTCACTCCAGGTGATTGCAACGGGAATTTGGCATTGAATCAAAGCCAGAGCGAAAACGCGGGCATTGCCACCAGGCGCGGCCGGTGATGCTCCTTTGCAGTGGAAGCCCAATGACATTTGCTTCATGGCCGGGACAGACGTAAGACTTTTCGGGCACTTCCCGTAAACCTGTTCCGCCCCCCCTCTGCATGCCTGCTTTTCCTCATTTTTTATCCGGTTTCCTGCTCTCTGGCACCGCCTTGCTGCTCGCCGCCTGTGGCCGGCAGGAAAGAGTGGAAGTGCTGCAAACCCGCGCTCCCTTCAAAAACGAGCCTGTTCCAAAACTGGGCCTCAGCACCGCCCAGCGCTATGCGGCCAATGACGCCCAGTCCATGCTCCGGTGGAATACCCCGGCGGGCTGGTTTTTCCTGCCTGCCACGGAGTTCCGCCATCTCAATTTCAGCTTCGGACCCAAACGCGAGGGCGAAGCCTATCTCACGCTCCTGCCGGTCGCGGGCAGTGGCGGGATGTTGGAAAATCTGAACCGCTGGCGGAAACAAATGGCCCAACCCCCGCTCGAGGAAGCAGATCTCGCCAGCCTGCCGGAGAAAACCATCTTCGGGCGCAAAGTGCCTTTTCTGGACCTTACCGGCACTTTTACCGGCGGCAGCGGCCCGATGATGGCCGCTTCCGAGCCCAAACCTGACTACCGCATGCTCGGGGCGATTTTTGAGGCCCCTGGCTTCCTCTTCACCATCAAAATGACCGGCCCCACCGCTCTCGTCACCAGGGAGGCGGCCAACTTCGATGCCTTCTGCCAATCCCTCGGCGTCGGGGGCACCCCCGGTGGCGGCATTTGAATCTGAAGGGAAAGCCACCACCATCTTTTCCCCATCCCGCTTCGTTCCTGTAAGACTACCCCCATTTTTCTCCCCGGCCCATGTCCGCTGAAACCCCCACTCTTTCGCCGCCCGAGACCCCGCGCCACCGTGCCGGGCTCACCGACCGCATTTTGTCCATCGTCGGTTCCTACCACATTGCTGTGGTGGTCTTCCTGCTGATGATCGTCCTGACCCTCGTGGGCACCTTCAGCCAAAAGACCATCGGGCTCTATGAAAGCCTGCGCATTTATTTTGTCAGTTGGATGGTGCCCCGCGAAGGCTGGTTGTTCGGCTTCATCCCGCTGCCCGGCATGGCCCTGGTCCTGGCCGTCATGTTTGTGAATCTGCTGGCCGGTGGCGTGCTGCGCATCAAAAAGAACTGGCGCACCATCGGCAACGTCATCGCCCACCTTTCCATGCTGGGCCTCATCGCTGCCGGTGCCGCCTCCCTGTGGTATAAGCAGGAAGGGCACATGCGCATCTTTGAAGGCGAAAGCAATAACCGCGTCTCGGCATTCCAGGACTGGGTGCTGGAAGTCCAGGAGCCTGCGGGTGCTGAGAAAACCGTGGCAGTGATCCGGGAAACGGCCTTCCGCACGGATTCCCCGGCGGAAACCACCACCTTTCACCGCAAGGAATGGCCCTTCGAACTCAAGGTCTCCGGTTACCAACGCAATGCCACAATCACCACTACCGGTGACCCTGCCGTGCTGACAGCGTCGGATCAGGTCGACGGATACACCCTGCGCCCGTTGGAGCCCAATGCCCAGCACGAGGCCAATATGGCAGGCCTTTTCCTGGATGTGCTGGACTCCACTGGCAAATCCATCGCCCGCACCGTGCTCGCCCAGGCCATCCGTCAGGGTGAAATCGTGACCCGCAGCGATGCGCCCTTTTCCTTCAAGGCCGGTGAACGCAATTTCACCGTCGCCCTCACCCGCGAAAGCTGGGAAGTGCCTTTCTCCATCCACCTGGATGACTTCATCGCGACCTACTATCCCGGCACCCGCAAGGCGAAGGAATATGAAAGCAATGTCACCATGACCAACGCCGCCGGCAAGGACACCAAATTCCGCATCTGGATGAACAACCCCCTGCGGGACAGTGGGTTTGTCGCCTATCAGACCAGCTTTGATGACCAGTCCCCTCCCGGTCAGGAAAAATACAGCGTCCTGACTGTGGTGAAAAATCCCTCTGACCAATGGCCGTTTTACAGCCTGATCATGGCCACCATCGGCCTGTGCATCACCTTCCTGACCAAGCTCTCCCGCTTCATCCGGCGCACCGTCGCCACGCCCACTCCAGCCGCCGCCTAACCCTATGAAAAAAGCCCCTGTCATTCCCGGGATCCTGTTGGCCCTCGCCGTTGTGGGCATCGTCCTCTATCTCTCCAGCAAAACGCGCCTTAAGGAAGCCGTCACTCCTCTCACCGCGTCCCAGGTGGCTCCCGTGTGGAAAAAGGAGGTCATCGGCACCATGGAACGGGTCGCTAAAACGGACGATGGACGGACCAAGTCCCTCTACACCTTTGCCCACTATGAACTGCTGAGGAACCGGGCCCTGGCCTCGGTGCGCCTGCCGCTGGAAGGCGGCACCACCCGCACCCTCACGCCGGTCGAATGGTTTCTGGATGTGATCTTCCGCCCGGAAACCGCCAGCCGCTACGCCATCTTCAATGTGGAGGATAGCGATGCGCTCCTCCAGGTCGGCCTCAATCCCCACGACAAAAAGCGCGACAAATATTCCTACGCCGAACTCGCCCCCGCCCGCGAGCAACTCTACGCCGCCCGCACCCGGCTCGCTGAGGTGCCCGCCGAAAAGCAAAGCCGGCTCGATCAGCAAATCAACAATCTGGCCACGAATCTGATCCGCTATGAAGACCTCGTTCATTTCCTGGACTTTGCCCGCCAGGGCATCGTTATCCCAGAAAATTATCCTGACGAACCGCTGAAATCAAAAGCCGGCAAAACCATTCCCTTCAGCGAAGCGCTCGCGGCTTTCAAGGAATCTGCTGCCTTCAAAAGCTTCATCGTTTCCGCCAAAGCAGGCCAGCAGTTGCCGCCGCCTCCCCTTTTTGAGAAAATCGACAGCGTGCTCAAGGACACCAGCGGCATCACCTGGTATCCGCCGCCTTCGACGGACAAGCCCGATGCCTGGGTGCCGCCGGCCGGTCTGATCCGGGATTTCCTGACCGATGGCCCGCACGCCGCCACCTCCATCGCCCGTCTCCAGACTCTGGAGAATCTGGCTGCGCTCTCCAGCGATCCTGTCAAAAACGACGAATTCCAGGCAGCTGTCCTCACTTTTGGCCAGGGCCTCATCAGGGACGCGGAAAGCTCCGGTTCCTACAAAAAAGTCGCCCTCGACCGGGGTTACCTCAAAGCCGACCTCTTCTCCTGGGCGAAATGGGGTTTCCTCCTGCTCTTCCTGCTCCTCGCCCTTTCCTGGTTGGCCCCCTCCAGCGGCTGGGGCCGTGTCCTGACCAAACTCAGCACCATCGGCGGCTTTGTCGGATTTGCCACTATCCTCACCGGCATTCTCTGGCGGGTGTTCATTACCGGCTGGGGCCCGATCACCAACATTTATGAAACGATTCCCTTCATCACGCTCATGGCCGGGATCTTCGCCCTGTTCATGGAGTTGATCTTCAGGAACCGCATCTCCCTGATCGTTGCCATCACCTGCGGGGCTGCAGGCATGTTTCTCGCCGGACGTTATGAAGCCGGGGATGCCGCCGATACCATGCCCAGCCTCGTCGCTGTGCTGCGCAGCAACTACTGGCTCTGGACCCACGTTACCACCATCAACATTGGTTATGCCACCGTCCTGCTCGCCGCGATTTTCTCCATAATCTACATCTTCTGCCGGCTATTCGACATCACCCGTCAAAACAAGCCCCTCTTCCGCATGCTGACCCAGAGTTCATACGGTATCCTGTGTTTTGGCCTGGTTTTCTCGCTCGTCGGCACTGTCCTGGGCGGCATCTGGGGGAATGAATCCTGGGGCCGCTTCTGGGGCTGGGATCCCAAGGAAAACGGAGCCATGGTGATTGTCCTCTGGTGTCTTGCGGTCCTGCACATGCGGCTCGCCGGCTGGATCAAGGAACTTGGCCTGCACCTCTGCACGGCCTTCGGGGCCAACTTCTGCCTCTTCTCCTGGTGGCATGTGAATCTCCTCAACGTCGGTCTCCACAGTTATGGATTCACCCAGGGTCTGGACCAGAAACTCTACATGGCCTACGCCCTCGTCTGCCTCGTCGTTCTGCTCGGTGCGGTCATCAAATTTCTCGAAGTCGAAGCCAATAAAGCAGAGGGCTCCAGTAAACCAGCCCCGCCTTTGCCCGTCAAAGCCCCCGTGGATGCTCCGCTCCTGTCTGGCGGAGCCAATCCTGCCTGATCTCATGTCAGGCATGGGCCGTGAACCAGTCATCTCCCTGACCCAGTTCCACCACCACGGGCACGGCCAGGGGAAGCGCGTCCTGCATCAGACCAGGGAGCATACTGCGCACGGCGGCGGTTTCCCCGTCAGGGACCTCGAGCACCAGTTCATCATGCACCTGGAGGAGCATGCGGCTGGCCATGCCGGCAGACCGCAGGGCTTCGGCGATGCGCACCATGGCGATCTTGATCATGTCAGCGGAAGTGCCCTGGATTGGCATATTGATCGCGGTGCGTTCCGCAGCTTTGCGGATGGTGGCATTGGCGGAATTGATATCCCGCAGATACCGGCGGCGGCCAGTGATGGTTTCCACATAACCACAGGCTTTCGCAGTTTCCACGGTGCCTAGCATATAGCGCTGCACACCAGGGTATTGGATGAAGTATTCATCAATCAGGCGGGCACCTTCCGTCCGGGAGATGCCGAGGCGCTGCGCCAGCCCAAAGGCGCTGATGCCGTAAATGATGCCAAAGTTCACCATTTTGGCGGTGCGGCGCATCGCTGAGTCCACCTGGCCGACCGGCACGCTATGCACCCGGGCGGCGGTGGCGGTGTGAATATCAATGCCTTCCCCAAAGGCTTCCATCATGTGAGGATCACGGCAGATCGAGGCCATCACCCGCAGTTCGATTTGGCTATAGTCTGCGGAAATCAGGGTCCATCCTGGTTTCCTTGCGACAAAGGCCTTCCTCACCTCCCGTCCCGCATCGGTGCGGATCGGGATGTTCTGGATATTGGGATTGTTGGAAGCGAGGCGGCCGGTGGCGGTGTTCGCCTGCAGGTAGGTGGTATGCAGCCGCCCGGTCCGGCGGGAGATGGCGTGGGGCAGGGCATCCACGTAGGTGCTTTTCAGTTTGGACGCTTCCCGGTAACTCAGCAGATCAGCCACCACCGGATGCTCCCCGGCTAGTTCAATCAACACATCCTCACCGGTCATATATTGGCCGGTCCTGGTTTTTTTGGGTTTGGCGATCAGTTTCATCTGATCGAATAGCACTTCTCCGAGTTGCTTCGGCGAGTTCAGATTGAAGCGCGTGCCGGCTTTTTCATAAACGGAAAGTTCCAGCACTGCGATTTCTTTTTCCAGGCGCGTGCTGATGACACTGAGCACCCCGGGCTCCAGCTGGATGCCTGCCGCTTCCATCCCGGCGAGCACCGCGACGAGGGGACTTTCGATATCATAAAACACCCGGTCCTGCTCCATGGCGTGGAGTTTAGGCTCCAGCAGGGGCTTCAGCTGCAGCGCCAGATCCGCCCGCTCCAGCGCCTGATCCGCGCTGCCGGTGTCTTCCGGCCCCAGGCCAGGCATGAGCAGTTGGCCGGACGCTTCCGCCAGCTTGGGCACGGCCAGCGTGTAGCCCAGAAGGGATTCAGCCAGGTAATCCAGCGTGGCTTTTTGTTCCGGATCAATCAGCGCCTGCGCCAGCATCACATCAAAAATTTTCGCGCGCACTGGAGCGGCCCCATGCAGCAGCAGCACTTGCAAGGGTTCCTTTAGATCATGGCCTGTCAGAGTCAGGGCAGGATCCTGCAGCAATGACGAGATCTCCTGCACGAGGGTGGCAGAGTCCGCCCCGCTCAGGTAAATGGCCTGATGGGCGGCAGGCACCAGGACAACCCCGCAGATCGTAGAGGAGCGGGGATCGGCTCCCTGCCAGTCCACTCCAAATCCGATCACCCCGGCCGCTTTGGCCGTCGTCAGGGCAGCTTCCCTGGTTTCGGCATTGCTGGCGGTTTTCCAATCATGAGGCACCGTGTCACGTGTGTGCAGCACGGGCACCGGGGCAGGGGAGATGCTGGCGGCAGGCTCACCGCTGGAGTCCTCCTCCTGGCGGTGGAATCCCCGTCCAGCCTTGAAATCTGCCCCATACAAGCGACGGCCCACCGCGTTGAACTCGAACTCCACCAGCAGGGCCTGCACGGCTTCATCATTTTTTTCCTGACGGATCAAATCCTCCAGTTCCACCGCGATAGGGACATCCAGTTGGATGGTCGCCAGTTCACGGGAAAGCCGCGCCTGTTCCGCGTGGACTTCGATTTTTTCCTTCTGCTTCCCTTTCAACTGATCCAGATTGGCCAGGATGTTTTCGATACTGCCAAACTGCTGGATCAGGCTCTTGGCGGTTTTTTCCCCCACGCCTGGCACTCCCGGTATGTTGTCAGAAACATCGCCCCATAGCCCCAGCACATCAATGACCTGCTCCGGCCGCTCCACCAGCCATTGGGCCCGCACTTCCTCCACGCCGATGACTTCGTGGTCGCCGCCCTGACGTCCGGGCTTCCACATGAAGGTGCGTTCGTCGACCAGTTGGGAAAAATCCTTGTCAGGCGTCACCATCCAGGTCTGGAAGCCTCCTTCCGCTTCCGCACGTTTTGCCAGGGTGCCGATAATGTCGTCGGCCTCATAACCATCGAGCTGCAGCACGGGAATGCGGAATGCTTCCATCAGGCGCTTTACATGGGGGATGGCCTTGCTCAGATCTTCCGGCATTTCCTGCCGCTGGGCCTTGTAGGCTGGGAAACGGGTGTGGCGGGCCGTGGGAGCACTGGTGTCGAACACCATCGCGAGGTGCGTGGGTTTTTCATTCTTCAGCAGTTCGATCAGGGTATTCAGAATGCCCAGCATGGCCGAGGCGTTCAGCCCATAGCTGGTGACGATCGGCTTTACCGCGAAAGCAAAATGTGCGCGGTAAACGAGTGCCATCCCGTCGAGCAAAAAAAGGCGTTTGGTGTCCATGCCTCTCTGATGGCATGGAAATCGTCGGGCACCATGGCAGAATGCAACGGGTTGCGGCGTGTTTCCGGTGAGCTGAGTGGCCGTCCAGAGGGACCCCGGGCGGCCCCGGCAGAACCATGATTCACAGAGCTTCTGCATGGCCTCAAGTGGTGGAGCAATCCCACCCTGTAGTTCCCTACCTGCCGTTTTTAGCAGCTTCGACGGCGGCCCGGGAAGCTTCCTCCTGACGGGCACGCTCCTGGGCCGCCTGACGCTGGCGTTCTTCGGCTTCGCGCTGTTGCTGTTGCCGGGCTTCTTCCTGCTGGCGGGCGCGCTCTTGGGCGGCCTGACGCTGGCGTTCTTCGGCTTCGCGCTGTTGCTGCTGTTGCCGGGCTTCCTCCTGCTGGCGGGCGCGTTCTTCGGCGGCCTGACGCTGGCGTTCTTCAGCTTCGCGCTGTTGTTGCTGCTGCCGGGCTTCCTCCTGCTGACGGGCGCGTTCTTCGGCGGCCTGCTGCTGGCGTTCTTCAGCTTCGCGCTGCTGCTGCTGGCGGGCTTCCTCCTGCTGGCGGGCACGCTCCTCGGTGGCCTGACGTTGGCGCTCTTCGGCTTCCCGCTGTTGCTGTTCCTCGCGGGCTTCCTCCTGTTGGCGGGCGCGCTCTTCCGCAAGGCGCTGTTGTTGCTCCTGGCGGGCGGCTTCAGCCTGCTGGGCGCGCTCGGCGGCCTGACGCTGGCGTTCGTCGGTTTGGCGCTGCTGTTGTTCCTGCGCTGCTTCCTCCTGGGCGGCTTTGGCCTCGGCGGCGCGTTGTCTGGCGGAAAGATCGCGTTGCTGTTGTTCCGCTGCCTCCTGATTGGCTTGTTCGGTCTGCCTGGCTGCCTGCTCAGTGGCTTGCGCCTGTTCCTGCTGGGCTTTTTCCTGGCGTTGCTGTTCCAATTGCGCCGCTGCGGCTTCCTGTTGCTTTTCCTGTTGTTGGGTTTGTTGATTCTGCCGCTCCTGTTCGGCGGCGGCTTGTTGGTTGGCCAGAGCGGCCTGTTGGGTTTCCTGTTGTTGCTGCGCCGCTTCTTCCCGGGCCTGGATGTCAGCCAGGCGGGCCTGTTCCGCGGCCTGGGCGCCGGCGCGCTGCTGCTGGAGCCCTTCCTGTTTGGCAGTTAGTTCCTCTTTTATGCGCTCCGCATTGGCCCGGCGCTCGCCCAGAGCTACAGCGCGGTCGTGAGCCTCCGCTTCCGCGCGGGCCATTTCCAGAGGATCAGGTTTTACGGGAGCCGTGGAATTGTTGTCGGTGGTGGCTGTGGGGGGTGTCACAGGTGCCTCCGTCGTGGGTGGGCTCTTTTGTTCCAAGGCGGCAGCAGCCGCCGCTTCCTGACGTTGTTGTGC
>CAMDJM010000130.1 GCA_945900785.1 Akkermansia muciniphila
GTGCAGCAGGCCAGGATTCAGCCGGCCAGGCTGCCAGACGAGGACTTCATCCACCATGCCAAACAGTCCGGCCAGCGCCCCGGCGGCCCCTGACAGGACGAGGGTAAGGGTTGTGTCAGGATACGCGGCCCGCAGCGCCGCGAGCGCAGGGGCGGTGAGCACCGCATCGCCAATGCGTTTGAGTTGGAGCAGCAGAAAACCTGGCAAAATCGTGTGGGAACCTATCGGCACCCACTCAAGCCAATGCCGGCCTGAAAGAAACGGCAAATTGCAGCCGGCGGTCTGGCGGTTGGAGTCCCGCCTTCAGGCGGCTACCCGGCAAGACGCCACCGGCGGCGAGCTGGCTGGGGAGGGGAAGTTCTTTTGGAGCAGAAGCGGAGAGGGAATCTTTTCCATCGTATTTCGCTTTACTTACTTGCTTGCTTGTCCGGCCGCATCAAACGGCGCCCTCAATCCCATTCCGGCCGGGATTTTCCCGGGTATTGATCCGCAGACAGTGGGTCACGGCGGGTGGTCCTTCACCGCGATGGAACAACACGGCGGCTTGTTCGATGCCATGGCTTTCCACGGAGAAGCGGGAATGCTGGCGCAGGTGGGTGCCCCAGTCTTCTACCAGGAAAACCTCGTGCAGCACGCCGGGGCGCACCAAATCCCGATATAGTCCCCAGCGGAAGGCTCCGTCCCGCAGGCGCACCCCCCGCAGTGCCTGCATGGCCGCGAAAAAGGAAGGCTCGTCGCCAGGATCGATTTGGTAGGCCAGCTCCACCAGCACCGGACCCTCATCCGCCATGGGCTCGCGGATAAATCCGGCATGCTGTGGCACGTGGGCATGCGGGGAGAGGTCGGCAGGCAGCAATTTTTCCAATGGCCGCCGCCATCCAGCGACCACGGCCAGGCCCAATCCGCCGGCGGCCACCCCCAGGGCGAGATGCAGGGATCCATGTTGGGGCAGTTGCCCCCAGGTCAGGGCTCCCAGAGCAAAAGCACCCTGCGATACCATCAATTGCACCGCCGAAGCCCGCGCCCGCACCCAGTGAGGAAAGGAAGCCTGCCCTGCGATGGTGAACTGCGACATGGAGGCCATCCAGGATCCTCCTGCGAAAAACAGCAGTATTACAATCATCCACAGGGAATCCACCACCGCCAGGCCGGCCGCTGCCAGCAGACCAACCAGTCCCGAGACCGCAAAAAGACGGTCCACCGGCCAGCGCCGCCGCAGTGCCGGCAGCACCAGGAAAGCCGTCAGGATGCCGCCCAGCCCATAGATTCCGGAAAGCGCCCCGTAGGCCAGCCCTGTCAATCCCAGATGCCGGGCGATCAGCGGCAGCAGGGCCACAGGCGCGATCGCCAGAAAAATAAACAGCGCTTGTCCCCACAGCACCCGCCGGATGGCCGGCGAATAGCGGATATGGCGCACTGCGGCTGCCATGGCGGAGAAAAATGGCTCGGAATCGCCGGCCGGAGGGGCGGTTTCCGGACGTGTCCCAATAACCACCAGCGCCACCAGCAGAAAGGACAGGGCATTGATGCCAAACACCACCCACGGAGGGCAAACCCCGATGAGCAGCCCGCCCGCCACCGGCCCCAGGGCCCGCGCCAGATTCACCGCGATGCTCCCTAGCGTGATCGCACTGGGCCACTGCGGCTTTGATACCAGCTCCGGCAGCAGGGCCTGCCATGCCGGGAACCCGAAGGCCGATGCCATGCCCAGGGCAAAGGCCGATCCCAGCAACACCCAGGCATTTGCCAGGCCAGCAAGGGACAACCCTGTCAACGCCGCCGCCACCACAAATCCACCAATCTGAGCCCCCAGCACCACCTGGCGCTTGTCCAGCAGATCAGCCAAGGCCCCCGCCGGCAGGGCAAACAAAAAGACGGGCAAACTCACCATCACCTGAAGCAGCGTCACCAGCGTGGCGGCCCCCGCCTCCGTCACCAGCAGCCAGGCCGCTGCGGTGGCGTGCATCATCGACCCGATTCCGGAAACCACGTTTGCCACCCACAGCCACCGGAACGCCGGGCTCCTCAGCGCTGCGAAAGCCAGGTCCCCAGCGGCAAGGGGTTCCCCCGCCCCATCCCCGCCACTCAATTCCGACGAAGGAGAAACCTCATGCTTTTTCATTGATCCCCCTTATGCCACACTGCACTGCCAAACAAGCCGCAGTCCGGGCAGCCGCCCTGGAACAAACGGCAGGGGACAGTGAGGTGATAGTGGAAGCTACTGCTCATCGCGGGTCATTCTCCTTGGCATCGGCGTGTTTGGCCACCCCTCCGGCAGCGGTCACGAGACGGTCGACGGCGACGAGGTGATTGTATGGCACCCGGCGGCGGGCGTATTTGTTTTCCAGTTGGGAGCGCAGGGATTCCAGAATGTAGAGAGGCACGGGGTCGGGATGCTGCCAGTCGGCGTCACTTTTCAGGGTAGTCTTGATGTCCCAGCTCTTGCCAAATTTCCGGGCGCGGAAATAGCGCCATTGCCCGGTCTCCTCATCTTTTTCATGCCATTCGTGGGATTGCCTCATGCCGCAAAGCTGCCGGAAAATCCGTGGCTGGCAATCGGGGATCTTTTCCGCCTGGCATCCCGGTTCCTCTAGTGACCGGGTCCGGACGGGATTTACTCCACGGTCACGCCGGAAAGGTCCCATGCCGGGGCGGGGAACTTCAGTTCCAGCCTGGCCAGGGTATCGCGGACGATGCTGGCGATGATGGCGTTACGATACCATTTCCGGTTGGCCGGCACGATATACCATGGGGCTGCTTCCGTGCTGGTGCGGCCCAGCACTTCCTCATAGGCGGTGCTGAACTGGGGCCACAGCCGGCGGTCGGCCAGGTCTTCGGGATTGAATTTCCAATGTTTTTCCGGGTTCTCGAGCCTGGCCTGAAGCCGGCGGCGCTGCTCCTCGCGGGAAATATGGAGGAAGAATTTCAGGATGGTGGTGCCTTCGTCCGTGAGGAGTTTTTCGAAATTCAGGATATGGTCATAACGCTTTTCCCAGACGGGGCGCGGGGCGAGGTTTTTGACGTTCACAGCGATGACGTCCTCGTAGTGGCTGCGGTTAAAGACGGTGAGTTCCCCCCGGGCGGGGACTTCCTTGTGGATGCGCCAGAGGAAGTCGTGATCCAGCTCCTCGGGGGTAGGGGATTTGAAGGAAATCACGCGCAGGCCATGGGGATCGATGCCGCTGAAGACGTTCCGCACGGTGCCGTCCTTGCCACTGCCATCCATGCCCTGGAGGACGATGAGAAGGCGGTGACGGCGTTCGGCATAGAGCATGCGCTGAAGCTGGCGGAGATCACCTTTGAGGCGTTCCAGTTGGGTGATGCCCTGTTCCTTGTCGCCTGCGAGTTCCGTTTCACCATCTGCGCTGTAGTCGGAAAGCCGGACTTTGGCGCCGGGACGGATACGGTAAATTTTCATGTGGGGAGGGAAGGTGCATCTTGTGAGCCAGACCGCCCGCCGCAAGAGGGAAATGGCCCGGCTATCCCGATGCCAGGTCCCGTTCCGGTGCCTGGACTACCGCCAGACGCTGATGCAGGTTCCCCGTTGCCTGACGGTTCCCATTGAACCCGCGACCATCCGGCAAAGCAAAACAGGAAGCGCCGTGGTCCCCCACGTGGTCTTCCCAGCGCCGCAGCGCAAGCCGCCCTCCCAGGCTCCGGCTTTTTTCAAACACCACCACGCCTGAGTCAGCCCGCAGCAGGGACAGCGCACCGGCCAGTCCGCTGGTGCCGGCACCGGCGATTGCAATCCGGGAGCGTTTCTTGAATCTGTTGGCGCACCCGGGGCAGTTCACGTGCCAGGAATCTGGCTTGGCAGAAAGAGAAACCGGGATCCAGCTAGGTTGCCGCCTTTTCCGGCACCACCGGAATTTTCTGGAAGGCAGACAGAAACAAACAAACGGCCGCAATACAAATGGACGCATCCGCCACATTGAAGGCCGGCCACTGCATGAACTTCAGATCCACCGACAGAAAATCCACCACATACCCCCGGGCGAGACGGTCTACCAGATTGCCCAAAATGCCTGCCACCAGCAGGGCGACCGCGACGCGGCTCAGTTTGGTAGGAAAGGCGTCGGTGCGCCACAGCCACCAAATGAGGGCCAGCGCCGCAAGGGAAATGGCCCCAAAAATGTAGTTTGCACCCCGGGCCCCATTCCCCATCCCGAACGCCACGCCTGTATTGTGCACCCGCACCAGATCGAACCAGCCTTCGATCACCGTGATATGAGTGGGGCCGGCAACCTCCGGATGCGCGAACCGGGTGACGGTCCATTGCTTGGTCACCTGATCCAGAATGAACAGAGGCAGCGTTAAAAAGAGAAAAAGATTTCGCATGTCGGAAGAAATGCTGTCCTGGATAGACACCAGCCGCAACCGCAGTTCCGGGCGCTGTGATTTCCATCATTTCCATGGCCAGTGCCCGGGGATTGCGCTGGCATTTCACGCACAACTGGTGTTCACGGCAGCTTGCCTATGGATACCACCCCGCTCCCCATGTTATATGTCTGGTCAAAGCTGAGCGCCCTGCGCTGGGAAGACGCGTGGCAGGAACGGTTTTATGCCATGCCCCGGGTCAGCCCGGTGTTTACTACCCTGCCAGGCGGCAAAACCGTGCGCGTCGAAGTCTACTGCGAACGCAAGACCGATGCCACGAAAATCCAAAAGGAGTTCGGCGGCAGCCTGCGGACGCTGAAACCCCAAAACTGGGCCGCGCCCGCCGCCGCCCGGCTGAAGCCCGTGATCGTGCGCAACCGGCTCATCATCGCGCACGATGAGGCCGCGTTTGCGGAACAACAAACCGCCCATCCCGGACGGATCGTGCTTCAGGTCCCTGGCGAGATGGCTTTTGGCACCGGCGACCACGCCACTACCGCCACCTGTCTGAGGCTCATGGTCGATTTTGCCGCCAGCCGCACCAGCCCATGGAGCGTGCTGGACATGGGCTGCGGCACCGGCATTCTCGCCCTGGCCGCCGCCAGGCTGGGGGCGAATCCGGTGAGCGGTTTCGACTATGATCCGGCCGCAGTGCGCATCAGCAAAAAAAACGCCACCCTCAATGGCGTGCGCGGGGTGAAATTTACCTGTGAGGACATGACGGCCTGGGAGCCTGGAGAGTCCCACGATCTCGTCCTCGCCAACATTTTCTATGATGTCCTGACACTCTCCTTCGGAAAGATCGCCGCCGCTGCGAAACCCGGCGGCACCGTCATCGTCTCCGGTATTTTGCACACCCAGGCAGCAGATTGTCTGGCTGCCGGCAGAAAGGCCGGACTCACCTTCGCCCCGCCCATCCAACGCGGCAAATGGGTTACCGCCCTCGCCACCAAATAAATAACCATTTCCCAATCCCATGCCCCTTACCATCAACCGCGAAGCGATCCCCGACGAACTCCTGGCCCAGGAATTCGAAGTCATTAAAGCCCATTACGAACGCATGGGAGCCATGTCCTGCTGCGACCGGAATGATGAATTCCGGGGCTACGCCCGGGAGAATGTCACCGCCCGGGTGCTGATCAACCAGGAAGCGGAACGCCGTTTTCCTGACATCACCCCGGATGAGATCGAAACGGCTCTCCAACACCTCATCGGAGCCGAAGGAGGCCGCGCCGCCTTCTTCGCCCACGCCGGCCTGACTGAAGCAGACGAACCCATGGTGCGTCAGGAAGTCGCCTCCGGCCTGCGGGTGGACCGGCTCATGATGGAGACCTGGGGCACCGCAGCCGGGCCTGCCGAAGCCGACGAACGTGCCTTTTACGAGGCCCACCTGAGCGATTACCTGACCGTTGAGGAAGTCCACGCCCGGCACCTTTTTAAACACGTGGAAAAAGTCGAACAGAGGGAAGCCGTTTACGAAACCATGCGCGCCCTGCGCCGCGAAGCGCGGGCCGGAGGCGGGGACTTCGCCGCCATCGCGCTCGCCAACACCGACAAGGAAGACAAGCAGGTCGATCTCGGATTTTTCCGGCGCGGGGAATTCATGGAAGAGTTTGATCTGATCGTTTTTTCCCTCGACCCCGGGGAAGTGAGCCCGGTCTTTGCTTCCCACTGGGGCTTTCACCTCGTGCAACTGGTGGAGCGCCGTGACCCGGCCCCGCATCCCTTTGAATCCGTCCGCGAAGACATCCGCACCCGGCTGACCGCCGAACACCGCAGCCAAACCACCCGGGCGCTGGTGGACTGCCTGAAGGCATCCGCAGAAATCAGCGGATAAAGCAAACCCCTGGGGCCATCCCAGTGGAACCCCAGGTTCGAGGAAAGTCATCACCGGGACCGGAGCGTGGGGAGCCAGCGGCACCCTTCCCCTTTTTTCTACCGCGATTGCCGAAGGCGCTTAGGGAGTTTGTTGGTGCGCCACGGATAGGAATAGGACGTAAAACCACATTCGCGGTTGGTTTGCGGTGGAGCTGAATAGGATGACATGGTGACCGTCCACACGCAGTCCTCTCCCGAAATGAAGATCGCGCTCTTCCGGTCGTTGTTCCGGGGGCGGGAGGAGGTTTATCCCCGGCGCTTCGAGAGCCGTAAAACGGGCCGCGCCGGATACCAGCCCGCTTGCGGGAATGAATGGTTGCGTGGGATTTGCGAAAAGCCGCGCATCAAATGCTCCCATTGTCCGCATCAGCGCTGGCTGCCGGTGACGGATGATGTGATCCGCTGGCACTTGTCAGGTGAAGACGACCGCCGCCAGCCCTTCGTCATGGGCGTCTATCCGATGCTCCTGGATGAAAAGTGCTGGTTCCTCGCCGCTGATTTCGACAAGGCCGCATGGCAGACGGACGCGCTCGGTTTTTTGGAAACCTGCCGCGCCCGGGGCATCCCGGCCGCTCTGGAACGATCCCGCTCCGGGCATGGCGGGCATGTCTGGATTTTCTTCGGGGAAGCAGTCCCCGCCACCCTCGCCCGCAAATTGGGAGCACACCTCCTGACAGAAACCATGGAGCGCCGCCCGGAAATTGGCTTCGATTCCTACGACCGGTTTTTCCCCAATCAGGACACCCTGCCGAAAGGAGGCTTCGGCAACCTCATTGCCCTGCCGTTGCAAAAAGCCGCGCGGGAACAGGGCAACAGCGTCTTTGTGGATAACACACTCACCCCATGGCCGGACCAATGGGCTTTTCTCTCGTCGCAGCCCCGGATGCCCACGGCCCTTGTGGAAACCATCGTCCAGGAAGCCACCGCTCAAGGCCGTATCACCGGTGTCCGCCACGCCCACCCCGATGACGATGACAGCCCCGGGCCATGGATACTAACCCCCTCCCGCCGCCGCGCCCTGACGCTCACCGGTCCCATGCCGGAGGCGGTTCCGCTGGTGCAGGGCGATGCCCTCTATATCCCCAAAGCCGAACTCCCGCCTTCCCTCCGCAATGCCCTGCTGCGGCTCGCCGCCTTCCAGAATCCGGAGTTCTACAAAACGCAGGCGATGCGCCTGCCCACTTTTGACAAACCCCGCATCATCTCCTGCGCAGAGGATCATACCGGACACATCGCGCTCCCGCGCGGCTGCCTTGAGGAAGCTTTGGAATTGTTCAAATCCGCTGGTGTCAGGACCCTGCTGCAGGATGAAAGGTGTCAGGGAATACCTATCCCTCACGCCTTCCAAGGCACCCTCCGCAGTGATCAGGAGGCCGCCGCCGCCGCGATGCTGCGGCATGATACCGGCGTGCTCGCCGCCACCACCGCCTTCGGTAAAACCGTGCTGGGAGCCTGGCTCATCGCCCGTCGTGGGGTGAACACCCTCGTCCTGGTGCACCGCCAGCAATTGTTGGAACAATGGATTGAACGGCTCAGCGGGTTCCTCGGCGTGAAGCCGAAGGACATCGGACGCCTGGGCGGGGGAAAGAAAAAACTAACGGGAATCATGGATGTCGCCCTGATTCAGAGCCTCGTCCGCAAAGGCGAAGTTCTTGATCTGGTAGCGGACTACGGCCACCTCATGGTGGACGAGTGCCACCATCTTTCCGCCCACAGTTTTGAGTTGGTGGCCCGCCGCACCAAAGCCCGCTATGTCACCGGCCTCTCCGCCACGGTGGCGCGGAAGGACGGGCATCATCCCATCATTTTCATGCAATGCGGACCGGTGCGGCATCGTGTTGATGCCCGCGCCCAAGCCGCCGCCCGCCCCTTTACCCACGAGGTGCTGGTGCGCTCCACAGGATTCCTCCCTGATGGCGATCCTGAGGAAGATCAGCGCCGGGAATACCAGCGGTATTGCCATAGCCTGCTCCATTCGGAAATGCGCAACCGGATGATCTGTGAGGATGTGCTCGCCGCCACCGCCGCCGGCCGCTGCCCGGTCATCCTCACAGAACGCACCAGCCATTTGGAAATCCTGGCCGCTGCCCTGCGCCCCCACCTTGCCCATGTCATCACCCTGCAGGGCGGCATGGGCCGCAAACTGCTAACCGCTGCTCTCGATCAGCTGGCTGCCGTCCCCGCCGATCAACCCCGCGTCCTCATCGCCACCGGCCGCTTCCTTGGCGAGGGCTTCGATGATCCCCGGCTCGATACCCTTTTCCTCACCATGCCAGTAAGTTGGCGCGGCACCATCGCCCAATACGCCGGCCGCCTGCACCGGCTTCACACGGACAAGAAGGTCGTGCAGATCTACGACTACGCTGATCTGGAGATTCCCATGCTCTCCCGCATGTTCGACCGGCGTTGTCAGGGTTACGAAGCTATTGGCTATACCATTTTGCTGCCTGCCAGCGCGCTCCCTGGCTGGCCCGCCGCCGTTCCGCTGCCCGTTTCCCCGCAATGGAAAACCGACTACGCCGCCAGCGTGCGCCGCCTGATCCGCGATGGCGTCGATGCCCCGCTCGCCCAGCTTTTTGTTCATGCCACGCGCCCTCCATCTGCCGATGCCGTTGGCCCTGCCCGCGCCCGCAGCGCCAGCGAAGCTTTTTTCTACCGGCGGCTTGAAACCCACCCGCAGCTCGCAGGGCAATTCCAGCTCAATGCCGCGCTTCCCATCCCCTTCAACGACCACAGCACCATGGAAGTCGATTTCCTCTGCGCTCCCGCCCGCCTCGTCATCGAACTCGACGGTCTCCAGCATTTAACCGACGCCTCCATCTACCACCGCGACCGCCGCAAGGACGCGCTGCTTCAACTCCACGGCTACCTGATCCTCCGCTTCCTGACTGACGACCTTGGCAGGAACCTCGACCACGTCCTCGATCAAATCCTCCGCGTCCTTGGCTCCAGGCAACGAGACGGGCCTGGCGGATGATCCGGGTGATCTTTGCTCAGTTGCCTTGACTTAAGGGGGGCCCCGCCCCGCTTTCCACCTCCTGGCACTGATTCAGCAAAGCGATCACATGGTTTCTTCGATGATTCAGTTCCCGGATATTCCTGAGCTGTAGTTCACGCTATTTTCCCTCCGCCAGCGCCCGCCTTCGCGGGATTTCCCAGTCGGTCTCCGGTGGTTCCGGTGGCGGCACGGGCAACCCCGCCAGCCGCTCTTCCGCGAGTCTTTTAAACTCCGCCAGCCCGGCCGCTCCAAAATGATCCTGGTAGGTTTTGACCACGTCCGGGAAGGGGTTGTAGTCATTGGAAATCACCTGCGCCAAAAGCCGCCCTGCCAGCGCCACCCCATCCGGCTTCGCCCGCCGGCAAGCTTCCAAATGCAAGGCCTGCAGCCGGTCCCATATCATGCCGATTTCCCCCGAGTCCTGCACATGCTCCGAGGCCCGCTCTGTCAGTGTGAGAACCCATTCTGCCAGTTCAACCACTTCGGCGGCATGTCCCTCCTGCAACAATTCTTCAAGTGGATCCACACAGGCACTTTCCATGGCACTGCAATAAGCCCGCGCTCCCCGCCAGTCCACAAACCCGCCCCGGGGCGGAGCCGTAGCCTTCTCAATCTGCCGTTTCAGCACCGTCAAATCCAATGCCTGCCCCAACTCCCGCTGCGCCTGGCGGCTCAATTTTTGCCGCAGACGGCTATTTTCCTCCAACGCCTCCCGCAACCACCCCCGCAACTCCTCCGCCCCGCGCTCCTCCAGCCATGGGACTAAATCAGCCACCGTTTCGTAGGGAGCGGTCTTGTTCATTCAACCCATTATCACATCTTTTCAGAGCATTCCATAGAGCGATTTCATTGGCCAGCTTGGCCAAAGCTCCGGAATCGTAGTTGAAATCCAAAACTCATCCATTACGGATTTAAATCTACTGGGCGAGGTAATCTTGCCTGTCCCCCCGCCATGACTCTGACGTTGAAGAACATTCCGCCACACCTGCATCGGGTTCTCAAGATTCAGGCCCGGCAGCACAAACGATCCCTGAACCAGGAAGCCATCCTTTGCTTGGAAAAAGCCGTGGGCCTTTCCACCGAACGCCCCAGCCTCACCGCTCCGCCGCCTCCTACCTCCGCTGGCTCTATACTCCGTCTGCCCGGCAGCCGGGCGGAATTGTTGGATGATTTTCTGGAACGCGGAGCCTGACGCATGATCGGCATCGACACCAGTTTTCTCATCGCATGGGCGATCCCGGAGCATCCTGACCATGCCGTCTGCCGGGCACTCTCCCT
>CAMDJM010000131.1 GCA_945900785.1 Akkermansia muciniphila
CCGGGGTGGGAAAGATCTCAAAAAGTCACCCCTTTATTTTCACGAAAAGAACCCAGTGAATAAAAGACCGGGCAATTCAAAAATATATATATTTATTCGTAATTACCATAGCCCAACCTTGGAAACTTAAGTCAGACAGGCTGCTAGTCTCTCCGTGAATTCATTCCGCCCCGAAGCCGTGATCATCAGCCGTTCCTTCGCCCGGGTCATGCCGACGTAAATCAGTTTCATGTTCTGGGAGGTTTGGGTTTGCGAGGCATCGATTTGGCCGAGGCCTATGAAGATCACAGAGCGGAACTCAAGGCCCTTGCTGCTTTGCACGGTCAGGATGTTGACTTGGGGTTTGCGGGGATCGTAGGCCCGCTTGCCGGTGCGGGTGGCCATGAGGAGATGGGGAATGCCAAGCGCGAGGAGCTGATGGGCGATGCGTTTTCCGTGGTCCGTGTTCAGGCAGATCACGGCGATGTCGCCGGGAAAATCCCCGCGCTCGTGCCATGTCTTAATGCATTTTGTGGCGTAGGCGATTTCGTCTCCAAGGCAGGCGAACTGACGAAAGGCCGGGCTGGGGCCGGAAATGCCGGCGGTTTCCGGTTGGACCATGGGGATGTGGTCGTCGTCGGCCGTTTTCGGAGCCATGGACTGGCTGGCGAAACGGTAGGCAAATTCAATGATTTCGCGAGAGTTGCGGTAGTTGACGCGGAGGATGGTGCTTCTTCCGATGGCTTTGATCCCTACGCTGGAGAGGCTGAAATCGAGGTCCCCTTTTTTGCGGTAAATCGATTGGGCATCATCGTAGAGCATGAGAAGGGAATCGGTGTCAGGATCGATCATTTGGGTGACGATCTTCAACCACCCGGGCTCGAAGTCGTGGCCTTCATCAATCATGATCGCGCCATACTGGGCCCGCGGGATATGCCCGGCATCGACGCCTTGGATAACCGCATCAACCTTCCGCTCAAACAACTCGCCTCCGGATTCGGGAACCTGCACATGATAGGTCCGGATCTGCTCGCCGCACCATTCGTGGAAGTGATGGATATGGACCCGGCCTTCAAGGCCCCGCCCGAGGATAAAAGAGCGCAGCCGTGCGGCGAGGGAGATATTGAAGCAGAGGACGAGGATGGGTTTGCGCACTATCTCTGCGAGATGGGCGCAGCGGTAACCGAGAATCAGGGTCTTGCCGGAGCCCGCCACGCCGTGGATCACGCGGTGGCCACTGCCAAGATTGCGGGCGAGTTTTTCCTGTTCGAGATCAAGCACCTGCACCAGTTCGGGGATCGTTTCCGGCTCGGCGATGGCGACACCTTTTTCTGCAAAGTCGGAAAACAAGGTGGTCTGCCGGTCGCCGATCCGGATTTCTGGAAACAAATGCCAGCGGATGCGCTCGATCTGCGGAAGGGTGAGCCGTCTTTTGAAATCGTAATGGAACATCCCCCAAAGCCGCTCCTGGAAGTGCATGGCATCGACGGACTCGGTCATCTCGTCCTTGCAGATCACATGCCGGCCCGGGAGAACCAGATCCTGCTCTTCTTCCGGGAGTGCGCCGTCGAGCTGCTTGCGGGTGATGTTCGTTAGCACCACGCCGTAGCCGTAGGGAAAGCAGAGCTTGCCCTGATAGTTGCCGCCCGCGTCACAGAGCTGAGGATCTTTCTCGAGCTGTTTCACTACGTTCATTGCGTATTGCCGTGCCTGCTCCAGCGGATTGTCGACCCGCTTGATCGCGCCGTCGAGATGGAGGTCGGCGGAAACCTTGTCGAGGGAGCGAAGGGTTTCCAGCTTCCAGTCCTTCACCTCAAGTATCAGTAAGCCACGGGATGGATGGAGGATGAGGAAATCCGGATGATGCCGTTTGGGACCAATCGGGACGTCATACCAGCAGAGATAGTCGTCCTCCAGCAACGTTTCCAAGCGCTTCGCGAAGCGCCGCTCGCCGGAAGTGACGTCGCGCCGTCCATGGGTCAGGGAAGTGATTAGTTTTGTCATGAGGGTTCTGCCGCAGAGTGGACGACCGCCCACGATAACCGAAAAACGAAATTTGAATAGTCATAAATTCCAGATATTTCAGGCAGCGATTTCGAAAATCGGCCAGAGCGGGACTCACGCCGAGTTTATCCTAAATTCGGGGATAGAAACCACCGATTTCACCCATTTTCATGGCGCTTTAAATTCGAGATGGCTGCGGAATTTGTCCAGCGTCCCGAGTTTGATCCGGGGACGCGCTGGAGGTCCTCCGGCCTTGCGAATCGGGTTTGTTCCCGGGCTTCGATGATCCGGTTGGCCATTTCCTCGCCGATGCCCGGGAGCTTCATCAACTCGTCGCGTGCGGCCTCGTTCGGGTTGATTTTGTCACCCGGCTTCAGCTTGTTGTTCCCGATGGCGAGGTTGGCCTCATCATCGTCCTTGCGTTGCGCCTCCCGCTCGACGGGCAGCTTGTCCCAATTGGTTTTGGACCAGATGCCAAGCCAGCCTGCGTTTTGCGGCCTGCAGTTCAAGATCAACCAGCGCTTTTTCATACTCCGCAGCACTCCTTTCCTGCGGGTCATCGTCGAAGATGCCGAACGCCCGGGCGGCACCCTGCTTCACCAGTTCGGCCGCGAGGTCGGTCCCATCGGTAGTTTCGACAAAGGCGTAGATCCGCAGGTGTTTGCCGTCGCCGAGGGCTTTGCGGAAGCGGATATGCACCGTGAATGGTTTTGCCAACAGGGCCGCCGTGGTCTCGGCGGCATCCTTGCCAAAACCTTTCGCGATGGTGATGGCATCGGCGGCCTTCGGAGTAACTTCGGCGATGCCGAAGTAGCGCCGCTGGGCGCGCAGTCGGCGTGCGTCGGTATCATCGCCAATATGCCATTCCATGCAGTCGGCCCCAAAGGAGGCGGATGGTGTGTTCCTCTCCTGCCGCTGTTTTGTTCCTAAAGCTGTCGCCATCTGCCCACTCCGTGGCGACGAAGGAACAATTTCCGAGTGACACCAGCGGCTTGGGGGGAGCTGCGGAAACGTGGAGCAGACAAACGAGGAAGAAAGTGATACCGGCTATGATTGGCATAGCAGCAGGAAGGTTCGGCGGTGAATTACCTCTTTGAATCACGGTTTGGGAGTAATCCGGTGGTGCCGCGCATGCAACGCGAAGTGGGCGGGGTCGGGGCGGAGGCGGGATTGTGAATGGAAGTAAAGCGGGGTCGCGTCCAGCGCCATCAGGAGTCTGCCGTGTAGCGAGGATTCGGTGAAGCGCCCAGTCGCGACCTCAACCAATAGGTCGTCGCCTTTTGGTATCGCCGACCAAAGACCCGCATCGAACATCCAGTGGGCATCGGGGCTGAGGGCGAGGCCATTCCGGGGGTCGTCGTTGCCACTTTTGGCGTGCTGGTGGATGTGGGCGGCTTGGACCATGTAGCCTGTCGTGGTTTGGAGACAGTAGCCGGTGAGGGCGCAGGTGTATTTGTAGCCGGGACCGACTTCGGCTTTGAAGCGGTTGTTCCGGCCCTTTTTCTGGCTGGTCTTGTAGGCCTCCCGGTCTTTGGCAAACCCGGTCATTTCGGCAGTGTCTGGAACGGGCAGGCGGAAGCGTTCGCAGAGGCCGACTTGTTCTGCGGGGGTGAAGTAAGCGGCGATCATGACCCGGCGGGCGTTCAGACGGAAATTGGAATCCTGCAGGCAGGTGAAGAGATCTGGATCGAGATGGCAGAGGCGGGTGGTGAGTCTTGAGATGGAGGAGTTGCCGTGTTCATCGTAGCGCTCCCAAATGGCATCGCGCTCACCTCCAAGAGCATTGAAGGGCATGCTGATTTCCGGGCGGTTTTTCCGTCGATCCACTACAAGATCCCAGTAGTCGCGAAACCGGGTGACGAGGTCCGCGTTGTAGGCCACCCAGCGGTCGCGGAGGTCCCCGGATCTGATCAGATCCATCACGCTGAAGATCATCAACGGCTTGTGCGGAGCGATCCCAAGGCTTGCGGACCTGGCGGCGTTCAGGTTGGCGAGTTTGCCGAGCCAAAGGTTTTGGAGTTCAGAGAGGGTCGGCATGATGCGGGGCTTTGTTGGAGGTCTTCAGTTTGCCTGCATGGCCGGAGGAATGGTGCTTCCTCCACCGCTCCGATGCCGCTGCCTGTTCGAGCACCCGGCTCAAAGGCATAGGCGGCTTTTTTGCCATGGCTTGGCGGGCGGCGAGGTCCGCCGGGTGGGGAAGTTGAATTCTGGTGGTTGCCACAGATGTAAAGGTGCAGGGATAGCGGGAGCGGTCAAGTTTCGGGGGAGTGTGTCTGTAGGATCGTGAGGCAAAGAAGATTTCCCTGGAAGTCGATCTAGCCCGGAGGGAACAGGAGGATTGCGCCCTGGGGTTCGGTCGTGATGGAGTCGCGCATGGTTTCGAGCCAGCGGGCGAAGGCGGCCGTGGTGGCGGCCGGAAGATCGGCCAGGAGCACCGCCGTGTAGCGCAGGCGGTCCTTCAGATGATGCCAAGCGCGGCCACCATCGAAGATCGGGTGTTCGTAGGGGATGGAATCATAACCGCGCAAACTCATGCCGGTGAGGGAGCGGATGATGGTGCCGGCGGGCTGGTCGGACGCGGCGAGTTTGATATAAGCGGCGAATTTCGAGGGGGCGAAAAGTCGATACCGGGCGTCGGCGGCAAAGTAGCGGACGCGGCGGCGGCCCCAAGCGGCGCGGCTGGAAGGATCCTGAATCTCACGGTTCCAGACGTGGATATTGGTGAGGACTTCGACCTCATTCGCGCAGAAGTGGACATCCTGGTCCGCGATGCGGCCAAGGGCATCGGTGACGGCAAAGAGACGGCGTAGTTCGGGGCGGGGATCGAGGGGTTCGTCGCGGAGGATGGCAGGAGGCAGATGGTTGAGCCGCTTGATCTCGGCCCCATTGCAGTGAGGGAGCAGCTGCGTCTGGAACGCGCGCAGTCCGAGCGCCCGCATCACCCCAACGGTGTGGGCGGCGAGGTTTCTCCGACCGTTCTGGACATGATGCGAGACCATGGAGAGAAAGGTGTCCTGACGAGGGAAAGGTTCGATCAGATGAGCGGAAGCGAACTTGGCGTGATTGGCGACAGGGTCGGCCCGGCTGACTTCGAGTTCCACCCAGATGCGTCGTCCGGTGGCGGCTTGCCGGAAGAGGACGTCGGCCTGCGGAGCGTAACCGAGGATGGCTTCGATGCCGGCAGACACCACCCGGGCTTCCGGAACGCATTCCCATCCGGCGGGGCAATGCACGACGAAGGCGTGCTGAAGCTGACGGGCAAGGCTGGCTATCGAAGGAAGCCGGGTGGAAGGGCAATCCGTGGTGCGATTTTGGCTCCTCGAGCAGAACCGTCTGCGCCAGCGCGGTGCTGGCGAAAAAATTTTACAGCCAAGGCGGAAACGAGCGGGTGGAGTTTCATGGCAGCTGAAGAGCGTGGCCCCGCAAGCTGCCCCGGTCGGGTTCCACGTTCCCGGCGGGGTGGGGAGTGTGCTCTATGGGGGGCTTGCAAGCAGTTGGGGGATGAGTTTCCCTTCGACGTTCGTGAGGCGGCGCTGAATGCCGTTGTGCTCGAAACTTAGCTTTTCAAAGTCGAGGCCGAGGAGGTGGAGGATGGTGGCATTGAAGTGGTAGAGGGGATGCAAGTCTTCGATGGCTTTTTGGCCGAGGTCGTCGGTGACGCCGTGGCTGACGCCGGGCTTGACGCCTGCGCCGGTGAGCCAGCAGGTGAAGCCATCGGGGTTGTGGTCGCGGCCTTTGGAGCCTTTTTGGAAGAATGGCATCCGGCCAAACTCGGTGCACCAAACGACGAGGGTGTCTTTTAACAGGCCACGCTGTTTGAGATCGCGGATGAGGGCGGCGGCGGGCTGGTCGAGGATGCTGGCGTGGACGTCATATTGCTCTTTGAGGGCGTTATGCCCGTCCCAGTTGAGCTTGCCGCCGCTGGCGTAGGCTCCGTTGAAGAGCTGCACGAAGCGCACGCCCTTTTCGATGAGGCGGCGCGCGAGGATGCAGTTTTTTGCGAACGCTGCCTTGTCGGGATTCTGCGTGTCGTCGGCACCATACATTTTCAAAATGTGTGCTGGCTCGGTGCTGAGGTCGTTGATCCCCGGCACGCTGAGCTGCATCCGCGCGGCGAGTTCGTAGCTGGCGATGCGGGCGGAGAGCTTGCTGTCGCCCGGGTTCGCGGCAAGGTGGCGGGCGTTCATCCTTTGTAAAAGCGAGCGCGCAGCTTCGTCGGCATCCGCAGGGACTCCGGCGGCGGCTAGATGGCGGACGAGGTTTTTGGAACTCATGGTGGTGCCCTGAAACGCGGCAGGCAGGAAGCCGGGGCCCCAGTTGTTCGCGCCATTTTGCGGCACCCCGCGCGGGTCGGGGATCGCCACATACGACGGTAGTTCCTGGCTTCCGCTTCCCAGCGCATACGTCACCCACGAGCCGAGTGAAGGGAAGCCATCAAGGACGAAGCCGGTGGAGAGGAAGTTCTCCGCAGGACCATGCGTGTTCGACTTGCTGGTGAGCGAATGCACGAACGCGATGTCGTCGGTGAGTTCCGCGAGATGAGGGATCATGTCGCTGACCCATTTACCGGTCTGGCCGCGCGGGCGGAATTCGTATTGCGGTCGCGCGAGATTTCCCGCCGGGCCCTGGAAGGTGACAGCGGGGCCTCCGGGCAGTGGTTTGTCGTCCCACTTAATCAGCTCGGGCTTGTAATCCCACGTCTCGAGCTGGCTGACGGCACCAGCGCAAAAAATCACAACCACGTTTTTCGCCTGCGGCGCGAAATGCGGCAGTCGCGGTGCATACGGACGCGCCGGGTCAATGATGGGGCCGTGGTTTTCCGCCGCGAGCAGGCCGTCAAGGCCGAGCATATGCGTCAGCGCGATGGAGCCGAGTGCGGTAGCGCTGTTCGAGAGGAACTGGCGGCGGTCGAGCAGCGCGCGGCCTGCGATGGAAAGATGTTCGGCGTGAAGATTCATGGCAGGAAAAGGAATTCGTTGCTGTTGAAAAGGGCACGGCAGAGCACGGCGAGACCGTGTTTTGCCACTGCGGGCATCGTGTCGCTCATCTCAGTGGCGGTGGGTTCGCGGGTGAGGGCGAGTTGCCAGGCGCGGCGGATTTGTTTGGCGATGTCGTCACCTGCTTCCTTTTTCACGCGAGCGGCGAAGGCGTTGGATTGATCGAGCGTGAAGCGGCTGTTGAAGAGGTTCAGCGCTTGGATCGGCGTGGTGCTGGCGCGGCGGGCGGCGGTGCTTTGGCCGGCATCGGGGCAATCGAAGGCTCCGAAGACGGCTTCCGTTTCCCGCCGGACTTTGTGCGCGTAAATCATACGGCGCTGGTTTTCTGTCGTGGAAACCTCGATGGGTGTGAAGCCACTAAGCCCGCCGCGTTGATCGAAGAGGTCGTAGCCAGGGCCATACATCTTCGGGTTGAGCGCACCGCTGACGGCGAGGATGGAATCACGGATGGATTCCGCTTCGAGGCGGCGGGAGGGGAAGCACCAGAGAAAGCGGACGTCAGCGTCCTTCGCAGCGGCCTGAGTATTCCATGAGGAGGACTGGCGATACGTCTGCGAAAGCACGATGAGCCGGTGCATGTGCTTCACGCTCCATCCCGTGCGGATGAACTCACCCGCGAGCCAGTCGAGCAGCCCGGGATGCGACGGTTTCGCGCCATTGTTGCCGAAGTCGCTCGGGGTTTGCACTAGTCCGGCACCGAAGTGACCCTGCCAGATGCGATTCACCATGACGCGCGCGGTGAGAGGATTCTGAGGGCTGGCGATCCAGTCGGCGAGCGCGGTGCGGCGCTTTTGTTCGGGCGACGGCTTGTCCAGCTTCAGGTCGCCAAGGGCGCTGATCACGGCGGGCATGACTTCCTCCTTCGGCTGCTCGGGATCGCCGCGATTGAGCAGGCGGATTTCGTCGGGCGTGCGGAAAACGCCGGCGAAGACTTTTTGCGGGACATTGAGACGATTGAGTTCTTCGTCGAGCTGACGCTTTCGATTGAGCAACGGTGTCGCTGCGGCGGCTTCGTCTTTGCTCAGGCCCTGCGTGGCGAGTGCGGGCTGCGGGCGGTCGCCTGCTTCGAAGCGCTGGCGGTCGTCGGAGTCCGCCACGACCTTCCAAGTGCCGGAGGCATCGGCTGCCTCGATGACGTAGCTCGTGGCGAGTCGATCCTTGAACGTCCCCAAACGATCCCGGCCCCACACGACGCGGTCAATCCCGTGCTCTTGCGGAAACTCGATCATCACCCAGCCCTTGCCTTTCTCATTCGACATCCAGCTTCGCGAGTTGCCGTAGTTGCCGTCGTTCACAAATCGCTGCTCGTGGGTGCCAGCGGAGACGGTTTCGCCGGAGACAGTCACTGCGGCCTTGAGCGCGACGTTATCGCCTGCGGTGTTGAAAACCTCGAGTTCGTCGAGGCAAGGCTCAAGGTTGTTCGTTTCGCGGATGGTGAAGCGCACGCGCTTGGCCTTCACCTTGGCAAAACGGTCCACGTTCCCGCGGGCAGCGACCATCGGACGCGGCACGCCGGATTTCACTAAAGGCACGAAGCTCGCGAGTTGTTTGTCGAGCGCGGTCAGTTGTGATTTTACCTGCTTCGCGCGCTCACGCGCTGCGATGGACTCCGGCGTGCGCAGTTCGCGCTCCTGATACTCGACTCCCGCCACGAATGCCTGCATGGCGTAGTAATCCTTTGCCGTGATGGGGTCGAATTTATGATCGTGGCAGCGTGCGCAGCCGATGCTGAGGGCGAGGAAGGACTGCCCGACGTTGTTCACCATCTCATCGAGCGAATCCTGCCGTGCGAGTCGCTTCGATGGTTCGTCCTGGCCGATCTGGCCCGGCAGCAGCACCGATGCGGTGACGAGAAATCCCGTGGCCGCATCGGCACCCATCGCATCGCCGCTGATCTGCTCCTTGATGAAACGGTCATATGGCGTGTCGGCGTTGAAGGCAGCGATCACGTAGTCGCGGTAAGGCCATGCGTTCGGACGCTCGGTATTCACCTCAAATCCATCCGTGTCCGCATAGCGCACCACATCGAGCCAGTGCTGCGCCCATCGCTCGCCATAACGCGGAGACTTCAGCAGCTCATCCACGGCGCGCTCGTAGGCATCGCTGCGGGCGTCTTTGCCAAAAGCCTGCACCTGCTCCGGTGTCGGCGGCAGGCCCGTGAGATCGAACGTCACCCGCCGCAGCCAGTTCGCACGATCGGCAGGTGGTGACATCGCGAGGCCGTTTTCCTTCAGCTTCGCGGCGATGAAAGTATCAATGGCAGCCCCGCCGGAAGCCACCGCCAGCGGCTTGAAGCTCCAGTGGTCGCGCCTGTCCTTTAGTTTCACCGCATCCACGCCATCAGGCCATGCCGCGCCCTCATTGATCCACGCCGTCAGCGTGGAGACCTGCGCTGCGGAGAGACGTTCGCCCTTCGGCGGCATCACTTGGTCGTCGTCGCTCGAGGTGATGCGATGAATCAGGGAACTCTCCTTCGCCTTTCCTGGCAAGATGTTCGGCCCCTCGTTGTCGCCCCCTTTCAGCGCAGCCGCCTTCACGTCGAGCCGCAGCCCGGATTTCTGCTTCTTCTCTCCGTGGCACTCCATGCAGTGCTTTTCAAAAATCGGCCGCACCTCGCGCACGAAGTCTATCGGCGCGGCGGCGGCACTTACGCCCCACCAAAGTGGCACGACGAACGCGGCGATTTTGATTCGGGAGCTTTTGGGCATGGGCATGGGCAATCAATGGTAGGGGTTCCCCGCTTCAAACAGCGCGCGCACTTCGTCATCGCTCATGGTGCGACCGAGGATGAGCAGTTCATCCACACGGCCGCTCAGCTTGCGGTCTTCACTGTCCCAATTTCCAATCTGCGCCGCGCCGAGACGCGCGGGATGCGCGATGGCTTGCTGCGATTCCTTGTCGAGCCGGCCATTGAGATAAAAGCGCGCCGTGCCTTTCGTGGAATCATAGACCGTGGCGAGATGCACCCATCGCCCCTGCTCGGGCAGCACGGGCGTGCGCGAGTCCGGGAAGCCGCTGGCTTCATACGAGCCGGGCGGGAGCGTGTTGCCGATGAGCGCGAGGCGCGTGGTCGTGGCTTTGGTCACCATCCAATGCACCTGCCCCGGATTATTCTCACTCCAGCCGTCGGTGTGCAGGAGCGATTGGAAAGGAGCGCCGAGACGGTCGAGCCGCACCCACACTGACAGCGTGAGCTGCGGCCAGTCGCGCCCGCCGCCGACATTCAGCTTGAGGTGGTCGCCCACATCCACGAACTCCCGTGCGCGTGATCCCGGCCAGCGACCCTGCACCGTCCGGAATACGCCGGGCTCCCATTCCCCGGACTCAAAATCGAGCAATGCGATGAGCGCGGAATCCTTCCTCAGGTTCGCCAG
>CAMDJM010000132.1 GCA_945900785.1 Akkermansia muciniphila
GAGGTGTCGGCCCAGCCGAAAGGCGGGAGGAGCGTCATTTTTTATTAGGGCCGCCGGTTTTCCGCCTCAAGGCGAACTCCCGGTCAAAGCCAATTATAGAGTCGCATGGATTTCTGGAAATGCAAACAATATTTCAAACACAGTAGAATTACGTTCAGCGAATTCTGCAACGCGAAGACCGCACTCCGGCTCGCATCCAGAAACGAGGTGGTGAGGAGGGCGTGCTCTTCATTTGGATTGTAGCCGGGTAGGGTGGCATCATTCTGGGCATAAACGGTCAGATTCGTGTAGCGTGGAGGAGTAAACTGCGTTTGCGCCAGGCCGCCTGCCGCCGTGCCTGCGAGGCCCTCACTGCCTAAGCGACCCGCGATGACGATACGCGGGGTGACAGTGCGCCAAGTCACGGTATAGTCCACTGAGCGGGACGGCCAGTTGGTGGAAACTCTCCCATCACGGTTGAACCACGCGACCACGAGCTTGTCGTCATCTTTGCCAGCAAACTGCGTATTCACGGGAAAGACCGGGCCGAGCAAGCTGACGTTATCATGCAGGCCGGCGTTGTAGCGGGCCCGTGGCGTAAGGACGTATCCACTGTGGCCAATGACAGCTTCATCATGACTGCCCGGTGGGACAATGGCGGTGCCAACGATGGCAGGCGCGGAAGTGAGCACCGCAGGATCATTCCAAAGGCGGGTGCGGACGACGCGCAGGAAAAGCGATTCCGTTTCCAAAGAACCACGGCCCACCTTGCCGACGGCGGCCTGGGAGAAGACGAGCACAGACGAGCCTACCTCACTGGCGACGAATCGGGCATTGTTGACTGCGGCATTTCCCCCAGCGAGGGCCAGTCCTTCGACGGTGCTATTACCGAGCGTATAATTGTTCAGCCAAGCCACGGTATCCGAGGCTGACGGGTCCAGTGCCACGGAGGGACTGCTGGCAATGTAGGTTTGGTAAACTGCTGCATCGCCAGCGGGAGCGAAGGTTTGGGCCGGAACGATGCTGGGGACGGGATCGCCTTGGAAACCGGCAGTGATTTCCATGGTCACGTTGTCCTCGGTGCCGGTGCCGTTCACGTCCACAGCGGGGTCATTGAATTCGAGGAGATATTTCCCGGGCCGCAGTGGCAGAATGCGGCGGCCAACGGGTTCCCAAGCGATGGCATTGGCTCCTGAGGTGCCCGCAGGAGCGTCCGCTACGACCGTGATGCCGGTGGGTTGGGTATTCATGACGCTGGCAATCATGCCAGTCCAGACGGCGGCATCACCAATGGTGACCCGCTGGCGGACGGGCGTCTTGCCATAGTTCCAGAGGATGGATGAGGCGGTGTTCAGTGTGAAGGTCTTGCTCAGCACGCCGTCCGCCGCAGTTTCGGCGGCAGGAATCACGGAGCCTACGCCCGTGCTCTAACCCAGCAGGATTTGGCGGCCCGCATCGCGGAGCGGCGGAGAGGTCACGGTGACGGATGAGCCCGGGGCAAACCAAAACTCACCATCGCCCGTGGCGGTATAGCTGCCGGAGGTAGCCGTGGCTCCGCCGGAAGCAGAGGGTGGCAGGGTGGTCACCCGCACACTCAGCTCCTTCTGCCACTGCCACGTGATGCTGGCTGGCCCGGTGAGGGTGAATTGCGTGATCTGCTGGCGATTTTGAAAAGAAGGCCAGGCAAACATGGTCCCAGCCGTCCCGCCTGCGGGAGTGGCCAGGCCTGTGGCGATGTAGCCTATGCTGCGGTAGCGGACGTTGGGCTCGGCCAGATTTGTGGCGGCTCCGTCGATCTGCGCGATGACCGGGCTGTTCTCCGCGATCCAATGTTTGTTGACTTCCGGGCCGGGCGTGCCAGCGGCTTCTGAAGTAAGTCCGGCGGGCAGATTGGTTTTTACTTCCAACGCGTGTTCGGTGCGCCAGAGAAAGGTGATCTCGGAATTGCCCGTCAGCGCATAGTCCAACGCACTCGCAGTGCCGTTGATAGTGGAATTCCGTACGGTGTAGCCCGTGCAGATGCGGCGGGTTACGGCGCTGTTTCTGATGAGGATGGCATTGGCGGCGTTGAGAATGGCACCGGCGGAATCCTCATAGACGATGGGATCCACGGACACACGCACGGTCTGACCAGCAGCCAGCTTTTGGGTGCCTTTGAAAGGCACCGGAAGGCCATAGGGCGAGTTGATCGTGACCGCGACTTCCTCCAGATAAGTTCCGTCAGGTTTGATTACGACATTGAAGACACCGCCGCCGGTGAAGTCCGTGCCGAAATAATTCGTCACCACCGTGCTGTGAGCCGTGGTGGCGAAGTTGGCAGCGGTTCCGAATGACTGCGTGATAGGAGCGGGAAATGAGGTGTTGTGGTATTGATTATCGGCGGTGAGCAGGACATTCTCCCCGGCAAAGGAAAGGCCTGCGCTGAAGCGGTCGGGGGCAATGCCGATGCCCAAAGCGGTGTTTTCGTAGGGAGTGATATGCCACTCTTTAGTGAGTTCGGATTTGCGGAGCTTGGTCCAGAAAAGGTGCCGGGTGCCGCTGCCGGTCAAAGCGGTGGGCGTGCTGTTGTTGCTGGTGGTGGGCGAGCGGTGCGTGAGGGTGCTGGCTGCGGAACCACAGACGTAAACGCCATCCACGCCGACCACAAGTTGGGTGCATTCATCATCTCCGCCGCTGTCGAGGAACACCGTCTTTTGCCAGCTTAGGTCCGAAATATCCAAGCGGGCCACGAAGATGTCTTTTGAATTGGAAAGACTGCTCCAGTAACCGGGGCCGGTGCTGGCATTGTAGGGACGCAAAGCGCCGGACCACTGTCCCGCGATGAAGAGTTGCCCGTTGTCCACCAGCATACCGGTGATATGGGAATTGCTTCCGGTCTCACCGCTCTCCAAACGGATGGGTTCCGCGTGGGCACTTACACGGCCTGCGGTTCCATCCAGCTTTACGATCATCGCCCAGTTGCCACGGGCGAAATTGTAGTTTCCCGGGAAGTTGGATTCATCCATCGGCTGGCTGGTGGTATTGCCTATATGCATCAAGCGGGAGTCATCAATGTTATTCAGCTCCAGGTTGGAATTTGCACCGTCTGGATTCTCAAATGTCATTGCGACCAGCATATTTCCATCGCCGTCGAAGGCCACGGCGCTGGCATATTCATTCGCCGTATTGAAGCCGAGCGTGTGTCCCCGGCGGGCGCCTCCGAGATTCTTATCCAAGGAAATCGCGAACACATCGCGCACGGAACCGCTATCCATCCGGCCCAGCATGCCCTCCATGGCCGGTGCCGTGCCCGTGCCCATCCGGGGCTGGAGGCGTAGCGAGGTGCCCCTGAAGTCTCCTGCCACCGCGATGCGAATCCCATTCGGGCGGACAAATGCGCTGAGCGCCACCCCGCGGGCGGAGGGGCTGTCACCACCGGGCTCGATGAGCGTGAAATCCTCCAATCCACCCGCTGGGCTGATCCGCGCGACATAACCAAAACCCGAAGCGCCGGAGGTGGGCCGGGTTTCCCCGCAGACATAGATGAAGCCGTCGGCAAAGATCAGATCGTTCACCGTGAATCCACGGCCCACATTCCCAAATGTAATGGTAGTGGCATACGGCGAGGCCGCCACAATTTCGCGCATGGACTTCGACCACGCGATGGTGCCAAAAGCATCCATCTTCGCCACCCAACTGTCCTCGGCAGGAGCCTCCACCCGGCCTGACTGATAACTGAAAGTGCCGTCGGTAGCCGTCCGGTAGCCGCGCAGCGGCGTGAGCCCGGAGCTACCCGGTGGTGACGCCTCCCAACCGGTCACCAGGCCGGTGCCGGAGGGAAACGGGATCGGTTTCGTCAGCACTTGCCCGGCGGTCGCGATACCGGCCGCGCTGCCCAGGGCGGCGAGAGTCAGGGTGCATTTTCTGAAAAAAGATAGGTTCATATAAATATGGCGGGAGAAATTTACTGATTGTTCAGAGTGGCCACAGTGCTAACTCGCTCCAGCGTCAGATTGCCGCTGATATTGATCGCATCCTTGTGCAGGCCCGTGATGGCCTCCGTCCAGGTGCCGAGCAGCTTGTGATCGGCGGCGGATTCTCCGGCGGCAATCGTCAGGGAAAGCGCCCGGGTGACCGCCACGCCCGCATTGGCAAGATCAGGATGATACTTGTGCCGGGCGGGATTCACGGGATCCGCAGCGGCAAGGGTCAGCGTGCCCGTTGCGGTGGACGCTGCGGCCAGAGTGCCGGTGAGCGCCAGGAAATCGCCCGTCATCGGAAAACTGGCGGTGCTGAATCTGCGCCCGACCAGCTTTCCGCTGCGGTCCACAATGCCGGTGAAGTTCGGAATCAGGTTCGGTTGCGTCACAATGACTGGCACCGGGCTGGCACCGGGCGTTTTCATGATGATGGCTTCCTTCAGCAATTTCACGTTGCCCGCTCCATCCACATGGAGCAGCACCCGCATGGAAAAGGGCGCTGCGGCATCCGTGGGTGCGGAACCCGTGGTCTGGCGGGAGTGGACTTCGCTGACTTTATCAAAAGTAATCTCACCCGTCCAGAGACCGGCAGATGCATTTTGAGCCAAGGCTGGCGCCGCCATGTTCAGGAAAAGGAAAAGGGTGCGACAGATCATAAATTGAATGGGGTGAAAGCGGCAAAAAGGATGAGGATCGAAAAACCTGCCAGGCTCAGGGAATGGAAACCACTGGCACGCTCAAGCGCACCCCGGCAGCCCGGAATATCAGGACGGCGGTGGCTCCAGCGGCCGGCTCAGAGCCGGCCGGCAGAGCAAATCGATACTGCGATGGCTCAACGGCACTGGCTGAAAAACCCAGCGGCACTGTAGAAACCAGGGCTGGGGAGATTCCCGCCAGGCGCTCGCGCGTCATCCCAGTGAGGGCTAAATTTCCGCTGGCCGTGACCACCACCGGCAGGGGGCTGGCAGAAGTGCTCAGCAGGCTGACCGTGGTGGATGAGTTAGCCCCGGAACGGCTGAGGGAAAGATTCCCCCTCACCCTCACATCCAGCGGGCCTTGGAATTCAGATCCCTCGCCGCACCAGATCCAATAGGCAACGGACGGATCGATCACCGCGGTGGCTGGCGCGGACTGCCACTTGCCAGCATTTAATTTGAATGCGCGTAGCGGCAGGTGGGCTGGAGAGGAGGCAAAGAAGGCCCCGATCGTTGATCGGTGTCTCCGGATCGGCCGGAAGCCCAGTCAGATTAAAGGATTGGGCGTGCCAGGCCAACCGGTCCAGGGTGAGGGTGCCAGCAACCGTGATTGTGGCCGCCGTGCTGGCTTTGATGAGGTAGGAACGTCCACTTTCCAGGGCGTGCAGATTATTCAGGAACGCCCCCGCCCGTCCGTCCGCCAGCCATGTCCGCCATTCAGCAGACTTCCAGGGTTCAGCCGCTGGATCCTGCAGGGAAGCAACCTGCTGTTTCTCTGGATACCAGGAACTGACAACCTCCACGGGCGTGCCCGCAAACACCGCCGCAACGGAGCTTGCCTGTGGCGTCACCCGAAGGTGCACTGCATTCCAACCTTCCTGAAGCTGAAGGGTCTGGGAGGAAGTCTGAGCGGGTGCTCTCAAGGCAGCAATGGTCCAGAGCATCATGGTCAATGGGCGGAGGAGTCCCGTAGTGGAGGAGCGGATCATAGTGATAGTGATTCTGAATGTTACTTCTTTCTTTGCAGGGCTGGGAGATTACGAAACCTTATATCACTCCAGGTAGAAGAGAAATGCCAGTTTAATATATTTATTCTCTGAGGGATACTTTTAGCCGCATGGCATCTGGCATAGGATGTTACGCTCAGGGTCACGTCCCCGCAGCTGCTGGTGCGGGCGCAGCGCAGTCCGAACGGGCCGCTATCAAGCGGGCCGCCACAGACCGTGCAGATCATTTCCGGGAAAGAAGACACCATTTCCTTCTATTTACAGAAAAACCGTGAGCAGGTAACGCAATTCCTCCTGCACATCCCCATGCGAGCCCACCGTCCGGGCAATTTCACCGCGCAGGGCTTCGGCATAACGCGGCCTCATGCGGGAAAACGCCATCTTCACCGCCGCCTCACTCATCCCCGCCGCTCCACCATCGCCGCCAGACCATCCGCCGCGCTTCGCCGCGCCCAACGACCGCCACGCATTCACATCCTGCCCATTTGGTCCCGCAGGGACATGGTAAGTTATTTTGCAGCCTCCACTTTGGAGCGGCTTTCGAGCTTTTCGAGTTTCTTCTCAAGCTCCTCCGTTTTTTGGGTGAGGGCTTCTACCTTTTTCCAGGCCTGCTGGGTCTGCACTGGAGCAGTAAGAGCGGCTTCGATTTTGCCGATGGCTTCGGCGGCTTCGTTGGAAGCGGGGTCGCGTTTCACCAGAGCGAGGCCGCGCAGGGCGGGGAGGGAGCGGGGATCGCCCAGCACGCCGAGGGCGCGGGCGGCATCGGTGCGCACGGCCTGGCGGTGATCTGCCAGGGAAGTGGCGAGGAAAGGCTGGATGTCAGGGTCCCTGGTGTCGCGGCTGAGGAAGGCAATGGTCTGCAGGACCTGGCCAAAACTGCGCTGGCTGATGCGGCCGGCGGCGGCGGTGAGCCAGGCGCGGATGGCGGGCACGGCGTCGGTGCGGTTTTGGCCCTGGAGGGCTCTGACGGCGGCGGCGGCAGTGAGTTCGTGATAGGAAGGAACGCTGAGCCAGGGAAGCAGATCCTGGGAAGGCCAGGCGGCAAAGCTGCCGATGATTTTCGCAATGATGTCAGGGTTTTTCTCGGTGGCGGAAAGCGCCACCAGGGCGGCGTGTGATTCCGGATGGTAAAGCGCGGCGACCCCTTCCACGGCGGCCAAGCGGACGCGTTCATCCTCCTGGCTGAGTTGGGCGATGAGCAGGGCCCGGGCGGCAGGAGTGCCGATTTTGGTGAGAGCCTGGATGGCTTCCACGCGGATGGCATGGTGGGCATCCTGCGCGGCGGTTTCACCCAGTTGTTTGGCGGTGGCGTCGTCCTTTTTTTCGCCCAGCATTTCAAGGGCACGCCAGCGGCTTTCGAAGTCGGCCTTCAGTTGGTTTTTCAGTAGCCCGGCTGGTGGATTGAAATCCCATTTGGCCAGGAGGGTGAAGTCCGGGTCAGGGCGCACCATTTCCGGCTGGGCGGGCAGGGAAAAATAGAAGTCTTCCTCGGCTTTGCTGACCGTGACCGTGAAGTCGCGGAGTTCGGTTTTGCCATCCATCGGCACCGCGAAGCGGATGGGGAGCGGCAGGCGGAAGAGGAGGACATCGGTGTCCACTTTTTGGGTTTGGCGGATGGTGAGTTTGGCCTGCTTTTGATCCGCATCCCACGAATAATCAGCCTTCAATTCCGGCACGCCGCCGTGGTGGACCCATTGGTCAAAGAATTGATCGAAGGAGCGGCCACTGACTTCTTCAAAGATCTCCTGGAGGTCATCGGTGGTGACGATGCCATTGCGGTGGCGTTCAATGTAGAGCCGGATGGCTTTTTGATAGAGCGGCTTGCCGAGCTGGCTGCGGAGCATGTGGAGGACCCATGCGCCTTTGGGATAAGCGCGGCTGTCGAATTGCTGCATCGGGTCGCCGTAATCCCGCCAGACAATCGGGCGGCGGTCGTTGCTGTTGATCACGGCTCCGGCGGCTTTGTGCAGGCCGGCGAGAAAGCCATCGCGGCCATTTTTCGCTTCTTCGTAGAGGAGGGTGTAGTAGCTGGCAAAGCCTTCATTGAGCCACAGGTGCGACCAGTCACGGCAGGTGATGAGGTCGCCGAACCATTGGTGCGCCATCTCGTGGGCGTCGAGCCCGTGAAGTGAATCGATGCGGCCAGTGGCTTCAGGAAAGAGCAGGCTGCCGGCCATGAAGGAGCAACTGGTATTTTCCATGCCGCCGGCCAGGAAATCATGGCAGTAGACCTGGGCATATTTATCCCAGGGAAAGGCGACGCCAATTTCCTGTTGGAAGAACGTCATGACGGCGGTGGTATCCCGAAAGGCCAGCGCGGCCTGGTCTTTCTCGGAGGGAGGGACCCAGAGAGACAGTGGCACCGTGCCAGCCTGAGCCGTGAGCTTGTGAAAATGCCCGGCAGCAAGGGCGATGAGATAGTTCACGTGAGGCTGGGATTGTTTCCAATGCCAGGTGGTCAGGCCGCCGGGTCCAGGCTGGGAGGAAACGAGGGAACCATTCGACATCACGTCCATGCCGGCCGGGGCGTGGCAGATGACTTCGCTGGAAAAGCGTTCATTTGGATAGTCATAGCAGGGAAACCAGTAACGGTGCTCTTCTGCTTCGCCCTGGGTCCAGACCTGGGTGTCGCCATCGGGGTAGCCTTGTTCCGGGGTGCGGAAGTGCAGACCTTTTTCCGGCTGGCCATGGTAGGTGATTTTGACCGTGACGGTGGTGCCCGGAGCGATAGGCTGGGAAAAATTCACCAGCAATTGCTCCTCCGTGACCTGGCGTCCGGCGACGGCAGCACCTTCGCTGGTGATGCCATCAACCGTTAGGCCCACTGAATCGAGGGCCAGTGTGGTGAGAGGCACGGCAATAGGGGTGAAGGAGAGGGTGACGGTGCCTGCGACGGTGCGGGATTTAAAGTCAGGTGTGACCTCGAGAATGAGATGCCCAATGTCGACGTGGCGGTCGCGGGCATATTTCCGGCCAGGTTTGCTCTCCCCGCCGAGAGGCATGAAGAGGCCGTGTTTTGCACAATTGCCCCAGCAGTCTTCCGTCGCAGCGCTGGCAGGGCCTGCGGGAGAAGCAACCAGAAAAGCCAGCAGAAGGAATTTGAAATGGGGATTCATCCTCCGCCGATACGCGTCGAACCCGGAATATGCAATGGGTTGAGCCGCGCGGAAGAGTTCGCCTGTGTTTTCCTGTGTCACCCATCAATCTGCGCCGCAGAAAGGATTCCCTGCCCATGCTGGCAAAACGGCTGATTCAGGCACCCCTGCCATTTGAACCAGGTCACCGCGACCGGTCCTGGCGTCCCCGTTATTGGCGGCGCTTGCGGGCGAAGGCACCGAAGCACAAGCCACCCAGCAGGAGGCTGATGCTGCCGGGCTCCGGCACGGCGGCGGCTCCTCTGCCCCGACCCCTGCCGGAGCCGGATTGGGCATTGACTCCGGTGCCGGCGGCGGCGGAAACCTGCTCACTGAAATTATCAGGAAGCCGGCCGTAGGGACTGGGTTCCTCCCCGTCTGTGGCGAAAACATATTCCGCATTCTGACTGGCGGCGCGGCTGAAAACGGAGCGGTAGTCACTCGTGGAATTCACGATGACGCCAAACTTGTTCCTGGAGTAGCCTTTGGTCCAGCCTTTCTGCTTCCAACGGGAAAAACCGGCCCCATAGGTATCCTCGTAGGTGATGAGGACATCCGTGACATCTGCATAGCCCCGGGGAACGAAGGTGCCGGGATTGCCGATGACTTTCATGCCTTGGCTTTTGGCATAGTTGTAAATCTCCCGGTAGTTGCCGATCTGGCTGGCGGAATCACTGAACTCATCAAGGAAAATAGCTCCGGCTCCGTAGCTGCTCTTGTATTTGTTGATGTCGCTGCGAATGGAATCCAGGCTGCGTCTTCGTATTGATGTAGCCAGCGGACAGGCTGCCGGAAGACTGGATTTTGCGGGAAAAGGAAGCCAAACTGCCAATCCGTCCGCTGCCGACACCGTCATCCGGATTGATCACAGCAATGAGGCTTGCCTGTTTTGCGGCCGCCAACACCCCGCGGTATTGGGAGCTGGTATTGCCATAAGCCGGCACAATCAGGGTTGTCGCCCCTGCCGGAAGGGTCAGCAGAAACCCGAAGGAAACCAAAGACAAAAAGAATCGTTTCATAGGCGGCAAAAAATTCAGGGGATGGGGGGATTCGGGAAAAATATCACGGATGGCGTCAAATTAATTCTACTGTGTTATAAAATATCCGTTAAAGTGTCTGGATTTCGTCGCTTTCGGGAATCGATGTCGATTTGCCTTCGGCGGTGTCGCCGGGCGAGGGCTTGCTGGACTTCGGCTTCGGTGGCTTGCGGCGTGGGGAGGTATTTC
>CAMDJM010000133.1 GCA_945900785.1 Akkermansia muciniphila
AAACTGGTTGGAAAGTCGGGCACTCAACCCAGTTCGCGTAATGTGCCCTGCCGCCCGTGGATGGACGTAGCCTGCCAGCGCCTCCCCATACTCTTCCGTCCGCGCTGCTAGACCATCCCTCCAGATCGCCACCTGTTCCACCAATGGATCCGCCATCGGGAGATTCTGGAAACGCCCGGTCTTCCGCGTCCGGAGACTCACCTTGCGGCCGGGAAGGTCGATCTTATCCCATTGCAGCATCGCCACATCCGCTAGCCTCTGGCCCGTATAAGCTCCCCATAGTACCATGGAGCGCCACTCCTCATCGGCCACCGCCAGCACAGCCTGCAGGTTCTCAATCGTAAACGGCTGCCGGGCCACCTTCGCCTCCAGGTCCTGCTTCAACGGCTTCACCCATTCCATCGGATTCTCATCAATCAGCCGCTCCATCCGGGCTGCTTTCAGGATCATGCCAATGCAGGTCATCCGGTGATTGGTTGAATACGGCGACACCTTGGCGCTGAGAAAGTCCCGGTATTCCATCAATGTCTGCACCGTCTGGGAATTCAGCGGTGCATCTGCCCGATCCCCCAGCCACTCCACCCACTTCCTGCCCGTTGCCTCGTAGAACAGGTACGTTGTCGGCTTCACCTGCTTCTCATGCCTGTCCGTCCAGCGCCGTACCCACTGCCTCACCGACATCACCGCCATCGCCTTACCCTGCGCCTCCATCAGATCCCCAATCACCGCAGTCGCCTGCTTCACCGTCAGGTCACCAGACGCCGCCCGCTCGAAATCCGCAGCCAAAGCTTGGGCAGCCTTCTTGTTCCCCGGAACCGCCGGCAGTTTTGTAGACCGTTTCAACTGCCGTCCTTGGGCATCGGTGAACGTGGCAATCCAGAACTTTGAGTCAGAGCGTTTGAGAATATTAGCCATAAAAAACGGGAATAAAACGGGAATGCACAAGCCGCGCAAACGGTGTCCAATAGTGTGCATTCACTGGAGAAAGTCAATTCCAAAAGGGAGAAGCATAGAACCGTGGGTTCGAATCCCACCCCTTCCGCCAATTTGCCGTTCCCTGACGGTGAATGGCTGGCACCGCCGCCACCAATTGGCAGGGCACACGGGCCGCGCTCCGGTTCCACGCCAACCGCCGCTTCATCCCCTCAGGGGGTCTTACGGCTCCAGGCTCCATGGGCTTCGGATTTGCTCCGGACTTCTTCTTCGAGGAGCAGGTCGCGGAAGTCGGCCGCGCTCATGCCATCCGGCTGCTCCCGCCCGGAGGGGACAATGCGGGCCAGACCATAGCGGATGAGCCATTGGGCGAGATTGATCAGCCCTTTGTCAGGGTCCTTCAGATAGATGAAGGCGTAGTAGGCATTTTCCTCCTCGTTTTTTTCCCACCGGGTGACGACCCGGAAAGCGCTGGCCCGGAGCAGACGGAGGCTGAATTCCCGGGCTTCAAGGCCGAGGGCCCGAAGGGGTTCCTCGCTGTCGAAGCCAAAGTAGGCGGCCATCTCGCGGGTGGCCTCGGGTTGGCCGCCATCGGTTTCCACGGTGTCCACGAAGTAGAGGCAAAAGCGCTGGGGACCTTCCGGAGTCTTGAGCTGGAAGGTATCGCCGTCATTGGCAGGATCATCGGCGAGGGTGACGTCAGTGATGACTTCGTAAGCCGCCGTCGGTTTGCCCTGATGATCCAACGGCAGGGAGGGTGCCGGGGTTTTCTCTGGCGGAAGAGCGGGAACCGGAGCCGCTGTGGGTGGCACTACGACGACCTGAGCCGGGGCAGCATCCTTGCGCACGGCGGCGGTGCGGCTGAGCACCCAGCCGATAATAAACAGGGCCATCAGCAGAATGCCGGTGGCAAAAAGGGTGAATCGGGTGCTCTTGTCGGGGATCATGGTGGAACGCAGAATGGAAACCTCCCACAGTGGGGACTCCATCGCCGGGTGCAACGCGTTTTGTCATCTCTTCGCCTCTCTTTTCCCCCTTAAACCATGACCGACTGGCAACAACAATATGCGTCCGGCGCGACGCCCTGGGACAAGGGCTCCCCTGCCCCGGCGCTGGTGGAATACCTCCAGGAAAACCCCATTTCCGGCCGGGTGCTGGTGCCAGGCTGTGGCACTGGGCAGGACGTGCGGGCGCTGGCCAAGGGCGGCGCGGAGGCGGTGACCGGGCTGGACATCGCTCCGCTCGCGGTGGAGCGCGCGCGCCATTTTCTCGCCGATACGCCCCGCACCGAAGTGCTCGCCGGCGATCTTTTTCTGGAAGCCCACCGACCGCTGCTCGCCGGCCAATACGACATGGTCTGGGAACACACCTGTTACTGCGCCATCCCCCCCTCGAGGCGGGCGGAATATGTGGACGCTGTCGCTGCTGTCCTGAAACCCGGAGGGCATCTGCTGGGGGTATTTTATATCAACCCATGGGATGAAGATGAGGATCAGACCCAAGGGCCACCCTTCGGCACTGGCATCGAAGCGCTGCGGGAAATGCTGGGCGTGCATTTCACCCTGATCAAAGGATGGCGGCCCACCGTAGCCTATCCCGGACGCGAAGGCCGGGAATGGTGCGGCCTTTTCCAGAAACCCGGATAGCCCCGCTACCCGCCAACCCGCCGACCGGTCCGGGGGCTTGCCATGTGGTGGAATCCGGGGCATGGTCAGCCATGAAGCCCGCCCGCCCGCTGACCCGGATCGCCCGCACCATTTCACTGACTCTGGTCGCCGGCCTGGGCATCCTCTCCGCCTGCCAAAGCCGCTTCATCTATTTCCCAAATCCCTACCCGCCCCGGCAAATCACGGCCTTTCTCCAAGCGGGAGGAGAGCGCTTGGACTTTACCACCAGCCAAGGCCGCCAAACCGCCTGGCTGCGACTCCCCCGCGATGGGGCCGCCCCGGACCACGTCTGGATCATCACGGCCGGCAATGGCAGCATTGCCCTCGATTTTGATGATCTGCCCGATCAGGCCCGGCTGGATCGCGATGCCTTTGTTTTCTTTGATTACCCTGGCTATGGGGATTGCGAAGGAAAACCCCACCCGACCGCGATCCGCGAAAGCCTGAAAACCGCCGGACCCCTCATCACTGAACACTGCCATCTCTCCGCCGGCAGCCTGGCCACCCGGGGCATCGTCTGGGGGCACTCCCTCGGAGCTGCCGCCGCCCTGATCGCCGCTGAAGAATACGGCATCCGCCAGGCGGTCCTCCTCTCGCCCTTCACCAGCACCATGGCCATGACCAAAGTCACCCTCGGCGTGCCGCTGGGCTTTCTTGTGACCCATCGTTTTGATAACGAAGCCCGCCTTGCCAGCCTCGTCCAGCGCGGCGGTCACGCCTGGATCTTCCATGGAGCGGCCGACGAAGTCATTCCCGTCTCCATGGGCCGCCAACTGGCCACCCAGGGAGCCCAGTCCGTTACCTATCAGGAAATTCCCGGAGGCCGGCATAACACCCTCATGCAGGACGCCACCAAGGAAGTCATCCAAGCCATGATGGCCGCCCGCGAGGGTTCCTGATGCCACAGACGGGTCTCCGCACTCCACCGGCTTCGGAAATCCGCCTTGCCGATCATGCCCCCGCTTCGTATCTGACACAAACATGATCACTGAAGCTCTTATCCTCGATTCCCTCCGCACCGTTAAATATCCCGGCTTCAGCCGTGACATCGTCTCCTTCGGCCTTCTCAAAGGCGTCACCATCACCGGTGCGGATGTCGCCATCCAGTTCTCCCTCGCCGCGCGGGATGCCAGCATTCCCCGGCAGATCCACGAAGCCGCCACCGCAGCCCTCGCCCAGGTCCCTGGCATTGGAAAAGTGCAACTCGATTTCGACATCAAGGAACCCGAAGGCCCCGCCGGCACCGTGGGCCGCGCCAGCATCGCCGGGGTCAAGCGCATCATCGCCGTCGCCAGCGGCAAGGGTGGCGTCGGAAAATCCACCGTCGCCACCAACCTCGCCATCGCCCTTGCCCGCAGCGGTGCCAGGGTCGGTCTCTGCGACTGCGACCTCTACGGCCCCAGTATCGGACTCATGCTAGGCACCACGGAACACCCCATGGCCACCGAAGCCAACGAAATCATCCCCATCGAAGCCCACGGCCTCAAGCTCATGTCCATGGCCTTCCTGCTGGACGACGCCTCACCTGTCATCGTCCGCGGCCCTCTCGCCACCCGCTACGTCCAGCAATTCCTCCGCCAGACCCTCTGGGGCGAACTCGACTATCTCATCCTCGACCTTCCCCCTGGCACCGGGGATATCCAGCTTTCCATCGTGCAAACCGTCGCGGTGGATGGCGCTGTCATTGTCACCACGCCGCAGGAAGTCGCGCTGATCGACGCCCGGAAAGCCGTCAGTATGTTCGCCAAAGTCAACGTCCGCGTCCTCGGCATCGTGGAAAACATGAGCTACTTCCTCTGCCCCTCCGATGGGCTGCGCTACGACATCTTCGGCAGTGGCGGCGGTGAAAAAGAAGCCGCCCGGCTCAAAGTCCCCCTCCTCGCCCAGCTCCCCATCGACATCCCCACCCGCACCGGCGGGGACATGGGCCTCCCCGTCGCCCTCACCGATTCCCCGGTCGCCCAGTCTTTTGCCAGTCTGGCCAAACAAGTGCAGGACCTCACCGCTGCTGATTGAGGAATGTCCCATCCCTCACTTCTCCAAAATAACCGTTTGGTCCGCGGTGGGGAAAGGGGTGGGCACGGGGATGGTGACAGTGCCGGTGGCCACCCATTGGCAGGCGCGCAGGGTGATCAGATTGGAGCCGGCACAGGTGATGGCGGCGGTTTTGGGTCCGACGTGGCCCATGAGATTGCTCACCACTTTTCCTTTCCCAAACGGAACCCACCACACCATGGGCTCGTGATCGCCGGTGCCGCCTTTTTCCTTGTCCGAAAAGGCGGAAGCGAGCAGGTGGATGTTTTCGGCGGGGCCCCGCTGGCCGTGGTAAAGTTCATCCTGACCATGTTTCCAGACCTTGGGCAGGCTTTGCATGATGGGGTGGGTGGCATCCCGGGACATCACGGCGAACTCCCATTGGGCACCATGCCCAGCCCCTGGCCCATCGTTGGCGGCATGCCGGACGAGGGTGCCATCCTCCGCCACCGTGACCCGGATGCCGTAGTCAGGACCACGCCAGCCGAGACCGAGCATCTGATCGTATTCCTTCCAGCCTGGGAAAGCATTGTTCGCCGCGTGAATGATGACGACGCCTCCTCCATTGGTGACGTAGTCCGTGAAGGATTTCTGCACCGCAAAGGGCCAGGGCTGGCCGTTGTAGTTGCTGAGCACGACCTGGTATTTGGAAAAGTCAGGACGCCAGGTTTCCCAATTCGCCGGAGGATCGGTCTTCGCCGGAGTGGTGGACACGTCCACGGTGAAAAGTCCGGTGCCTTCCAACTGGGCCTTGTGCCACGGGGTCATGCGCTTCCAGTCATGGTTGTTTTGACCATCGAGAATCAAAAGGCGGATTTTGCTGTCCTTCACCTGCTGGGCCGGCAGAAGCGATGGATAACAAAGCATGGACAGAGTGAAGCAGAGGAGGGCGCGGCGTTGGATTTTCATAAGCGTGGCGGAACAAAAGGTATGCGGAAATGACGTCGGTGGCGGGACGCCGCTTTCAGTGGGGAATCTCATTCAGGGTGTAGTAGCCAGCCGGATGCAGCAGGGCATTGCCTTCCCCATCCCGCAGGCCGGTGGCATTGATCGCGTGGACGTGCCCCTTGGTCATCGGATCCAGCTTCAGCCTGACACTCTTTCCATCCGCCCCAGGGGTGGCAGATACAATGCGCACGCTGGTCTTGTCCACCTGCGGACTGCCATAGCCACCCTGATAGATGTAAGTCCAGGAGGAGGCGATATAGTTGGTAGGATCCTCTGCGGATTTGGGGTCGATGGGCTTGGTGAAGGTGAGTTCAAAGCCATCGGGCCGGGCTCTCATTTCGTGAATTTCAAAGGGCATCCTCCCGCTCCAGGCGACGCGTTCGAGCGCGAAGGGTTTGCCGCCCTTGGCCCCCCAGCCTCGGTCGCTGCCTCCGGTGTAAAGCACGCCATCCGGAGTCATGAGAGTAGCGATGTTTCCGCTGCCAAACCCGCTCAGGAAGTGGAAGGCAGCCCCCTGCCAGACGCCGTTCACCTTTTCCAAAAAGACGCGCTGCAGGAGGGAGAAAGTCTGTTCCCCCACAAAAAGCTGTCCTTTGAAGGGACCGAATTTCCCGCTCAAATCATAGCACATGCCCGTAGGGGAATGCCCCAGAATATCGTGGGGCAGCACCACGGCGGGCGGCACAAAGGTTTCGATCAACTGCCGCCCGGCTTCGATCCGGGTGCCGCTCTGGGATTCCACAGGGCGTCCTTTGAGTTCGCCGGTGGAGAAGCCTTTTTGGGCGGCAATTTCAAACGAATTGTTGCCCGTGGGGTTGCCCTGGAAGGAACCAGGCTTGAGGTGCTTCAGGGAGGAACTGCCATTCCATGGCCCCTGGTTATCCGTGTAAAAACATTCCCCATCCGGAGCGAATCCGATGCCACCCGGGGAGCGGATGCCGCAGGCCACGGGCACCGATCTTCCGTCAGGAAAAACCCGGACGGCCCAGCCGCGGAACAGACTGCGGGAGGCCCCGGAGCCGGTCAGGCAGGTCACATTCCAGATGGCCCCTTCCTTGTCAGGACGGGAGCCGAAGCAATATTCGTGATAGTCGCCATTGATCCCCCAAGCCCCGCCGACGGTTTCAAAAAGGTCTGCCTTGCCGTCGCCATCCGTGTCCTTCATCCGCGTCACTTCCGGGCGTTGCGTGGCCCACATCCAGCCATCGTTCCAGGAAATACCGAGGGGCTCGTGCAGTCCGTGGGCCCAGCGGCTCCACTGGGGAGCTGCATTGTCCGGATTTGCGGCCATCCAGATTTCCCCGCGGCGGGTGGAAACGGCCAGCTTGCCGTCCGGCATCATCTCCAGGCCGGAGACTTCGAGGGTGGCACCCGCGGGTTCCGGGAGCGCACTGACATGGTAGTATTCTCGCTCAGCCACCGCAATCTCCGGAGCGGGAGCGGCTTTTTGAGCCAGGGCGGGGACGCTGAGAACGGCAAGAAAAAATGGGATAGAGGAACGGGTCATGAGTCGGTAAAAAATTTAGAGATTCCAAAGATAGGTGGCTTCGATCCGGGCGGCCCCGGAAGCGGAAGTGACGGGAACCACCACTTCCATCCCATCGACGGAAGGACGGAGCCGCCCCCCCGGCACACGAAGGGAGATACCCTCTCCCAGAGCAAAGACGCCGCTGCTGCTTTCCTTGATTTCCTTGCTGGAAATGAGCCGCAGGTGCAGTCCAGCGGGCACGCTGCCGCCCTGGAGGGTGAGCACCCGCTTCATGGCCACGCCCTGCTGCCCTGGCGGAAGGGACGCCGCATCTGCTTCCAGATGGTCCTCCACCCTGAGTCCCTGGAAGGTATACCGGAAAGTCGGGATGCCGGCTTTGCCCAGGACATAGCCACCGAAACGATAGCCCGCCGGCCAATCCCCATTCGGCAAATCTTTGGGCGGAGCCGGCCACGGGGTGTCAGTTTTTTCGAGGACCGCAAAGGGCACATTCAGTCCGCTAGCCACCACGCCAAAGCCCAGCGGCGGCTGGAAGCCCGTGCCGCGGCCCGTCCAGTGGCGCTTTGCATCCATGAAGGCCCCGCGCCAGACCAGCGCCACATTGCACAGCTCCGCATCAAACGCCGCATTCACCCCGCCAGGATAACCGACGGCGATGCCCCGGGCACCGGCGCCTTCGATGAAATTCCGGTAGATGACCGCCTCGTCCCTCACCTCCAGAGGCAGCCCATTGTTTTCATCCTGCTGGCGGTCCGGCATGGGACTATCCAAGCGGGACTTCGTGAGCCAGGTTTCCTGAAAACCCGGACCCTGCCAGGAAAGAAACAGCCCTGCTCCGCCGGTGCCCTGAAAATAGTCCAAGGTCAGGTCATGCATGCCTTTAGTCAGCATCGCCCGACCGACCTTGCCTTCATTGGCGGGGTGGGTGCCATCCTGTCCGACCACGCCCTTGCCATCAATCCGCAGCCGGGATCCATCGTCAGACGTGAGCCGGAAGAAGTGCTCCCCTTCGGTTTTTACTTCCAGCTTGCCCGTGAAGCGGATGCCGAACTCGTTTTTGTAGTCGTCGAATTTCCAGCCGATCAGATTGTCCTCCAAGGGGCCTTCCCGGAGGGGTTTTTCCTTGGAAAAGTCAGGAAGTTTCACCCAACTGCCGAGGAAGAGTTGAAATTTTCCATCCGTTAGTTTCACGCCTTCTTCCACTACGCTCATGACTCCATTCATGGCCATGGCATGCCCCGGGAAGGTGCAGACATAGGGATAGTCCCCTTTTTCCGCAGGGGCTGTGAAGACGAGTTCCTCCTTGGCATGCGGGCCCACCATCTTCGTGGCGGCGAGGACGCGCGGATCGTCAGGAATCCAGTTCCGCGCCACCCCCTGTTCCCCCAGCGCCCAAGCGGCCTGGGCGAGCGCCAGCCCTTTGTCAGGGGCGGGCCGGGTGATGATAAGATTGTGAGGCATTTCGTCCTCGTTGAGCAAAATCAGCCTGACTCTGGTCCCGGGCAATACCTTGAACCCGGCAATGTCATACTTCATCTGGGAAGCCAGCGTTTTGATCGTGACTACCTGTCCATCCGGTGCTGGGGCATCAGCGGCGTTGAGCCATGGGCTGGAAGCGAGGAGGAGCGCCAGTCCAGGGAGGCGCTTTGTCTTGAGGAAGGGAAAACAGCAATTCATTTCTAAAATTGCCTACCCTCAACGGGCACCTTCCCGTGCCCTTTCACGCATAGGGGGTTTTCCTGGGTTTTGTCAGAAATACCATGATCATCGGGTATTTTAGTATCAAGACCCGGCCCGGGAAGTGCCGGGGAGTGCCGCCCGCCGCAGGGCATCACAGGCGGCGGATTACCTTGCCTGCGAGGGATTTTGCCCAGGCCTTCAACTCCAGGACACCTATCATGAGCCACGCCTGAAGGGCATTGGACCGGCGGAAACTGGCCGGCAAAGGCGGGGTGGCGTAGCCGTTTTGCAGGGCCCAGTCAATCGTATCCAATAAATGGCGGCGGCAATACCAGGTCTGTTTCCGCCAGCGTTTCCAGGGCTTGGGATTGGCCCCGAAGTGGGCCACATGGGCCATCGGATCCTTATTCAGCATCAGGTCGATGATGGGAGGAGCCGCCCGGGAAAAGGCGAGGAGGGACGTAAACACACTCTCGTCGGTCATGAAATACGCCGGATCGCTTTTATCCAACGGACCCGCGTCCCGGGCCGGGATCACCCTGGCGATTTGTGTTTTCCATTCGCGGATGATATCCAGATAGTCCCGGTGGATCACAAAACAATTCGTCACGCAGGCGCTTTGGATTTGTGGAGTCTCCAACTGCCCCACATCAGCCCGCCAACGCTCCGCGACGGCCTTGGGCAACCCGCCCCGCGTATCACCCGTTGTGTAATGGTGCCGCCAGACCTGGGCATTTTCCTCCGGCCCGCGCAGCCGGATCTGGAAGATGCCATTGGCAGGGATGAGATATTTCCGGATATCGCCGATCACAAAACAATCCGCATCCAGCCAGGCCACGAACTCAGTATCCGCGCTGAGCAGGGCCTCGGATTTCCGGTTGGCAACGCTGCGCGGGTCATT
>CAMDJM010000134.1 GCA_945900785.1 Akkermansia muciniphila
TTCGGCCTGCTCCTTGAGGTTGGTGTATTGGCCGCCGGGCATTTCGTGGAGATACACTTCGGCGGTGCCGTAGGGTTCGGCGGTGTCGAAGGGCTTGTAGAAGCTGCGGACGTGGGCCCAATAGTCGGAGAATTCCTGGAGGGCATCGGGATCGAGGCCGGTGGCGCGGGGGGTATGCTCGAGGGCGGCGACGATGCTGTTCAGGTTAGGCTGGCTGGTGCAGCCGGACATGGAGGAGAGGGCGGCATCGCAGATATCCACGCCGGCTTCGGCGGCGCTGAGGTGCGGCCTGCTCATGACGCTGTATCCCTCCAGCGCCAGTGGTGTGCCCAACCTGCCGAACTATGTGGTGCAGAACTACGAGAGGCATTTGATGCGAAATGGAATCCCGGCAGGCATTCACGTAATGTCTGGGAGGAAAAAAGGGGATACAACAACGCTTGAAAGGGATTGGAAAGCGGCTAGACATGATGAAAAATGCCCAAAGATCGAAAAATTTGATGAAAGGCATCCTGGACCGAGCGCATGAAAATTAGTGGATCAAAAGCTTTTTCAGGAGCAACCATTTGCATTTCCGAACGAAATTCGCGTCGAATCATCTCAATATCGGCTCACGCCAATTTTAAAACGAGCGATCAGGAAGGAAGTGAGGCTATTCGAGCATTGCGGGCGTTGCGGACGAAACAGCCAAAGCGCATTAGGGATAACCTGACTTAATTGGATTTTTTCGAGTGTATTGATTTTCCGTTATCAAATTTAAAGCCTCCTCAACAGCTTGCCTTAATTCCAGAAATCCTGGATTTCATCTTATCCGATAAGATCAGCTTTGGGATAGATTGGTCAGGGCTTCATTTTACTCAGAGCATCCTATCGGCGGAGCGATTTTATTCAATTTGCAGTTTGCAACAGAAGAAAATTATTTGTAATTTTTTGTCACATTTAATTCTATGGCGGCTGGAATCTCGAGGTTGTTTGATTTTCAAACCCGACTTTGAGAAAGTGCTGTTCAAGTGGAGTCCGAAAAGCGATTTACTAAGAAATTTACAACCATCAATGCCCCCCCCCCTCTCGTGAACATAAGCTATAACGCTGCCGGCACTTCGCCGGATGCCCTCCTTTAGCTAGCTATTACCCTGGCTCCGGCTAGATGGTAAAGGTCACGCCACCCTGGGGCGTCCCTATACTGGCACCACGGGCCGGCAGACGGGGTTGTCGCTGTCCTGGACTTCCAGCAGTGGTCCCAGCCCTGGCGTTGGTCTGGATTTGGGTTATGGTTCCGATGCCTACAGCCGCCTCAGCAGCATCACGGCCTATGACAATGCCAATTACCTGTCCTTCACTGCCGGGGTCAGCCGCACTGCCAGCCAGGCCAGCACCTCGGTCTACAGCAATCAGAGCCAGCTGATGGGCTTTTCCCAAACTTTCGGCCGCGATACCTTTGGGCGCGTCTCTTGCATCACGGACTACCCCGGCAGCACCGCCCTCCGCTGGGACCGCGACCGCCTTGCTACGCGGGGCCGCACCAGCACCGCCGAGCGCTGGGAATACCGTTACAACACCCGGGGCGAAGTCGCGTCCGCCAGGAGTTATGCGATACAACACCTGTATCCGTCAGGCCAAGCCCCAGTGATAACACCGTGATCTTAGGGCATTATGGCGGCAGGGGAAACCCGGCCAGCGCGGCTGTTTCATGGAGGAAGCGGTGTGATTTCACGATCCACGCCCCGGCGAGTGCCATGCTGGACCATCGTTCGTTCAGGACGGGTGCCATGAGCCGGCCGGTCTGCAACAAGGCGACGATCAACTCCCGGTCCTTGGGCCGTGCCGGAAAACATTTGGCCACCGCCATGTAATGGGGTTCCAGACAAAACACCCAGCGGCCCAATTGAATCAATGACGGGATGTCCATGAATTTTTTTGCAGTTCAGATTCTGTCAAAATTCCCGGAAAGGGATCATACCCTTTCCAGTCCCGCGCCTCCCCGCTGTCATTCCGCAGCAAATCCAGGAGTCTGCTGAGACCGTCCGGGCTGTGTTGGGCCGCTTCGACCCACTCGCGCCATTGGGCCAGCTCGCGCACGGCCCAGTGGCCATTTCCCAGCCAGCGGGTGATATTGGCCAAGGGGATTTGCAGCAATCCGGGGTCGGCCTCGATCTTATCCGCGATCAGGCAAAACTGACGGAACGCCAGGAGATCGCCGGTGGGATCGTGGTAGGACATAGCGGGAACACCACTCAAAAAAACCAATCAGGCAACCCCGGCTTAGGCCTGCCCTCCTACCCCGTTCCCCACTGGCCGGATCAAGGCGGGGAAACCGGTGGGGCGCGCAGGTGGCATTCGGTCGCACAGCCGCCTCGGACCTCAGGGGGAGATAGGAACCCACTCCTCGCGGAGCACGCTGACAATTTCCACCTGGTTGTCCGACTTGGCGTCCGGGGCGAATTTAACCTCCAGCACCACGGCGTGCTGGCTCACCACGCCCAGCAGGGCATCGAGCGTCACGGCGCGGGTGGATTCCCGCGGAACGTAGCCAAACAGGTTCAGCTTCGAGTTTGGGTAGCTCAGTTGATAGCATTTCCAGCGCACCGCATCGCTGTATTCATAATTGTAGTAGTCTCTCGACTCGTCTGCGGCAACGGAGACGGCAATGCGGGTGATACCGGCAGGACGCTCTGCCCGGAGCCTGATGAGGTGAGCCTCCTGGTAGAGGGAGGAACTTTCCCAATCCACTACATAGTGTCCTTTGACTTTTAGGAGGTTGAGGAAAAAGTTTTTCCCCAGTGAAGGAATTTCATAGCTTAGGTTGACCATTTTCCGTTCCAGCCGCGCCAGGTTGAGTTCGGCATCCTCCACGGGCTTGTCAGAGTGGGATTCATAATATTCCGCCATCATCTCACGCACGGCCTCCGGCTGGCGCACCATCGGCAGACGCGCCTCCCAGTTTGGGGCCTTGAAAAAGGCCTCGGCCACCTTCTGTGCTTCCTTGATTTCCAGATCATCCCGCGGGGCGGCCTCGGATACGATGGGGGGCAAATCTGCCTTGCGGGCAGCCAGCAAAAAGGATCCCACAATGGCCAGCCCGACGACACAACTGACCACTCCCACGAGAATGCTGCGGTCCAGATAGCCATCCTGATACAGCCATGAAGTAAAGCGTGAGGTTTGCAGGTAAATCTGCAGGGGACTTTGGTTGAAGGAGCGGCTCCCCTTGCCCCCTTTGGCCACCAGCCGCTCCCAGTTCACGGAAAACAATTCCTGGGCCACTTCCGGGATGTGCACGGTGTCATCCCTCGGGGTGCCATCCGGATCCAGCAGGGCAACCTCCTGACTTTCATCCAGCAATTCCTGATAGCGGTGTCGCCATTCCTGTATGGAACTGGGAGCCACGTTCCATTCCTTGGCCGCATCCTGGACGGAGCCCCCGTCCTCGATCACGCTGCGCAGCGCCTCCCGCACCCGGCTGCTGTCATCCATCGCCTCGCGGGCCTCAATCACCGGCTGACCCGGCCGCTTGGCTGAAAGTGGATTTTGTTCGAAAACATCCCCACGCGCGCCGCGGGGCAGGACCTTGGAGGAATCCATCACAGCGGGGCGGGAGGAGGGGGTTCCGGGCAGAATAACCCGGGGCGCGAAGGTCTCCGCCAGCGGAATCGCCATGGGGATCTCTTCCTCAGCCCCGTCCGGCTTGTCATCCAAATGCCACTCATCCTCAAGCACTTCCGCCTTGGGGATGGCTTCCCTTGGCTCTGTGCTGTCGGTGCTGACAGGGTTGACAGGGTTGTCAGGGTTGAATGGGCTGTCACTTCCGGGTTCCTTCTCCCCGGGCGTCCCCGCTGGCGGCTGGCCCTGGCTTGGGGAAACCGGGGGAATTGCGTCGTTCTGCCTCCCTGGGGAGGGGCTGATTTTGGGTGAATTGCTTCGCTTGGCCATCGCGGTCGGTATTAAAAGTTAGGATTTGGAAGGGGGGATGGTTTGGCCCTGGGCGGCAGCGTCTTCCGGTTTGGCATAAAACCATGAAGGATGAAGCAATCTTTTCAAGATGACCTGATTCCGTGAAGCAGAATCTTCGGGATATTTCAACTCCGCGATCACGCCGGCTTTGTTTCCGTCCTGGATCAGCGGCAACATTTTCTGGCCTTCCGGGGAATTCCGGTTGATGTAGCCGTAGAGCTGAAAGTCCCGGCCAGGATAATATAACTCCACGCATTGCCATTCCGTTTCGGCAAATCCATTGTTGTAGTAGCCTTCCTCCTTCATGAAAACCCGGAAGGGATAGGGCTCCGGCGGCATGGTGGCCTTGAAGGTTTCCAAGGGCATTTGCTGATACCCAGTGGAAACCTCCCAGTCCACCAGGTAAGTGCTCTGGAGGCCCTGGCGGATCTCCTCCACGGCGAAAAAGGTGGACTCCTCCTTAAGGCTGCCTGCATTCAAGGGATCCGGCACCAGCACTGGCATCGCCAGCATCACGAAATACAGGCCGCTGCCCTCAGCCCCCTCGGATTTGTCCCGCAGGCCTACTTCACCTGCCTGGAGCGGCCCCGCCGTGCGGTCCCCGCGATACCAGTCCTGCATCAAAGGACGGATCCGGTCCGGTTGGCGCACCAGAGCCAGCTTCGCCTCCATTCCATCGGCCGCCAGAAAATCGCGCACTGCCTTTTCTGCTCCCTGTTCATCGTAACTGGTCAGCACCAGCCGGTCGATCGGAGGCTCCAGCGCCCGGGGTATCGCGGTGACCTCCGCCTTTTGCCGGAAGACATAAAATCCATAAACCGCCGCCCCAACCATGAGCAGGCCCAATGCAGCGACCAGCCCGCGTGACATGGCGGTGAGGCGTTTGAAAAACAGCGCGGCTCCCTTTGACAAGCGTCGCCGCCTCACCCGTTTCCGGGTCGTGCGCACCATGCCATTTTCCTCCACTACTTCCACAATATAATCACGCGAATTTTCCGGATTATGGCCTGCCTCCGGCTCCCGCACTTTTCCCCACTCATCCGCCTCAACTTCCGCTTCCGGGATCCCGGCCATTTCCCGATGGTCCCAGTCTGTCAACTCCCGGGCCTCGACCACCGGAGGTTTCACTTTGCGTTTTTTGATGGTTGCCCGCCGCGTTTCCCCTGGAGCCAGACGCCGGTCCGGTAATAAAGCAGCAGGCTTTCCTGGGCTGGCGGCACTGCCATCGGAACCTTCCTCCCCGTCCTCAGCCTTAGCCTCATCCTCATCCTCAACCAAGCCATCCCCGGCCCTTCCGGGTGGCGTTTCCGGCTTTGCGGATAAATCCGAACCCCGGAATTCCGCCGGCTCCTTTCCTCCCATGGGAAATCCGGTTCCGCCGGGCGGGCGGCCCTTGCCATTTTGTCCCCAGGACTTTCCCTGCATTACCGTATTCTCCCGCGACGGCAAAGCAAGGGAAGGCGGAGCCACTGGGGCCGCCCGGGCCGGTAGCGGGGTCGGGCTGAATTCCGGCGAAACCGGGGGAGCCGGCGGCATTTCCACCCGGGCCGGTGGCATCGGCTTCAGCGGGGAGGAAACCGGAGCGTGGCACTGCGGGCAGAGCAGGCGCGCCGACAGCGCATCCTGACGACGCACTTTCATGCGCGTGTCGCAGGCACCGCATAGCAGCACCATCCATTCCGGGGGGGGAGAAAGAGACATGGGAAAAAATTCAGGGGGGTAGTCCGATTTAACGGCCAGTCCGGGGAAAGCGCAATGCCTCCTGAGGGCAATCATCAGGCCGGTCCTCCCGGCAAAACCCCGCAGCGCTCCGGGGCGAGGCGGGTGCGCAGCAATAGCACTTCCGCCCCCACCTCCTCCCGCGCCACCGCCTCCACCGCTGCCATCTCTGCCCCTTCCCCCAGCAACGCAAACACCGTGGAACCACTCCCTGACATCAAGGCCGCCTCCACGCCTGCCGTCTGCAGCAAGGCCGCCTTCAAATGCCCCAACACCTGATATTTCTCAAACACAGGCCGTTCCAGATCATTTCCCAACCGTCCCCACCGCGTTTCCTGCCATCCATATGGCAGGCCCGGCACTTCCGCGGCTGCCCGCCAGCGTCCGTAGGCCCATGGCGTGGCAATCCCAAAGGGCAATTTCACCAGCAGGACCTCCGGCCGCGCCTTGAACTCCGGCACCGGCACCACCCGCTCCCCCCGCCCACCGGCATCCCCCGCCAGCCCTGACAAAAAAAACGGCACATCCGAGCCCACCGCAGCCGCCGCTTCCGTCAGCACGGCCTGCTCCAGATCCGGCGCAAAACACGCCTGCACCAGCCGCAACGCCGCCGCCGCGTCACTGCTGCCTCCCCCCAACCCGGCTCCGTGCGGCACCCGTTTTTCCAAAAACAGCCGCATTCCCGGAAAGCTGCCCACGCCCGCCGCCTGTTCCAGCGCCCGGACCGCTTTCAGCACCAGATTCGATTCGTCCCCCGGCACCGAGGCATCATCACAGGCAAAGCCGATCTGCCCGTGCCCCAACTCCGGAGCCACCCGCAGCGTGAGCCGGTCGCACAGGGCCAGCGGCACCATCCTCGTCTCCACCTCATGAAACCCATCCGCCCGCCGCCCCAGCACCTTCAGCCACAGATTGACCTTGGCCGGAGCCTCCAGCGAAAAAGAATCGGAAAAATCAGACATGCAGCAAAAACGGATGTCCGGAGTATCCACAAACTCCCCCCGCCGCCACAACGCCGAATCCCATCTATTTCCAATGGCTGCCGCACCCAAAGGCGGTCAATCCCACTGGTGGCGCAGGCAGCCGATCCAGGCGAAGAGGATGCCGGCGGCGAGGTGGAAACCGAGGATGGTCAGGGGAAGATTGGGATCTGTCAGGACCGGGGTGGGGATGGCGCGGTTGATGGCGACGAAGTAATCGGTAGGCCGCATGGTGGAGAGTTGGCCGGACCAGCTCCAGAACGAAACGATGAAGGGCTGGATGAACTTTTCCACGGCTTCGGGAAGGGCGAGGACGGCCCCGGACAACGGAAGCTGGAAGCCGACAAGGTAAATGCTGAGCAGCGAGGCCTGGTCCGGCGACCGCAGCAGGGCGCTGATGGCCAGACAAACGGCGGTCATCGCCCCATTCACCAGCAACAGCAGGAGGGCGCGGTCAAACAGGGGGCCTGGCAGCTTGGCAAAATGATCGACAAAGCAGGCCATCCAGAGGGATTGGGCCACCACGAGCACCGCGAGGAAGACCATTTTGCTTAAAAGATAGGCGGCGGGCCGCAGCCCGGCGAGGCGTTCCTTTTCGTAGATCAGGCGCTCCCCGGCAATTTCCCGGGAGGCGTTATTGGCTCCCATCAGCGTCAGGAGCACGACTTGGAACATCACCAAGCCGGAAATCAGGCCGCCAAGCCGGGTTTGTCCTTCCACCGCCCGGATGGAGACGGTCATGGCCTCGCGGATTTCAAGATCACTGTGCCCGGGATTTTCCGGCATGGCTCCGATGCCATTGGTGGCAAATAACACCACCAAAAGCGGAAAGCCAACCAGCAGGGCCAGATGCAGCAGAAGGTGCGTGCGGTCCCGGAAAAAAAGCGTGAGGCGGCGTCCCAGCAGGACGAGGAATTGATGCCAGAGCCCGGGCAAGGCGGCGCTTTGCAGCTTCCTGGGGTTCGGGGGCGCGGACACTCCAGGGGGCAGGGGGATCGGAGTCGCGGGATCGACGGTGGAGGCAGGGAGGGTGCCTTCTGCAGGGGATGCAGGCAGCTTTGGCAGGGTCCAGGTGCCGGGCCCGGCGGCTTGCAGTTGGCTGTAGTAAAAAGCCTGCCGTTTGAGCCAGGACTCATGCCAATCCACCGGCTGACGGGTGCTGAGGCGGGGGTAAATGTCCGCTGGATCCGTGACGCTGAAGTAGTGGGCAAGGGCCTCCGGGGGCCCGTGATAGGCGACGCGGCCGCCATTCAGAACGAGGATGCTGTCGTAGAGGGCGAGATCATCCAGGCTGTGGGTGACATTGACTACACTGCGGCCGTCACGGCGGGAGAGATGGTGCAGGAGGTGGACAATTTCGGAAGCGCTTTGCGGATCCAGGCCGCTGGTGACTTCATCGCAGAGCAGCAGCGCGGGATGACTGACCCATTCCATCGCCAAACCGAGGCGCCGCCGTTGCCCGCCGGAGAGCACGGCCACGCGCTGGTCCCGCAGTTCATTCAGGCCTGTGACCCCGATGGCCTCATCGGCCATGCTCTCCATGGCGGCATCCTCCAAAGTGGTGCGCAGTTTGACGGCGTTTTCCACACATTCCCCCACAGTCAGGGCGTCGTGGGCGATGCTGAATTGGGGGACGTATCCCAGTTCGGAAGCGGGCAGGTCCCCGTCTCCTGCAATATCTTCGCCCCGCCAGAGGAGGCGGCCAGCGGTTTCCACCTGCAGCCCGGCGATGATTTTCAGCAGGGTGGTTTTGCCACAGCCGGATGGCCCGACGATGGCCATGAAATGCCCGGGAGGCAGCACGAAGGAGACTTGATCGAGAAGTGTGACGGGCGGGTCGCCGGCTGGAAGAGTGAAAGAGAGGGATTCAACCGTGAGCATGTGAGGAGGCCGGGGGGGAAGAAGAAAAGAATTGGCTGGCAAGCCGTGACAGTTGCCATCAGACGGGGCCATGCATAACACAGGACCGCCGGAAGGCACGCAGAAAATTCCATCATGCAAAAGGGAGCACGGGGCTCCGGCCCGTGAATTTCAAAGGGAGCACGGGGCTCCGGCCCGTGAATTGACGGAGCATGTTTGCAAAGCGGGATGATGCCAGCAAAAATCCCGGGCCGGAGCCCCGGGCTCCTGTGTCCTGCCGGCTGGCAATCAGCCCGGGGGGCAGGCGGCGAGCTTGCTGACGTCAAATCCTGGCAGCGATCCATAGCCGGCGAACTTGGATTTTCCGCCTGCCGGTGGAATCCGGAAATCGAAGACGCTGACCCCATTCTGGCGCTTTCCCTGGTAGGGCCGGCCATCACTGGCTCCGAACATGACGGGACGGCCATCCTTTGTTTTACCACGGTATAGCATGACGTGGCTGATGGGTGAGGCCCGGTTGCCGGTGTCGTAGGTGCCACTCCAGAAGAGCAGATCGCCGGGTTTTAGTTTTGCGAGGATGGGATCCTTCAGTTCCGGGGTTCCAGTCACGGCTGTGAGCAGGCCGGCGTCCTTGACCCATTGGAAAAAAAGATCGGCCTGCCGGGGTGGCTCCTTGAGCCCGGCCTTTTCCAGAATGTGATGGATCGTGCCGGAGCAGTCCATGCCGCCCTGATCCGGATCGCTGGATCCAAATTGATAGGCAAGCTTCCGCTTGGTCAAGCCAAGCGCATAGGTGATCAACTTCTGCAGCGGACCCGGCCAGGAGGCGCTGCCGTCGAGGTCTTCCAGAGTCAGGGAGGAAACCACCGTCTCCCCGGCACGGAGGGGAAGGGCGCTCCACAGGAGAAGGAGAGAGAGGAGGTCACGGCGTTTGGGCATGCGGGATTTATTAACCACAAAGCGCACTAGCAGCCTGTCTGACTTAAGTTTCCAAGGTTGGGCTATGGTAATTACGAATAAATATATATATTTTTGAATTGCCCGGTCTTTTATTCACTGGGTTCTTTTCGTGAAAATAAAGGGGTGACTTTTTGAGATCTTTCCCACCCCGGG
>CAMDJM010000135.1 GCA_945900785.1 Akkermansia muciniphila
CCAACCAGCCTCCTGGAAAATGAGCACGCCCCGGCCAATGCCCGCGCCCACTTGGCCGAACTGGAAGACCTCGCCCTCGCCCACCGCCACGCAGACGGCACCGCCTTCACCCTCCCCCGCCTCCTCCAGGAAACCGCCCGCCAGCAGCAGGCCCACCTGAAGCCCCCACCCGCGCTTACCACCGCCCTTGAATGGGTGAATGAGACCTTCCCCTATGACTCCGACGAAGTCCACTTCTGGCCCATTGCCGAGCCCCTAGCTCCCCACGCCCAGTCCATCGCCCTCCACGCTGCAGATCGTGCCCTTTCCTCTCCTACGGCCCTCCTACTCAACCAAGTCGCCCTTTTCTATGAAGCCAAAGGCCAACACACCAATGCCGAGCCGCTCATCCGCCGCGCCCTCGCCATGGATGAGGCCAGCTTAGGCCTAAACCATCCTCACGTCGCCATTCGCCTCAGCAACCTCGCGTCCTTGCTGCAAGACACTGACCGCTTGGCTGAAGCCGAACCACTGATGCGCCGCGCCCTTGCAATTTGTGAGTCAAGCTTCGGCCCGGAGCATTCCAATGTCGCCATTCGCCTCAACAATCTCGCGCAATTGCTTCAGGCCACCCAACGCATGGACGAGGCCGAATCTCTGATGCGCCGTGCTCTTGCCATGGATGAGGCCAGCTTCGGCCCAGAGCATCCCGACGTCGCTATTCGTCTCAACAACCTCGCGCAATTGCTGCAAGACACCGACCGCCTGAGCGAGGCCGAGCCGTTGATGCGGAGGGCTGCTGTTATTCTCATCACTTTTACAAAAGAAACCAAGCATCCTCATTCATCATTGAATACTTTCATGAACAATTACGGCAGCCTCCTGATAGAAATGGGCGACACCCCTGAGCAGGTGGTGGAAAAGGTCAGTCGTCTCTGGTGACCTATTGGTCATCTGCTGGAGACGGATGGTCATCTGAAGTAGATGATGAGGAGGAGGATCGCCAGATATGCAATTACCGGCAAGGGGCTGGTGAAGTCAGCTGCGCCATCCTCGATCCAGCCAGCCTACTCCTCGCCACCCTCGCCACCACCGTCCTCACCGGATGGCTCGCCAACCGCAGCATCACCGACCACCCCCTGCTCGAAATTCTCAGGGAAGAAACTTAAGAGCCGCCCTGCGATAAGGTTAAAAACGCAAAGTGAGCACTTATTGCTGAATAAGCTGGGTAAAATCAGCGCGTGAAGTGAACTCTTCAGCAAGATCAGCCGTCAGCTCGAATTCGCCGGTTTTCCCCAGGTGCAGTTCGACGGCCCCGCACAGAATCAAAGGGTCAAGTTTCCGGACATCTGCCGCGAAGGCAATGCTGGCATTCAGGCGGGCGCTTTCGTATTCGCCCCTTTTCCAAGCTTCCCCGGCCAAGGTCATGCGGCGGACATAAATTTCCTGCAGGTGCCCGGCACTCAGATGGCAGGGCTCATAGTGGGGGGATCCTTCATCATCGAACCAAAGGTCGTGGTCTGGTTTCGCCGTCTGCGGTTGGATGGCAGAGATCTCTTTGCCCACCAACAGATCATCAAATTCAGCCCGGTCCGAAACGTGCGGCTGGAAAAGCATGGCCCCATCCAAACAATACGGAGGAAAAAGGACTATGTCCGATGCCCGGACCGAAAAAATGGGCGACAGGACATGAGGCATCGCGGGTTCCAAAATAGGAACTTCGGTATACCCGATGACGTCGAGTTGATCCAAGGGGAAGGCGTGGGACATTGCTTCAGGAGAGAATATTTTCTACTATAAATCGGGAGCAAGCATCCCGTAAAGCGTGAGTATGGCGCGGGCCGGAGGGGGAATATCGATGGATGGCGACCCCTGCTTTCCAGAGCGACGCCAACCAAGGCTTCGGTCCCGGATGCGAAAGGGGATTTCCCTGAGCCGGAAGGCCCTACCAGGGCAACGAACTCCCCTTTGCGGATTTTGAGGTCCAAATTTTTCAGGGCGACCCCGTCTTTTTCATACCGGAAATTCAGATGGTAAAGCTCCACATTGCCGCGCAATTCACCAGGGTGCCTGCGGTCGTCCGTCACCTCGGGGGGCTCGGTGAGGATGGGTTTTACCCGTTCGAAAATAGGGATGATCTCCAGCAACTGCAGCGTCGCCATGCCCAACTGCGTGGCCGCGCCAAGCACCGCACTGAAGGCGGCATTGAGGGCAATGAATTGTCCGGTGGTGAGCTTCATGGCGGCCCCCTCCGGCGAGGCTTTAAATTTGGCATAAAAGAAGAATCAAAACCCAAAATGACGATTTTTATTAAAAATGGCAGGATTTCAGAGCGATGGAGGAGCAGATCAACTGTTCGAATGAACGTTGACGGCAGGCCACGTTTTCCAGGCGGAGGGTGCCGGGGAAGTGCTCCGGTGCCCTGCGGCGGGGCGGGTTCAGGTTTCCCGAAGTTTTGTTTGTCAAGCGGACGGGTATTTTCTACCTTGCGGAAAATTCACGACGTTCCATGAAAATCACCTTCCACGGCGCAGCCGGCACCACCACTGGATCCCAGCACCTCATCGAGATCAATGACCAGCGCATCCTGCTGGATTGCGGGCTGTATCAGGGGCACCGCGAGGATGCCTATGACCGGAACAAGCATTTTCCCTTTGATCCTGCCAGTCTGTCGGCGGTGGTGCTCTCGCATGCGCACATCGACCATAGCGGGAATCTCCCGAATCTGAGCCGTCAGGGTTACCGGGGAAATATCTATGCCACGCCGGCAACGCGGGACCTTTGCCAGATCATGCTGGCGGATTCCGCGAAGATCCAGACAGCGGATGTGGAATATGCCAACAAAAAACGTGCCCGGAAGGGGCAGCCGCTTTACACCCCTCTTTACTCACCAATCGATGCGGAGAAATGTCTGCGGCAATTCGTGACTTTTGACTATGACCGCCCGATGTTCATCAGCGATGGGGTCCAGCTCACGTTCATTGATGCCGGCCATATTCTGGGCTCGGCCCAGGTGATCCTGGATCTGGAGGACCGGGAGACGGGCGAAAAACAACGCCTGCTCTTTTCAGGCGACGTCGGGCGCGGGCATAACGATTTGCTGCGCGATCCGGAAAATGCCATGAACATTGATACGGTGATCATGGAAAGCACCTATGGCGGCCGGGAACATGGCATGGATACCGACTCGCGCGAGCGGCTTTGCGATATCCTGACCGCAGCATTGAAAAATCGTGGCAAGGTGCTGATCCCGGCCTTTGCGGTGGAGCGGACCCAGCAGATTCTGTATGTCATTCACGAACTGATCGAGACCGGCTGCCTGACCCAGGTGCCGGTGTTTGTGGACAGTCCGCTGGCGGTGTCCGCCACGGAGGTGTTCCGCCTGCATCCGGAAGGCTTCAATGAGCGCGTTTACCGCTTCCTCTTCGACAAGCGCGATCCCTTTGGTTTCGATGGGTTGGAATTGATCCGCAGTGCCGCTGACAGCAAGGAACTGAACCAGCAGGAGGGCCCTTTCATTATCATATCCGCCTCCGGGATGTGTGAGGCCGGGCGCATCGTGCATCATTTGAAAAACAACCTCGGCGACCCGCGCACCACGGTGCTGTTTGTCGGCTATTGTGCGGAAAATACCCTTGGCTGGAAGCTGCGGGAAGGACACAAGGAGGTTGCGATTTTTGGTGAACCCGTCACGGTGAGGGCACGCATCGAGTTGCTGGACAGCTTCTCCGGCCATGCGGATCACAGCGAGCTGATGGAATACTTCCACCGCATCACCGGTGCCAAAAACCAGGTTTATCTGGTGCACGGCGAGCCGCTGCGCGCCCTCGCGCTCCAGGCCGCCCTGCAGGAGGAATATCCGGATAAATCCATCGTGGTGGCGAAGCAGGGCCAGACGGTGTGACCCGGGACGGCGTCCCCGGAAAGCCGTTGCCTTTCTGCTCTTTCCCCGCAGTCTGGACGGCATGGAATACGATTGGTCAAGCTTGGATGAATTGCGCACGACTTACCTGGAGGGCACGGCGGGAAAAGGCGACTATTGGGCGTCGGATGAATTATTGCGTGGTTATGATGTGACCTTTGCCCGGCGCATCGCCTGGAAATGGCATCATGTTTTCCGGGACCTGGCCCGGCTGGGCTGGACTCCTCCGGCCGGTGCGGTCTATGATTGGGGCTGCGGCACCGGGGTGGCAGTGCGGGAGTTTCTCACAGCCTATCCGGAAGCCGGATTGAAAGCCGTGGCGCTGCACGACCGTTCGCGCCGGGCGGTGAACTTTGCCGTGTCCGCCGTGCGGCGGGAATTTCCTGACGTGACGATCACTACCGGCGAACCGGAAGGTCCCTTCACGCTGTTGATCAGTCACGTGGTGACCGAACTGCCGGAAGCGGCCCTGGCGGAATTGCTGAAGCTGGCTTCCCGCGCTGCGGCGATCCTGTGGGTGGAGCCGGGCACCAGCCTGGCCAGTGCCAAGCTGGTGAAGGCGCGGGAGATTCTGAAGGCGGTCTTCCATCCGGTCGCTCCCTGCCTGCACCGCCATGGCTGTGGCCTGCTGGCCGCCGGGCATGAACACGACTGGTGCCACTTTTTTGCAACTCCCCCCCCGGAGGTTTACACGGACCGCGATTGGCGGCAGTTCGGGAAAATCATGGGAATCGACCTGCGCTCGCTGCCCTTGAGCTATCTGGTGCTGGACCGCCGGGTTCCGGCAGAACCAGTGCCTGGGGCGGTGCGCATCCTGGGCAAGCACCGGCTCTATAAAGGCCACGCCCTGCTGGATGCCTGCGATGCCACCGGCGTCAACGAGCGCCGTTTTACCAAGCGCACCGCGCCCGCCTACTTCCGAGCCATGACCAAGGGTAAAACCAACACCCTGCAGCAATGGACCCTGGAGGGAAATGAGATCACCTCCCTGACGGAACCCGGCGGATCCGCGCCGCCCGGGGAGACGCTGCCTTACCCGGAAGAATGAAGCCGCCGATTTCCCGCCTCCCGCTCATCGCCCTGCTGCACAAGGCCGTCCTGACAAGCATCACGGCTGTGCTGGCAGGGACTTCAGCGGCCTTTTTCCTCTGGAGTCTGGATGCGGTGACGCGGGTGCGGCTGGATCAGCCATGGTTGTTATGGTGTCTGCCGCTGATCGGCATGGCGGTGGCCCTGATTTATCAAAAGTGGGGCTCCACGGCAGAGCGCGGCACGGGATTGATCCTGGATGAAATCCATGAACCGGGCGGAGGGGTCCCTGTCAGGATGGCTCCCTTGGTTTTGCTGGGCACCCTGGCGACACATCTGGGAGGAGGCTCCGCCGGACGCGAAGGAACGGCGGTGCAGGTGGGAGGCAGCCTGGCAGGTTGGGTGGGCCGCATGGGCAGGCTGAGCACCGGTGAATTTCCTGGTTTGCTGATGGCAGGAGTGGCGGCCGGATTTGGTGCGGTGTTCGGCACGCCATGGGCTGGGGCGGTGTTCGCGGTGGAAGTGTTGCGGCAGCGCCGGGGCCGGCTGAAGGAATGGCCATGGTGCATGGCGGCGGCCTTTTGCGCTGACCAGGTGTGTCATGGGTGGGGAGGTCATCACACCGCCTGGCCCAGGATCACCTGCTCCACTTTTTCGGGTGTTAGCGTGTGGGGCGGGGTGCTCTTCGCGGCCATGATTTTTGGCTTGGTGGCCTTGGCCTTTGTGGCCTCAGCGCATCTCTGGCAGACCTGGATGAAGCGCTGGCTGCCCTGGGCTCCGCTGCGTCCGCTGGTTGGCGGTTTCCTGGTGATCGCACTCGTGTCCGTCTGCGGCACGAGGGACTATCTGGGGCTAGGCACTCTGGCCGGGCCGCAGGGCTTGACTCTGGAATCCTTCTTTCATGGATATACCCAGCCTTGGGAAACGTTGTCGAATGCCAAAGCCCCACCCGTGCCAGCAGAAGCATGGGCGTGGAAGCTGGTCTTTACGGTAATCACGGTAGGCAGCGGGTTCAAAGGCGGGGAGGTCACCCCCTTGTTTTTCATCGGTGCCGCCCTGGGCCAGACGCTCAGTTTACACCTCAACGGCCTGCACTACGCGGAGGCCTTTGCCGCGCTGGGCATGGTCACCGTCTTCAGCGCGGCGGCGCGCACGCCCCTCACGGGTTTGTTCCTGGCCGTGGAATTGTTCGGCCCTGGCCTGGCGTTGCCAGCAGCGCTCAGTTGCGGCGTGGCGGTGCTCTTCAGGCACCGGGGACTTTATCACGCCGCCAAGCCCCCGGCCGCCGTCCAGTGAAGCCGCCGCCAAAGCTGGCCATTGCCGAAACGGCAAAATCGCTTAGGGGGCAGCAGTCTCTTTTCCTTTCCCCTATGCCCGGTAAAACCCCCCCTGACTCCTGTGACGGCCTGGTGCGCCTGCAGCGCGTGGTGCACGATCTGCGCTCCCCCGGCGGATGCCCCTGGGACATGGAACAGACCCACGCCAGCCTGATGCCCAATCTGGTGGAGGAAGCCTACGAAGTGGTGGAAGCGGTGCAGTCAGGAGACATGGTGCACCTTTGTGAGGAACTGGGCGACCTGCTCCTGCAGGTGGTGTTTCACGGCGAACTGGGGAGCGAGACTGGAGTGTTTGACCTGGACCGCATCGCCCATGGCATTGCCGAAAAGCTGATCCGCCGCCACCCTCACGTTTATGGCGACAGTGGCGTCACGGATACCGAAGGCGTGCTGAAACAATGGGATGAAATCAAGCGTCAGGAAAAAGGCGGGACCCCAAAGGCCTTTTTGGCAGGCGTGAGCAAAGCCCTGCCAGGTCTGAGCCGCGCTGCGAAACTGCAAAAAAAGGCCGCCAAAGCAGGATTCGACTGGCCGGACACCGCCGGCGTGCTGGCCAAGCTGCGCGAGGAATGCGGAGAGCTGGAGGAAGCCACCGCCAGCGGCAATGCTGCACACGCGGCAGAGGAACTCGGTGATGTGTTATTTTCCGCTGTGAATGTGGCCCGGAAGCTGAAGCTCGACCCGGAAGTGCTGATGACTGCGGCCAACGCCAAATTCGAGGCCCGCTTCACCGCCATGGAATCTGCCCTCGCTGCCCTGGGCGTGCCCCTGGAGGAAGCCGGGCTGGAGCGGATGGAAGCCGCCTGGCAGGCCGCCAAGGCCAAGGCCAAGGCCAAGCTCAACCTGAACTCCGTGCCCGGACTCCCATGAATCCACCCCCGGATCACGAAAACACCCCCGGCCCAGGAGCAGAGCCACCAGCCGCAGGCACCCCGAGGATCAGCATTCCACAATACGCCATGGCTCTGGCGCAGGTCGCCAGTTTGAGATCGGAAGATCCCTTCCGCAAGGTGGGTGCCGTGGCGATTGATCATGCCAACCGGGTGATCGGCACCGCCTACAACGGATTGGCCCCAGGCTTCAATGCCGGGGCGGATTTCTGGGTCGACCGGGAAGCCCGGCAGAAATTCATGCTGCACGCCGAGGTGAATCTCTGCAGCCTGTTCACCCGGGGCAGCGTGAAACTGGTGGCGGTGACCACCAAGCCCTGCACCAGCTGCATGCAGATGCTTTGCGCTTACGGCATCCGGGAAATCTATTACCGCGATGATTACGCCGGCAGCGACGCGGATGCCCTCGCGGAAATGTATGGGGTGAAGCTGCAGGCCCTGACGGATTACCCCCATATCGGCCAGGAGCCCCCGCTGGCCTGATCCGCACTGCCGGCATGGGGGTTTCCCCTGGGCAAACTTCGGCGTTCCGCGGGCTTGTCAGAACTTCCGGACTCTGGAATAAGTGTTGGAGGGTCCGGAAATCCCCGCAACCTCCCCTGACCCCATTTTCTTATGAAGCGATCCTCCCTCCTCCTCTCCCTGATTTCCATGGTGTCCATCATGGCAGCGCAGGGTGAGCTGATCCCCCGCAAGCCTGGCAGCCCGGCCACCCCGCCCGCCGCGCCTCCGACCACACCGCCCGCCCCCGCCAAACTGTCGGATGAGGATCTTGCCAAACTCAAAGCTCAGGTGGAACATCTGGAGAAAGACATTGCCAAAAAGCGCGGCGGCATGCACGCCTCGCAATTGACGATCCTCAAGGACGCCATGTCAGGCAATGACCGCGCCTTCAATTTCTGGCTCGACTGCAAAAAGGAACAGGACTTCGAGATGAAGGGCAGGACCATGGCGGAGTTCGCCGAGTGGAAACGCGAGCAAATCAAAACCATCGGCAGCAACGATGCCTTTTGTGCCTCATTGCGCCTGCAATTGCACTACCTGAGACTCATCGTGCTGGACTCCCATGTCGAAACTGCTTCCCAGGAGGCCGAAGTCGTGAGCGGTGCTGTGGAATATGTGGATTCCCTGACCTCTTTTTGCAGCAAGGAGGAAGTGCTGGCCAAAAGCATCCTCGGCAGCATTATGGACATGTCCCTGGACCCGGAGGAAACCGTCAAGGTCAGCACCCTGCAGGAATCCCTCAAAAAATCCAAGGAAGTCTCCGCCGCCCTGGGAGGCCAGGTGCTGGACACCATTTTTGCCAAACACCTGAAATTGGATGGCACCGTGTCCCTCAGAAACGGCGCTCCTACCAATCCCGGAAACATTGATGAAATTTATGACCGGCTGATCATCGAGCCCCTGCGCCAAAAACAGGACTCCGCCGGCTTGGCCGCCGCTTGGACCAAACGCATTGAACAAACCGCCAAGGTGGCCAAATCCACCAAGGTCAAGGAACTGGTGGAGCGTTATGAGGAAGTCAAAGTGCCCTCCATGAAATTTGCCATGTATCGCGACCAATGGTCCGCCGGCCAGAAAAAGACCGCCGCCGCCTCCATGATGACCCTCATCGCCGCCAATCCCACCCACAAGGATTCCAACCGGTGGATGGACCAACTGAAGAAGCTTACAGAAAAGGAGGGGGACGCGGACGTGCCGTGAGAGTTGGGCGTTGAGGGGGCGGGAGTTGGGCGTTGAGGGGGCGAGCATTGCCATCTCCGTTGGAGTCCCGCCTTCAGGCGGTTTACCGGCAGGACGCGCAGCGGCGGGCCGTCTCCGCAGGGTTTCAGAGCCCCCTTCATGTCAGAAGACAGCTTCCTCCCCCCACGCGGAAACTACCAGGATCTCCCCGACTGCCAAAAATCCGAAATCGTCTTCGACCTCACCTACCACTTCTGCCACCGCTTCCTCAAAAAAGGAGACCGCACCATCGACCAAATGATCCAGGCCGCCCGGTCCGGCAAACAGAACATCGCCGAAGGCAGCAAAGCCGCCCAGACCTCCACCGAAACCGAAATCATACTCACCAATGTGGCCCGCGCCAGCCTGGAGGAACTCCTCATCGACTATCAGGATTACCTCCGCGTCCGCTCTCACCCCGTCTGGGAGAAAAACTCGAAAGAAGCCCTCTACGTCCGCCGCCTCGGAAACAAGCCCCAGACCACCTATGAGGCCTACCGCCCCTTTGTGGACACCCGTCCCGCCGAAGTCATCGCCAACATCGCCACCTGCCTCCTGCACCAGACCAACTACCTCCTCGACCAATACCTCCGCCGCCTCCAAAAAGACTTCGTCCACCAGAGCGGCCTCCGCGAGCGCATGACCAAAGCCCGCCTGAACTACCGG
>CAMDJM010000136.1 GCA_945900785.1 Akkermansia muciniphila
ACCAAGGGACCACTTGGAACATCCTAAAAAACAGGCAATCGGAAAAAGAGGCGGATTCACACGGAGGTCAACCCGCGACCCGGCTATGAGATAAGACTCCGCAAGGAGGCGAACGCTCGGCGATTAGAAAGCGGACCGGCCACGATGATAAAAGCCACTGCGTTATCCAACACGCGTATTTCAGCATATCACCGCATCGTGATGAATCTTCATCCCGGTGGATCCGTCTCCTTTTCCGACTGCCTGCCATCTGCAAAAATCATGCCTGACATGAACTGGAATCCACATGCCTACTTGACAAAACCGCAGCCATATCAGCCGGGGATTGAGCGCAGCGACATCCCCGGTTAGCATTTCCCAAAGCATAGCATCCCGGCAGGGATGCCAGAGAAGGCGGCCTGATGATTCTCTCTGATGTAATGATGTCGGACCTGCACCACTTCCTGATTTCAACACTCACACCCCTGGATCCGCAATGATCCAAACAAAACAAAAACGACAAAGAACAAATCGAATCATGAACGAACAACAAACCACAAAAATCAGCCGCTTTCTGAGCCTGGTGCTGCGGCATCAGCCGGAAACGGCTGGCATCCAACTGGATGGGGCCGGGTGGGTCCCAGTGGAGAAGCTATTGTCAGGCTGCAAACACGCCGGCCGGGCGATGACCCGGGCGGAGCTGGACCATGTTGTCCATACGAACGCCAAGCGTCGCTTTGAATTCAATGAGGACGGCTTGAGGATCTTGGCCAGTCAGGGGCACTCGGTGGAGGTGGATCTGGCTTATGAAGCCCAGGTGCCGCCGGAGTTCCTCCATCACGGCACGGCCTCCCGCTTCCTGGACGCGATCCGCTCGACAGGATTGCAAAAGATGAAACGGCATCACGTGCATCTTTCACCGGAAACAAAAATGACCATGGCGGTTGGCGCGCGGCACGGCCAGCCCGTGCTCCTGACGATCAAAGCCGGGGACATGCATCGGGCAGGCCACGTGTTTTTCCTCTCCACCAACGGCGTGTGGCTCGTGGATGAGGTGCCGGTTTCTTTTCTCCATTTCCCATGAAGAATCCATCTCCATCACCCTCTTCCCATCCTGATCCGATTCTGGGCTGTCTGCTCGGCACGGCCGTGGGCGATGCCATTGGACTGCCGGCGGAAGGTCTGTCGCGGACGAAGGCGGGCAAGTTTTGCGAAGGCGGGCTCCGGCACCGCCTGTGGTTTGGCCACGGCATGTTCAGCGACGATACGGAACACACGCTGATGGTGGCGGCCGCGTTGCATCGTCATGGGAAAGATGTGATCGCGTTTCAGAGGGCATTGGCCTCGTCGCTGCGGTGGTGGATGCTGGCGTTGCCGGCCGGGGTGGGATTGAGCACGGCGAAGGCGATCCTGCGGCTTTGGATCGGTTTCCCGGTATCCCGGGCGGGTGTGCGGTCGGCGGGGAACGGGGCCGCCATGCGCAGCTCCATCATTGGAGTGGCTTTTAGTCAGGATAAGGAAAAACGCCAATCCTTCGCCTTGGCCGCCTGCCGTTTGACCCACACGGATCAGCGGGCGGAGGAGTCGGCACTGCTGGTAGCAGAAGCGGCAGCAATGGTCACCGCAGAAATGGATAACAAGGACATCATCGCGGCGCTGTCCCCGCTGGTGAAATCCAGCGAAATGACCCCGCGGTGGGAGAAACTGTTAATTGGGCTCCATGAAGGCCTGGGGATCCAGGCTTATGCAGACACCATTGGCTGCGAACGCGGCGTGAGTGGCTTCGCGCCGAATACCGTGGCGGTGGCTCTTTTTGCCTGCATGAGGCATCGTGGTAACTTCCGCCGCATCATCACGGACGTGGTGGCGTGCGGTGGGGATACCGACACCGTGGCGGCGATTGCCGGAGGTATCTGCGGAGCGGAAGTTGGAGAGGGGGGGATTCCGCCAGAGTGGGTTCAGGGAATATGTGATTGGCCAAGATCGGTAGGGTATATAAGGAAAACCGCAGAGGCGCTGGGCAACCCGGCAGGAGAAGGGACTTTGCCACCCTTGCGCTGGTGGGCGGTGCCATTGCGGAATCTACTCTTTTTGCTTGTGGTGTTGGGCCACGGGTTCCGGCGGCTGGTTCCCTCTTTTAAATAACACTCCAATCCAAGCTGACGAAACGAAAATGAATTATCACACTCCACTTTTGACCGATCTTTATCAACTCACCATGGTGGCCGGGTATTGGCAGGCGGGCCGGGCGGAGCAGGAGGCGGTGTTTCATTTATTCTTCCGGCGGCTGCCGTTTGGAGGTGGATATGCGGTGGCGGCGGGGTTGGGGGATGTGGTGGAATGGTTGCGGCAGTTCCGGTTTGGCGCGGAGGAACTGGCGTGGCTGGGGACGCTGCCGGGACAGGATGGGAAGGCGTTGTTTTCTCCGGCATTCCTGAAATATCTGGGAGGGCTGCGCTGGACCTGTGATGTAGACGCGGTGCCGGAAGGAACGGTGGTGTTTCCCCATCAGCCGCTGATCCGGGTGCGGGGACCGATCGCGCAGGCGCAACTTGTGGAGACGGCGTTGTTGAATCTGATCAATTTCCAAACTTTGATCGCGACAAAGTCAGCACGGGTGTGCCTGGCGGCCCAAGGGGATCCGGTGCTGGAGTTCGGCCTGCGCCGGGCGCAGGGACCGGATGGGGCGGTGATGGCCAGCCGGGCGGCGTTTATCGGCGGCACCGCCTCGACTTCGAATGTGCTGGCAGGACGTTTGCTGGGAATTCCGGTGCGGGGGACGCATGCGCATTCGTGGGTGATGTCATTTGATAGCGAGCTGGAATCCTTTGCTGCGTATGCGGCGGCGATGCCGAACAATTGTGTGTTTTTAGTGGATACCTACGATACGCTGGAGAGCGTGCACCATGCGGTGGAGATCGGCCGGCAGATGCGGGCAGCGGGCCATGAACTGGCGGGAATCCGCCTGGATTCCGGGGATCTGGCGTGGCTGAGTGTCGAGGCGCGGCAGATCCTGGATGAGGCAGGTTTTCCCCAAGCGGTGATCGTGGCGAGCAACGATCTGGATGAACACCTCATCGAAAGCCTGAAGCAGCAGGGGGCCAGGATCGGAGTGTGGGGCGTGGGCACCCAACTGGTGACCGGTGGGGCGGAATCCGCGCTGGGGGGCGTGTATAAGCTGGGGGCGATCCGCGATGATCACGGAGTCTGGCAGCCGAAAGTGAAATTGAGCGAGCAATCGGTGAAGGTGAGCAACCCGGGCATTCAACAAGTCAGGCGATTTTCGGTGGACGGTCAGTTCCGGGGCGATGCCTTGTTTGATGAAACCACCGGCTGCCCGGCACGTCCGGAAATCGCAGATCCCAAGGACACGATGCGGCACTTCGAGGTGCCGGAGGGCGCGGTGGGCGAAGACCTGCTGGTGCCGGTGTGCCGGGGCGGGGAGTTCGTCAGGGAATCGCCACCGCTGCGGGAGATCCAAGCCCGCTGCCGGAAGCAACTGGCGGCATTGCATGCAGGTGTAAAGCGGCTGCAACATCCGCACGCGTATCCAGCAGGCTTGGAACGAGGGCTGACGGAGCGGAAGGCAGCGCTGATCCGGCAATATCAAAGTAGAACAGTTCCCCAAATCCTCAAATAGGCATAACACCTTATGAAAATATCAGCAATAAAAGGAGACATCACCCGGTTGGATGTCGATGTCATCGTGAATGCGGCGAATTCTTCCCTGTTGGGAGGGGGCGGGGTGGATGGGGCGATTCATCGGGCGGCGGGGCGGGAATTGGAGCATGAGTGCCGGCTGTTGGGCGGATGCCGGACGGGACAGGCGAAAATGACGTGCGGGTATCAGTTGAAAGCCAGGCACATCATTCACACGGTGGGTCCGGTGTGGCAGGGTGGAACGGCGGGAGAGGCCGCACTGCTGATGGAATGTTATACGAATTCCCTGGCGTTGGCGGCCAAGGGCGGGCTGGAGTCGATGGCCTTTCCCTGTATTTCGACCGGGATCTACGGCTTCCCCGCCAGGGAAGCGGCTGGCATTGCCATCGCCGCCGTCAGGGCTTTTTCGGAAGCAGAGACCTCCGTCCGGGAAATTGTGTTTTGTTGCTTTTCGGCGCAGGATCTCGCCTTGTATCAGGAACTTATAACCACCACAAATTAAGATGACTCCAGACATTGAAGTCATCCGAACTCTTCCAGAACCATGAAATCCTTGATATTAATTGATATCCAAAATGATTTTCTGCCGGGTGGGGCGTTGGCGGTGCCGGGTGGGGATTTGATTGTGCCGGTGGTGAATGCGCTGATGCCGAAGTTTAATCTGGTGGTGGCGACGCAGGATTGGCATCCGGTGGACCATGGGAGCTTCGCGGTGAATCATCCGGGGGCGGCGGTGTATGGCCAGGGGGAGTTGGATGGGCTGCCCCAGACGTTTTGGCCGGTGCATTGTGTGCAGAATACCGGTGGAGCCTTGTTCGCCCCGGGGCTGGAGATGCGGCAGATTGCCCGGGTTTTTCCGAAGGGCATGAATCCCGGCATTGACAGCTATAGCGGATTTTTCGACAACGGGCACCGGACCTCGACCGGGATGGCTGAGTGGCTGAGAGAAGCGGGCGTGACGGAGTTGAGTGTGGCGGGCCTGGCGACAGATTATTGCGTCAAGTTCACGGTGCTGGATGCTTTGCGCGAGGGCTTTGAGGTGCGGGTGCTGCTGGAAGCTTGCCGTGGGGTGAATTTGCAGGCGGGGGACTGTGCACGGGCCTTGGATGAAATGCGTGCGGCTGGGGCGGTAGTCGAATAGTGGAAGCCACCTAAAAAGCGCCGATCCCTCCGCTGCGGCGACCTGGGCGGGGACGATTCATGATCCTGCCCTGCGCGCCAAAGCCCTGGCCCCATAGCGGTGGGGGTGGGCGCGGATGCGGCACCGCCGGTCTGCAATACCTTTCGCCTGGCAGGCACCGATTCTGCTGATATGAGAAACATCCATGCCCTCCTCCTCCGTTTCCCTGCGTGCTCTCGGCTTCCAACTGCTTGATGACGAACTTTCCTTTCTCATGAAAGCCTTCGCGGCGGTGCTGCGCCGCATGGGCGAGCCGGAGCTGGCGGATCAGTTGCCGTGGATGGGAAATTCCCCCCAGGCGGCCGATTCCAGCCGCTCCCTGGGGCAGGCCTACTCCATCGCCTTTCAACTTCTGAACGTGGTAGAGGAGCGGGTGGCCTCACAAGTCCGGCGTCTCCGGGAAAAACAGGAAGGCGCTCCTGCGGAACAAGGCCTCTGGCCGGACAATCTTAAGCAACTGGCTAAGCTGAACCTTTCCGAAGCCGAACTCCTGGCCGTGCTCCGTGATGTGCAGGTCGAGCCCGTGCTCACGGCCCATCCTACCGAGGCAAAACGCGAAACGGTGCGTGAACTGCATGGTGAAATCTACGATCTCATGAACCGCCATGAGAACCCCGCCTACACCCCTCGGGAGCAGGCCCGCCTCGCCGGCCAGTTGGAAACTCTGCTCGAAAACCTCTGGCGCACTGGCGAAATCCACGTCACCCGGCCTACCATTGAGGCGGAACTCCAAAACGCCCTGCACTATCTCCGCGAAGTCTTTCCCAAGGCCCTCTCCCGGGCCCATCTGCACCTCCGGGAGGCCTGGATGACCGCCGGATTGGACCCTGCCGGCGTCGATTCCCTGCCGCCGCTCCTCCGCTTTGGCACTTGGATCGGCGGCGACCGCGATGGCCACCCCTTTGTCACCGCTGAAGTCACCGCCCGCTCCCTCTCGGCTCTGCGCAGCAATGCCCTGCGCATCCACCGCCGCTCGCTGGAATCCCTTGCCTATCATTCCCCCATCAGTTCCCTCTTCCGGGAAACGCCTTCTGCCCTGGCCAGCCTCATCGCGGAACTCCGTCAGGAAATCACGGGGGCTCCCGGCGTCGATCCTGACTACATCAAGGCCCGCAACCTGGAAGAGCCCTGGCGGGAAGCAGCATATTTGATGCGGGCTAAAATCGTGCTGGCAAGCGAGGACCATGCAGCCGGTTATGCCAGCCCGGCGGATCTGGATGCAGACCTGCTCATCTACCAGGAAGCCCTGGAAGCGGTAGGTGCCTCTTCCCTGGCCACCGAGCAGGTCACGCCTTTCCGGCGGCAGGTCGAAGCCTTTGGATTCCACTCCGCGATCCTCGACATCCGGCAAAACTCCGCCTTCCACGAGACGGCCCTGCAGCAACTCATGACCGCCGCTGGTCTCCTTGTTCCTGGCCAGTTGCTGTCAGAACTGCCTTTCACGGAAAAGCTGGCTCTGCTGGAAAAGGAACTCCTCTCCCCACGCCCCTTCCTCAGTCCTGGCGTCTCCGCCGGACCGGAAGCCGATACCGTGCTGGCCTGCTATCGGGTTCTTGCAACCCACCGCGCCCGTTTTGGCAATGCCGGGCTGGGAACACTCATTGTCAGCATGACGCGGAATGTGGGGGATCTCCTCACGGTCTATCTGCTGGCGCGGGAAGCTGGCCTCATGGAATGGACACCAGACGGATTGCGCTGCCCTCTGCCCGTGGCTCCCCTTTTTGAGACCATGGGAGACCTCGAAGCCGGTCCTGGCATTTCCGATGCCTTTCTCTCCCACCCGATCACCCGGCGCAGTCTCGCCACGGGGAAACCCATCTTCCAAATGATGGTAGGCTACTCCGACAGCAACAAGGACTGCGGCATCCTGGCCAGTCAGTGGGCCCTGCACCGCGCCCAGTCGGAACTCTCCACCACCTGCGCCCGCCATGGCGTGCGCCCTGTCTTCTTCCATGGCCGCGGCGGCACCGTGGGACGCGGGGCCGGTCCTACCCATTGGTTCATGGAAGCCCTTCCCCAAGGTTCCCTCAGCGGCTTTCTGCGCATGACGGAGCAGGGCGAAACCATTGCCCAGAAGTATGCCCACCTGGGCTCGGCCGTCTATAACATTGAACTGCTCATGGCATCCGCCGCCAGTGCGACCGCCCGGCACCGCCACGGTCAACCGGACACCGGTGCCTTCCATCCTATCATGGAAAAACTCGCCCCGTGGAGCCGCGATGCCTACCGGGCGCTCCTCCTTGAGCCAGGTTTCATGGCGTTTTACCGCACGGCTACCCCTATTGATGCGCTGGAGCACAGCCGCATCGGCTCCCGCCCGGCCCGCCGCACCGGTCAGGCGACGCTGGATGACCTGCGCGCTATTCCCTGGGTTTTCTCCTGGACCCAATCCCGCTTTTACCTCCCTGGCTGGTTCGGGGCTGGCTCCGCCCTGGCTAAACTCAAAACCGATGACCCTGCCGGATTCACCGCGCTGGGGGCCGCCCTCAAGGAATCCGCTTTCCTCCGCTACGTCCTGACCAATATCGAAAGCTCCCTCGTGAGTGCCAACACCGGCCTGATGCAGGACTACGCCGCTCTCGTTCCTGACGACGCCCTGCGCCAGCGCTTCATGACGATCATCCTCGACGAACACACCCGCACCCGCACCCTGCTCGAGGAGTTATTCAACGGGCCTTTCGCCAAGCGCCGCCCCCGCCTGGCTTATACCCTGGAGATCCGGGAAGAACCCCTGCGCGTGCTCCACGCCCAGCAAATTGCCCTGCTCAAAACCTGGCGCGCGCACAGCGCCGCCCAACAAACCGAAGCCAGCGAAGCCATGCTCCCCGATCTCCTCCTCAGCATCAACGCCCTCGCCTCCGGCCTGCGCACCACGGGTTAACCTGAAAAGGACGCTGACGGGCCGCGGATGGCACGGATATGACTGATAATCACAGATTTATGGGACAAGATGCACTCACCTGCAGAGTGACGATCAGATTTGGGCGGGACCTTCGCAAGTTACTGATTTTGTGTCATTCGCGTCCTTCTGTTCAAATTCTACTGCCGTTTTTAGGGTTAAGAGAAGTCAGGAAGCAATATTCCGGGACGGGGCCTTGTTGAATCAGGGAGCTCAGGTCTGCCCTCCGGAAAAGAAGGGCTTGCTGAGCAAGGCTGGCGGGATCAGTCATCGGATGGAGAGAGTTGCCATTTCCAATCAATTTCAGCAGCCCAACCCTTGACGATGGCGGCTCAAATCCCCTCCATCCCCTGGCTCATGCCAGGTTTAACGTGCTTCCGCGCGATGGAGAGCCACAGGGCATTGTCGAATTTGAATTTAGGCAATTTCGCCAGCTGCTTTATCCGGTTCCGGCTCCTTGAAAGCCGCTTTCATTTGAGCAACTACATCCCGGATTTCCTCGAGGTTGAGAAACGGCTGTTGGACAGAATTCCCTGGGATAACTACTTCCTGTTTACTGTTTACTTGCCAAACCGATCACCAGCAGATCCTCCAGAAGTTCGGCCCCAGTTACCGCTGACCATGGAGCAAAACTGGTGACCCTGCCCGTTTTCTCCTCCATGCCTTCGGGAGTCAAAGTCAGAACCACCTGCCGGGCCGTTTCATCCATACCGGGTGGATAGAACACGCTCTGGTAAAACCGGCCATATGTTTTGACCCTGCCCAAAAAACTCCCTGCCATCAGCATCACCCACAACCCAACCAGACAATGCCCGGTGTTAAGCATAATAAAGATTCCCGCCTGGGGCAAGTGATGGGAGTAGACGGTTATGAAGAGGCTCTCCGCCACAGTGTTCCGCTCGATTTTCCTTTCGGAACCTGCCGCCTCCTTGAATTGAATACCCTCATCAAATCCAAAGAAGCGCCGGGGAGGCCACACGATCTCTTCACGGTGGAGCATCTGAAAGCTGGCCATTGACTTTGTGTCACTAGCCACAAATGGTGGCTTTTTTGTCGCGCAGCCCCGGCACATTTGCGCACCAGGGCTGCCCAAAAGGAGAATCCGGAGCAGGCCCGCGGGCACCGGCGGCCCCTGACGCCTGACCCTGACGCCGGACCCTGACGCCTGTCCCTAACGCCGGACCCTGCGGCGGACGATGCCGAGGAATTGCTGGGCTTCCTCCACCTTCAGGAGGTTGGCCAGCAGGAAATAAACCCCGCCGGCAGCGGCGACCACGCCCCCAAGGAGGGCCGCCCGGCGCAGGAGGCCAAAGGCGCTCCAGCCTTGCAGCACCCAGTGTTGCCCCGCCCAGGCCACGAGGCCGAGCAGGGTCACCGCGGGGGCCAGTTTGGCGAGGGTGAGGAGCATCCTGCCGGTTTCCAGGCCGCCGGAGATGCGGCTCATCATGAAATACAATAACGCAAAATTGGTCCCGGCGATCACGGCGGTGGAAAGCGCCAGGGCTTCATGACCAAAGCGGAAATGGAAGACGAACAGGGAATTCAAGGTGGCGTTCAGCGCGATGGAACCGAGGGCGACGAACATGGGAATGAAGCGGCGGTCGATCGCGGTAAAGGCGGGCTGGATGACTTTAATG
>CAMDJM010000137.1 GCA_945900785.1 Akkermansia muciniphila
CGGGACGCAGGGTCATTTTTAGAAGGCTGGTTTGTCCTTTGCCGCGCGACCACCGCGCCTCCGGGACAGCAACCAACCTTGTATTCAACCATGGCAGGGTTTTGGCAGCCAGCAAGCAAATTGATACAAATTCACCAAAGCAGAATTACCTTCGCAGTGTGTTCCGGGATGCGGATGCGGCGAGGGAAATGAGCCATGCGTTCTTCGCGGAAATGCTCGGCGGCGGCACGATTCACACGGCTGATCCAGAACGCGGACGTTTTCGCTTTTACCTGCTCGGCGCGGTGAAGCACTTCGTCGCGCACCATCGAGAAGCGGAGATGAGGCAAAAGCGTGGCGGTGGCGTCGCGCCGCTCTCGCTGGATGTGGACACGCCCGAATCACCCGCGTTGAATGTGCCGGACGATGCCCGTCTCTCTCCCGAGGCTGCGTTTGGACCGTCAATGGGCCGTCACCGTGCTCGCCCGGGCGATGGAGTCGCTGGGGGCCGAGTGCGCGGTGCAGGGAAAGTCCGCGTTGTTTGATCAACTGCGCCCCTGGCTGCTCGGCGAATCCGGCTATGGTGATCAGTCGGCTGCTGCTGCGGCGATGGGCATCAGCCTCTCCGCAATGAAGGCGGCCGTGCATCGCATGAGGGGGCGGTTCCGCCAGGGTGTGAAGGCGGAAGTCGCTGGCACTCTCAAAGACGAATCCGCCGTCGCTGATGAGATGCGCTCATTATTCGCCGCTCTCGGGGGCTGAAAACAATTTTCACAACCTTTGATCCCACACACGGCATGGCTGGATATGGACACCTCATCACCATCAGATTCCCCCTGCCCTCTCTGCGGTGCCGTGCTTCCCGCTGATGCGGTCAATGGCTGCTGCCCCCGCTGCCTCATGGCCGGGGCCATGCAGCCCACGCAGCCAGGAGATGAAGCTACCGCCATTCCTCTGCTTACCCCCCGGGAACTTGCCCCGCACTTCCCGCAACTCGAAATCCTCGAATGCCTCGGACGCGGCGGCATGGGCGTCGTTTACAAGGCACGGCAGAAGTCCCTGAACCGGCTCGTGGCATTGAAACTGCTCGCACCGGAGCGGGCCGATGATCCGCAGTTTGCGGCCCGGTTTGAAAAAGAGGCCCATGCGCTCGCCGCGCTCAATCACCCGAACATCGTCGGGGTGCATGACTTCGGGCAGGCAGGCGGCTTCTATTTTCTGCTTATGGAGTTTGTGGACGGCATGAATCTCCGCCAGCTGCTGCAATCCAAACGCCTCACGCCGAAGGAAGCCCTGAGGATCGTCCCGCCGGTTTGCGATGCCCTGCAATGTGCCCACGATCACGGCATTGTGCATCGCGATATCAAACCGGAAAACCTCCTTATCGACAAGTCCGGGACGGTGAAGATAGCGGACTTTGGCATCGCGAAAATCGTCGGCGATTCTGAGCAACCGGAAGGGACGCCACGGACGAACGCAACCACGGCGCAGGGCACCCCCGCCTATGCCGCGCCGGAGCAGCAGGACAACGTCGTCGCCACCGATCATCGTGCAGACATCTACAGTCTTGGTGTGGTGCTTTACGAGATGCTCACAGGCGAGCGGCCACAGCAAAACTTTGTCCCGCCATCGAAGCGCGTGCAGGTCGACATCCGCATTGATGAGATCGTTTTGCGGGCTTTGGAGAAAACGCCAGAGATGCGCTTCCAGACGGCTGTGGAGTTTCGCACGCAGGTGGTGGCGGCCGGTTCACCTCCGGGGGGCAGCCCATCAGGGCGACTCCCCAAATTATCGCAGGGGTTTCTCTTCGAGCCGACTCAGTTCGCCACGGCCATGGATGCGCGCGTCGCCTCTCCGCCCTCCCATCTGATCCGATTCCCGGGAAGAAACCCCGCAGTCCTGCTCATGCTGCTGGCACCACTCAACGGGGTGATTGTCTGGACCTTCGTCACGGCTGCGCGATGGCTCACCGACTTTTTTGCCAATCCATCGCTGTCGCAAAGACCGGGCATGGATCCCGCGTTCACCACCAAGCTGGCGAACTTCCTCTCCGAACATCCCGGCATCGTGAGTTCCGTTGCGATCCTCGTCTCGATCGTGGTGGACGTCCTGATCATTCGCCATTTCTGGCAGGCGATGGATGGACGGACCGCCGGTTCAGGCGTTTCAGCTCCCGTAGCGGAACCTCCGGCGCGGTCCCGCTGGCAAGGCTGGGATGTCTGGGTCATTGGATTTTGTTTGGCAATCTTTGGCGCCCTGTGGTTGCTACAGTTGTCGGAGGGCCATTGCTCAATCGGTCCCGACGCTCCGCTCGAAACGCAGAAGCGGACAGAGCCCGGGAGCATCCCAAACGCTCCAGCTATCAATGAAGCGGTTCATTCCCAGCTGCCCGAAAAACTTGACGCAAAACGGCTGGCATCGTTTTCACCGACCTTGAATCCAAGTCCCGGGGACTATGTGCTCAGCAGCTTTTTGGCGGAGCCACGCCATGTGGCATTGGCGGAGTTCGCCTTTGTCGATGAGCGTTACTCGACCGCATACACGATTTCGCAACTCGGTTTCTACCCCGCTTCGCCGGATGGTGCCGTCAACGAGGGAGATGTGGTGACATGGTCCATCGGGAACGTAACCGAGGGCGAAGGCGCGTGGCTCATCCGGATAAAAGGCGGAGCTGGAATTCCAAAATTTCAGGCCGTCGCGAGGATTGGCGTCAAAGGCAAAGTGCTGGGTCCCATTGGGCTAAAACTTCTTGTGCGCCCCATGCTGCCGGAAGCGAAGTATCCATGGAAAGAAACCCCATATTTTCGCAACGGCGACTGGGAGAAGGATAAGGAGCTGATGTCCGTGCTCGGCGAGCCATCCGAAAAAATCGGCACTCCGCAGAAAAACCAATTCTGGATCCGACCTTGCGCCAGCACCTTCCGGCAGCACCGGGATAGCTGGGACCGGTGCTCTGCTCAAGGCAGGAACGGACCTTGTTACGGTTCAAAAAAGAAAATACCGCTGCGCCATGGGCAGCACGCTGGCGGGTTCGCAGCGGAGTTCGCGGCCGTCGGCTTTGACGGTGTAGGTGTCGGGGTTGACTTCGATTTTCGGGAGGTAGTCGTTCCAGAGCATGTCGCGTTTGGTGACGTGGCGGCAGGAGTGGACGGTGCTGAGGGTTTTGCCGAGGCCAAGGGAGCGGGCGTGACCGTAGCCGGCGGCGCTGACGAAAGTTAGGCTGGTGCTGTATTTGGCGCGGCCGTGGGCGGCGAATTGCGGCCGGTAAAACATGGGCTGCGGCGTGGGGATGCTGGCGTTGGGGTCGCCCATGTTGGCCATGGCGATGAGGCCGCCTTTGAGAATGACCTCGGGTTTGACGCCGAAGAAGGCGGGTTTCCAGACGACGAGATCGGCCAGCTTGCCGACTTCGATGCTGCCGACTTCGTGGGAGATGCCGTGGGTGCGGGCGGGGTTGATGGTGTATTTGGAAATGTAACGCAGGGCGCGGAAGTTGTCAGCGGGGCACGAGCTGGAGCCGTCGATGGCCCCGAACTGCGTTTTCATCTTGTGCGCGGTCTGCCAGGTGCGGGTGATGACTTCGCCGATGCGGCCCATGGCTTGGCTGTCGCTGGACATCATGGAAATGGCCCCGAGGTCGTGCAGCAAATCCTCGGCGGCGATGGTTTCGGGGCGGATCCGGCTTTCGGCGAAGGCGACGTCTTCCGGGATTTTGCTGTCAAGATGATGGCAGACCATCAGCATGTCGAGATGCTCGTCGATGGTGTTCACCGTGAAGGGCCGCGTGGGGTTGGTGGAGGAGGGGAGGACGTTGGCCTCGCCGCAGACTCTAATAATGTCAGGAGCATGGCCGCCGCCCGCGCCTTCGGAGTGATAGGTGTGGATGGTGCGGCCCTTGAAGGCAGCGAGGGTGGCTTCGACAAAACCGGCTTCGTTGAGGGTATCGGTATGGATGGCGACCTGGACGTCGAGTTCGTCCGCGACGCCAAGGCAGGTATCGATAGCGGCGGGGGTGGTGCCCCAGTCCTCGTGGAGTTTCAGGCCGATGGCTCCGGCCCTGACTTGCTCGCGGAGCGGCTCGGGCGTGCTGCAATTTCCCTTGCCGAGGAAGCCGAGATTCATTGGATAGTGGTCGGCGGCTTCCAGCATCCGGGACATGTTCCAAATGCCGGGGGTGCAGGTGGTGGCGTAGGTGCCGTGGGCCGGGCCGGTGCCGCCGCCCAGCATGGTGGTGATGCCGCTGGCAAGGGCGTGGTCGATCTGTTGGGGGCAGATGAAATGGATGTGCGTATCGATGCCGCCGGCCGTGACGATGCAGCCTTCGCCCGCGATGACTTCGGTGCCCGCGCCGATGACCATGGTGATGCCGTTTTGCAGCAGCGGATTTCCGGCGTGGCCAATGCCCACGATGCGCCCGTGCTTGATGCCGATGTCGGCTTTGATGACGCCCTGCACGCCGTCGATGATGAGAGCGTTGGTGATAACCAAGTCGAGGGATTCCGCATCCAGGGCCAAAGGCGACTGCGCCATGCCGTCGCGGATGACCTTGCCGCCACCGAATTTCACTTCATTGCCGTAGCCGCCGGATTCCGCGATGAGGTCGCGCTCCACTTCCACAAAAAGTTCGGTATCGGCGAGCCGGACCTGATCGCCCGTGGTGGGGCCGAACATGGAGGCGTGTTGTTTGCGGGTCAGATTCATGCGGGGAGGAATTGGAACAGAAGGGCGCGAAGGACAGGAAGTGGGCACTGGAGCGGGCCACGGATGGCACGGATTTAACGGATAGCTGCGTGGGGTAGGGCAGCTTGGATTCGACGTTGGAAGTTCGACGTTCAGCGTTCGACGTTAGACATTCAGATTTTCTCCTAATCAAGTGGCCCGTCCACGAGGTTGTTGAGGCCATACATGCGGCGTTCGCCGGCGAAGGCGACGAGTTCGACCTCGCGGGTGTCGCCGGGTTCGAAACGCACGGCGGTGCCGGCGGGGATGTTCAGGCGGAAGCCGCGGGCGGAGGCGCGGGGGAAGTCGAGGGAGGGATTGACCTCGAAAAAATGAAAGTGGCTGCCGACCTGGATGGGGCGGTCGCCTTGATTGGAAACCTCCAGGGTAACGGTGTCGAGGCCGACATTGGCGGGAAGATCCGTCGCGCCGGGCGGGTGGATGATTTCGCCGGGGATCATGCGGGCCAATCTCTAACGGGGTTGTGGACAGTGACGAGTTTGGTGCCGTCCGGGAAGGTGGCCTCGGCCTGGATGTCGTGGATCATTTCGGCCACGCCTTCCATGACTTCACTTTTTTTGACAATGGTCGTGCCATAGCTCATGAGGTCGCTGACGCTGCGGCCATCGCGCGCCCCTTCCATGATTTCGTAGGTGATGAGGGCGATGGTTTCCGGGTAGTTCAGCTTCAGCCCGCGGTCGCGGCGGCGGCGGGCGAGGTCGGCGGCGACCACGATCATGAGCTTTTCAGTCTCGCGGGGGGAAAGGTGCATAAAAAGCTAGGAGGCGAGGCTGATGGCGAGCAGGGCAGCCCCGGCGGCGGCCATGCCACGTCCGGCCCAGCGGGGCAAGGCAGGGCGGCAGGCGGGAGCGGGGACGAGGGAAGCCAGCAGCCATGCGCCGAAGGCGATCAACGCCGAGCCCAGGACGAGCCCGGACGCATAGAGGGGCGAAGCGGTAGCAGGCATTTCCACCCCGTGGGCCATGCCGTGCCAGGTTCCAGTCAGGGCAGCAAGGGTCAGAACGGCCTGCGCCGAAAACCAACGGACTCCGGCGACCAGGCACCCGCCCAGAATCACGGAGACGGCGAGTCCGGTCTCCATCATAGGCAGGTGAAAACCAGCACTCCCAGCGACAACACCCCCAGCCATGGCGAGGACAAAAAGGCCAGTGGACTGCAGGCCCGTCTGCTTCCCCCAGGACCAAGCGGTCAGACCCACCGCGAGGGCGGCCAGCCAATGGTCTGCGCCGCTGAAAGGATGGGCCACGGCTGCCGCGAAGGTGGGCTCGGCAAATTCATCGATCTCCTCCATGCCGGGAGGCAGGTGGTGGGCCATGGCGTGCCCGGCGGCCCACCAGGGCAGCACGGCGGTGCGGAGAAGGAAGGTGGTGAGGCGTCGGGTTCCCATAGGTTTTCGGCTATATCGTAAGCAGGCACTGTGCCGCCCTTCCGTTGTAGCCGGAATGCCAAAGCTGCCCAGGGAAAAATCCGCTTTAAATCCGCTTTTTTAGCACTTCTTCGTGGAACCGGGGCGGGAAGGCCTTGATTTGTCATACAGCTTCCGGCATTTTGGGAGATGAAGATTTTCCGTGATGTTCCCAAGGTTCGATCCGTGTGCTGGCTGGAAGGGTGGCGGCGGTGGGGGATAAGAGGTTTGACGGCGGTTTTTCTGGTGGGGGCGGGGGGCTGTGCCTCTGAGGAGCGGCCAGCTCCGGTGGCGGGGGAGGGGGCGCGCCTGGGGCCGGGGTATCCACCGGGCAGTGCGGATTGGAGTGAGGGAGCCCGGGTGGCTTACCGCACCGCTTTTATAGCGGGCATGCAGGATCAGCGGGAGGGCTACCGCTTCAATGATGACCGGGGGGCGCTGGTGTTGGATCCGGAGGTGCGGGGATTTTACCGGAAGGGTTACCGGCAGGGGTATTACCACGATGCCACGGTGCGCCACTTGAAGCCGGAAGTGGGGAGCGGGGAATAAAGTTCGCACTCCCTCAAATTGGCAGGAAGGTGACCTCCCGGGGCGGCGGATGCGGACCGGGGGCTCAGGCCCCCTTTTTTATGAAGAAAAACTGTATTGAACAGGAGGGACGCTCCGTGTTCTAAATCTTCGTTGCTTTTTGGCACTCCTTCACCCCCAACTTTTAAAAATAATGAAACTGCTCTCTCCTCTTCCGCTCGTTTCCCGCCGCCGTGGCTTTACTTTGATGGAACTCCTGCTCGTGCTGGCGATCATCGGCCTGCTCATGGGCGGTGGGGCGGCGGTTTACAGCGGCATTATGGACAGTGCCAAGGTGACCAAGACCCAAGCCAAACTGGGCATCCTGGGCGGCCAGATCCAACTCTACAGTTCCCAGAAAAGTGGCAAGCTCCCGACGCAAAGCGCTGGTTTGCAGGCCCTGAAAGCTTCCGGAATGATCAAAACCGAAGAGGAAGTGACGGATGCCTGGGGGAATCCCCTGATCTACACGATTCCTGCCAAGCGCGGCGGGGAAAAATACGATCTCTGGTCCAAGGGCGCGGATGGTTTGGAAAATACCCCGGATGATGTCGGCAACTGGTCCAGCGATAAATAAGGTAGCTGTCCGGGCTGGAATTCCGGTGCTGATGCTTCTCCCTTCCCTTCCGGATGTCATGAACCCTGGCGTCCTGGATCCTCCCCTTTATGAAAAACCGCGCTTTTACCCTGATGGAGATTCTGGTGGCCTTGGCCATCGTCGGGCTGATCGCGGCTGGAAGTATGATCGCGGTGGGTTCCCTGAATGATGAACGGGACCTGCGGGCTCCGCTGAATGAGCTGCGCATCATGGCCAAAAAATCCTGGGCGCGCTCGATGGAGGAACAGCGGGCCTGGCAGATTAAACTGCTGCCGGACCGTTTTGTCCTTGAGCCTAAACAACCCATCCACGCGGATGACCTGAAGCTCTTTAAGGACGTGGATGAGCAGATGAAGCGCGGCAACGGCATTGATAGCTATGTGATTGATCCTTCAATTAAAATGGAGGTCCGCCACTTTGGGGAGACAGAGTGGCATGTGGCCCGGCCGGATGCCTGGGTGTTTGAACACAGCGGGTTGTGTGAGCCGATCAACATCCGGTTCATTTCTGCCTTCGCCACCATTACGGTCTCCTTCGATCCTCTCACCGCGGCGGTGGCCAGTGAGGAATTCCTCCATGCCAACGAGCGCTAAGCTGCTGATCCACTTTTTCCAATCCCATGAAAACCAAGCTCCACTCCCCCCACCGGGGCATGATCCTGATGGAACTGATCTTGGCGATCGCGATTTTCGGCATGGTGGCGCTGGGCCTGATGCGGGCGCTGACGATCGGCGCGGAGACGGCCGTGGTGGGGCAGTTGGAGCTGCGGATGCTGCTGCGGTTGCAGTCCACCCTCACGGAATACAGCAAGACCCAGCGCATGGAGGAGGGGCAATTCGACTCTGATCCGGACGATCTGGGGGTGATCACCCGCACGGAGATCGTGAAGCTGGACAAGCTGGAAAATGCGGACGGACAACTTTTGCAGGAGATGTTCCACATTATCGTGCGGGCCGAATACGACAACTTCGGCACCAAGGGCGAGATGGTGGCGGACACCTACCGCTACGCCAAGCTCTATCAAACCCAAACCGGAGCCCCCGCTGCTCCTGGAGGACAGTAGCATGAGAAGTTTCCAGTTTTCAGGGATGGAATTGCAGCGGGCCAGGCGGCAGCGCGGAGCGTTTACGCTGATTGAAGTGCTGCTGGGGCTGGCGCTGTTTGGGATTTTGACAGGTGGGATTTTTTCGGTGCAGCGCGGGGCGATGGAGGTGAGCACGGAGGTGACGATGCGTCAGGGAAAAACGATGCGGATGCATAGTTTTTGTGAGTTGCTGCGGCGGAATTTTGAATCATTGCCCGGCAATGCCAGGGTGGTGCTGCTGCCGGTGGGCGGGGCCCAGTCGGGATACAGCGATGTGGCTTTTACCAATTTCCCCCTGGCCTTTACCTGGCCGGGCATCACCGCTGGCTCGAACAGCGTCATTTTCCGCACCTGGCGTGCGGAATCCGGGGTGGGGCTGCAGGCCTCCCTGCTTTATTTGAACGAAGAGCAAACCGCTGATTATGAAGCGGATAAGCTGGACGACCGCAATGTCCTGGCCCGGCTCAATTTGATGGAAGGCATCATGACGCTGGATTGGCGTTTCTTCAACGAGGCCACCCAGAATTGGGAAACGGAATGGCTGCGCACCCAGACCGCCCGGCCCAGCTTTGTGGAAATGACTCTGACTTATATCGACGGCATGGATCCAGTGCGGCTGGTCTTCTGGATCCCGCAGATGGTGAGTCCGGAACGGTTTACGGCTCCGCCCGGTGCGGACGGGGGTGGCGCGGGTGCAGGTGGCGGGCCTCCGGGCGGTCCCCCTGGCGCGAACGGCGTGCCACTGCCGCCAGGCTCCGGCCCTCCTCCAGGCGCAGGTGGTCCAGGGGGGGGGCAGCGCCCTCCCGGCATCGGCCCAGGGGGCGGCGGTCGCGGCAATGGTAATGGCAACGGACGCGGCGGTCCGGGCGGCAATGGCGGCGGTCGGGGTGGCCCCTGTGGTGGCGGAGGCGGTGGTGGTGG
>CAMDJM010000138.1 GCA_945900785.1 Akkermansia muciniphila
GACATAAGAATGAGGATTCTGGAGCTTGCGAGTTTGGAAGTGGCCTGCGGCGCTCGTTTTAAATGGCGGCCATAGGCACGCCACTCCCCAGTGGCTTCAAAAACGCTTCGCCATTTCGCTCTCGCCTGCGAGGAATCCGCCGGGCCGCAGCTTTGCCGGGTTCCGCCGGATGTAGCGCACCACATTTTGGAAGTGCTCCCAATTGCGGATGAGGCGGTCGTGATATCCCATGCCTCTTCGGCGAGCCGGTGCTCCCTCATGAGGGGCGCAGGGACGCAGTCGAAGAGTCGGAAGGTGAGGGAATTCGTGCGCCCCTGTTGGTCCCAGTGTGGAGGCGGTTGTGGACAGTGGTGATGTCCACCCCGGGATGGAAGAAGCGGGGCGGGTCGTCTGCAGCGGGCAATTCCATGGGCGATGATACACTGCCATGGCGCGGCTCGCCACTGGGAGTGGCGTGCTTTTAGCCGCCATTTCGAAAACGACCGCGAAGCGCACTTCAGATTTCAGATGAGGGGGCGGCGGGGGCTGGCGGGAGGAAGTGCGAGTTTAGATGTGGCCTGCGGCGCTGGTTTTTAAATGGCGGCCATCGGCACGCCACGCTCCAGCCACTTCAGCCCTTGGTCGAACGTTGCCCCGGGACCTAACGCCGGCGCTTACCGACGCGGAGCCGGCCGCGGCCGAGGTTTTCCATCAGGGCTTTCTGGGCTCCTTTGCTGTCGTCCAGCATGGTGGTGTATTGATACTCAAAGTCCGGGAGGCGGCGGCGTTCCACGGTCTGGCCGATGAAGCGCTCGACGGCCTGGGCCGCAGGGAGTTCATCGGCAGACAGGATCGTGAAGGCGTCGCCTTCCTTTTCGGCACGACCGGTGCGGCCGATGCGGTGGACGTAGTCTTCGGGATTGTCCGGGACGGAGTAGTTGATGACGTGGGTGACCCCGGTGACATCGAGCCCGCGGGCGGCGACGTCGGTGGCGATGATGACGTCAAATTCCCCGGTGCGGAAGCCGGCGAGGGCTTTGGTGCGGTCCTTTTGGGCGATGTCCCCGTGCATCAGAGCCACTTTGTATTCGCCTTGGGTTTTGACGCGGGCGGCGAGCATGTCGGCGTCGGCTTTGGTTTTGGTGAAAACCATCACGCTTTTGAAATCGGTCTCCTTGAGCAGGGCGAGGAAGAGTTCCTCCCGCTGGAGACGGTTCACAGGGTAGAAGTAGTGGCTGACGGTGGTGGCAGCGCCGCGGGGGCGGCCGACTTCGATTTTGAAGGGATCCTTGAGGGCAAAGGCGGCGAGGGAGGCGATTTCCGGCGGGATGGTGGCGGAGAAGAACAGGGTCTGGCGTTTTTCCGGGCATTGCTGGACGATGCGGCGCACGTCGGGCATGAAGCCCATGTCGAGCATCCGGTCCACTTCGTCGAGGACGAGAATTTCCAGGTCGCGGAGGTCGATGGCGCGTTGCTGCATCAGATCCAGCAGGCGTCCCGGGGTGGCGATGAGCACATCCACGCCAGCTTCGAGGCCTTCGCGCTGTTTGCCGTAGCCGACGCCGCCATGGACGAGGAGGGAACGGATACCGGCTTCACCGCCGTATTTGAGGAATTGCTCTTCAACCTGCCCGGCGAGTTCGCGGACGGGTTCGAGGATGAGGACGCGCAGCTTGCCTGGCCCGCCCAGCTTGGAAAGGATGGGAAGGGCAAAGGCGGCGGTCTTGCCACTACCCGTCTGGGAGGAGCCGATGACATCCTTGCCTTCGAGAATGACGGGGATGGCTTGCGCTTGAATGCCGGTGGGGCGTTCATATCCAGCTTTCCGCACGCCCGCGAGGACGGATTCGGAGAGACCAAGGTCGGCGAAAGTAACGGGGATTTCAGCCGGGACTTCGACCGGCGCTTCTATGGTTTGTTCTGACACAACCTTCAGTTGCCGCAGGGTATGGTGACCCGCAAGCGCCTATTGCGCCGGTGAATTCCGTTTTGGCATGCGATCTTTTGTCAGGATCAGCCGGGGCTTGGTGGAACCAGCGCTGGCTGCAGGCACAAAAAACCCTTGGCCTCCACTGGGGTGGCCAAGGGTTGGAAAGAGGAAAAGGAACGGCGGATCAGGCTTCTTCGGTTTCTTCCGCTTCGGCAGGAGCATCCGCGCTGGCAGGAGCGGTGACGTTGATTTTGACGAGGACGTCCACTTCGGCGTGGAGGCGGACGCTGACTTCGTGCTTGCCCGTGGTCTTGATGGGTTTTTCCAGATCAATGGCGTGGCGGTCGACTTTGACCCCGGCTTGGGCGAGGATGGCTTCCGCGATGTCGCTGGTGGTGATGGAACCAAAGGCTTTGCCGCCCTGACCGGTGGCCAGTTCAAGCTTGATGGTGGATTTGCGGATTTTACCCGCCAGGTTCTGAGCTTCCAGTTTCTCGCCGGCTTCGCGCTCGGAGCGGTTGGCCTTGAGATTGTTGACGTAGCGCATGTTGCTGGTGTTGGCCAGATAGGCTTTTCCGGAGGGCACGAGGAAGTTGCGGGCGTAGCCGGCTTTCACCGTCACAATATCAGCCTCGGAACCGAGGTGGGCGATTTTTTCTTTGAGGATGAGTTGGACGGTGGCCATGGTAATTAAAAAGTAGGGCGGAAAATGGGACGGAGAGGTAAGAGCGACCAGCCAAAGAGTCAAGAGAAAGGAATCTTTTTCTGAAAAACCCTAAAAAAACCATCAAACTTCGGGCTGAAAACTTTTCCGGAAAAATTTTACGATTCCGCGTAACGCCAAGCGACGGAATACGAAATACAAGGTGTCGTGGGGTCACTCCTTTGATGGGTCAGGTCTCTTTGGCACTGCAAAGTGGCAAAGAGAATGGTTCCGGTCCGGTTTTTTTAGTTTACCGGGCTCTTGGTGATGGTGTAGGGGGCAGCGGACTGGTATCCCGCTGCCCCCTCTTTTTTGTCCAAAAAAACGTCCCCTAAAACCTATTCCCCTAACTTTGCCATGCGCCACGCCCCGATTCCCGCCGCCCTTTTTATGGAAAACCGTCAGCAGCTCCGGGCCCTGCTGCCCCCAGGCAGTCTTGTCATCGTCAATGCCAATGACATCCCGCCGACCAATGCCGATGGCTCGCTGGCCGGGGTGCCGAACTCCGACCTCTTTTACCTTTCCGGCGTCGAGCAGGAGGAATCCATCCTCGTGCTCTTCCCGGACGCCCATGAGGAAAAACACCGCGAAATTCTTTTCCTGCGCGAAACCAGCGAACACATCGCCATCTGGGAAGGCCACAAATTGACCAAGGAGGAAGCCCGGAAGGTTACCGGCATCCAGACCATCATGTGGTTGCAGGATTTCCCCACGCTGCAGCGCATTCTGATGTGCCAGGCAGAGACTGTTTTTCTGAACAGCAATGAACACGCCCGCGCCGGGGTGCAGGTGCAGACGCGGGATGCCCGCTTCATTCTGGAAACCCAGGCCGCCTTTCCCCTGCACCGCTACGAGCGCCTCGCCCGCCTGATGCACCAACTCCGGCCGGTAAAATCGAAAATTGAAATCGATCTGATCCAGGAGGCCTGCCACCTGACGCGCGATGGCTTCCTCCGCGTGCTGAAGCTGGTGAAACCCGGCATCAATGAATGCGAGATTGAAGCCGAGTTCGCCCATGAATTCATCCGCCGCCGCGGCCGTTTTTCCTACAATCCGATCATCGCCTCCGGAGCGAATTCCAATGTGCTCCACTATCTGGAAAACGACAAACCCTGCCGCAAAGGGGACCTCCTGCTGCTCGATGTAGGGGCGGCCTACGCCAATTATGCCGCAGACATGACCCGCACCATTCCGGTCAGCGGCAAATTTTCCAAACGCCAAAAGGAAATCTACGCGGCTGTCCTCCGGGTCATGCGCGGCTGCACCGCTGCCCTCGTTCCCGGCATCCTGCCCCGGGATTGGCAAAAACACGCGGAAGCCCTGATGCAGGAAGAGCTGCTTTCGCTCGGACTCATCAAACCCAAGGACATCAAAAAGCAGGACCCCGAGCGCCCTGCCCTCAAAAAATACTTCATGCACGGCGTCGGCCACCCCCTGGGCCTGGACGTCCATGATGTCGCCACCGCCGGTCAACCCATCCAGGCCGGCTGGGTGATGACGGTGGAGCCAGGGATCTACTTGCCGGAGGAAGGCTTCGGCATCCGCTTGGAAAACGATATCCTCGTCACCGCCGAGGGTCCGATTGACCTGATGGCCGACATCCCCGTCGAAGCCGCCGAGATCGAAGACCTGATGCGGCGCTAAAGCCCATCGGCGTCCCATGATCGGTTTTACGTGGCAATGTTTGTCAAATATTCCGGTAATCAATTGATTATCAAGGAGTTAATCATCTAATCGACAGGCGTTTGCTTCCCGCATGCAGCATCGGTGTTGGCAGGAGATGAATATTCCATGAGGAATTCTCTTTACATAAAGGGCTGGAAGGATGAAATTTTGCTCAAATCGGAAATTGTCTATTCCGATCCAATCACTGCATTTCTAACTTAAAACTCCAATTAATCCATGATTAGCCCGACTTTATCCGCTGTTCTGCGCCCGGCCCGTTTGCTGCTGCTGACCCTGCCGTCTCTCGCCACTACCCTGCATGCCGGGGTCCTTGTGAATCTGGATGCCACCGCGCTGCCGGTCGGACTCATCACCGACTGGACGAATAGCGGGAGTCTGGGCGGGAGTTTTACCAGCCCCGGAGTCCCGGAGGTTGCGGAGAACGAAGGGGTCAAGGGAGTCACCCTGTCCGGCGATTACTTCGTCGGGCCGGAGGCACCGGCTTCGGTGACGGGGGTGAACCCCAACCGATCAATCGAAGTCTGGGCCTATAACGCCACGTTGACGGGCGAGGAAACCATGATCGCCTGGGGGAGGCGTGGAGGCGGCGATGGGACCAATATCTCATTCAACTATTCCACGGACGCCGGTTATGGTGCGGCAGGACAGTGGGGTGCCGGCCCGGATATCGGGTGGAACGGAGCCCCTGCGGCGGGCGTCTGGCACTATCTGGTTTATACTTATGACGGAGGCGGTCTCCCCGGAACGGGAACCTGCCGGGTTTATGCCGACGGCGTGCTGAAGAATTCCGAGACGCAGGGCGGATTGAATACCTATGGCCCGCCCCTGCCTTTTATCCTCGGGGCCCAGAATGACGCCAACGGATCGCCCCAGGTGTTCAATACCGGACTGACCCTCGGCAGAGTCCGGGTGCACGACACGGTGCTCGGAGTGGACCAAATCCAGGACACCTATGCTGCCGAGCTGCCGACCTTCCGGCCGGGGGAGACCTTTGTGCCCGGGCCGTATCTGGTGAGCGCGCGTTTTATCACCCCGTCCACCTTTGAATATAAAGTGAATGACCGGGTGGCTGCGCCCGCCGGCATCGTGGCACCCGCCACCTTCGCGGTGACCAGTGGCCCGGGGCCGGTGAAATGGAGTTATAACACGACACGGAAAGTCTGGGATGTGCTAGGAGGGGAAGGCAACATTTTCGGCGGGATCACCACTCCGGAACAGACCATCCCCGGTCCTGGACCCGTGGAACTCACCCTGACCCACCGTTACAATATTGAAGGAGATCTCTATGATGCCGGGATCGTGGAAGTGAGCATCAACGGCGGTCCCTACAAGGTCCTGGCTGCCGAAAACTTCAGCCAGAACGGGTATGGCGATGGCATCCTCATCGGGAATGGTTACACCCTCGGCCAGCGGGGCTGGGGTGGGATGTCCGACGGATTTGATGCAGAGACGCTGATCACCAGCGTGGCCACTATCCCCGGCACCATCGCCGGCGATAAAATCCGGGTGCGGTTCATGGGCGGATGGGACGACGGTTACACCCCAGCCGGAATCGACTGGGAAATCGCCGGAGTAAAACTCACGGCGGGAGCTACCGTCCTAATGGATGAGGACTTTTCGGGCGGGAACGGTGGCTTCACCACCTTCTCCTCCAACGAGCCCTCCAGCATCGGGACACTGATGTCGACCAAAACCGGTGACTTAACCACCTTCACCTTTACCGCGGACTGGCTGCAGCGGGGAAATTTCGCCTTCGTGCTCTCCGGCAAGGATGAAGCGGGCAAAGACGTGAGCTTATCCTCGTCCTTTGCGGTGCCGGGGCGAAACCTTTCCGCCAGCCGGGAATGGCCCGCCAGCATCCCCGGACCGGCGGGTGCCAACGGAACATGGGGTGTCCGCACTTATCTGAACGATGGAATCAGCAACGGGGAAAACATCACCGCAATGATGAACTTCCTGGCGAATGCGGCAGACCGGACCCCGGCTCTCACGCCAGATACGGTAGTTGATAGCCAGGAAATGGATTTAAGTTTCCGGGATCCTGAGTCGAATGCCTCGCCAGCGGGACCTCATGGTCCCATGCGCCCCTTCCCGGCAGATACTCCGGCAGGTGACAACCACGTGGTTACCTCTGCCCACGGGTCTATCCAGATCGCTGAAGCGGGCGACTACACCTTCAGTTTCCGGTGCGACGACGGATTTTTCTTCCGGATCACGGCGGCGAGCGGCGTGAGTCCCCAGTTTTCCAACCTGGGTGGCGATGGCGTTTTGGACTCGATCCAGCGCAATGTAGTCTTCTTCCCCGGTGGCAGCGGAGATACGAATACCCGCGCAATTGTAAACTTGCAGCCTGGGGTTTACCAGCTGGAGTTCGCCCAGTGGGAAGGCGGAGGCGGATATTACTATCAGGTGGCCGCAGCCAAAGGGGCCTTCCTCAATCAGGCTGACACCACCTCCTGGCGGCTTATCGGCTATATCCCGCCGCCCCCGCCCAGCATCTCGATGGCCGGAGACTGGACCGTGCTCAGTTCATTGCCTGGCAGTCTGACCCCGTCAACCATCGCGGGTGCGGATGCCGCTGTGAATGCCGCCGTAGCCGCCAATGCGCCCGCCGCTACCTCAATCTGGCCGGTAATCAACTTCTTCGACCCGCAAAACGGCGGCACCGGTCGCATTGGCGGGGATGTGCCATGGCCGCGGAATACCCCAGGAGACGACGACAAATATGCCATGCGCGTGTCCGGCACGCTTCACATCAGTGAAGCAGGCTCCTATTTGATTGGTTTCCAAGGCGACGACGCGACCCGGCTCAATGTAGGAGGGGTGAATGACGGCTTCACCGAGCTGACACAAAATGCCACGGGTGCCGGCGTGATCGGCTTTGGAAACAACGTCATGGCGAATAGCGGAAGTGCGGGCGCGGCTGGAAATTCCTCTGCCGATACAGCGGTGACGCTGGAAGTGGACGGAGCCCTCAACGGTGATCCGAACAAAGCGATCACGGTCGGCCCTGCGGCCAACCGGGTTACCATTCCCTACAATGCCGCCTTTAACCCGAAAACTGAGAATGGCGGTCTGGCTCCCTTCAGCGTTGAGGCATGGGTGAATCCGGCCAGTCTCGGAGGTGGTGCCCAATCGCTCGTCAACAGCATGATCGCTGGAAATCAGCAGAACCCATCCAATGGCAATGACCGGAGTGGTTATGTGCTGCGGATGAACAACGGGGACTTCCAATTCTACCTCGGCAGAAACGAAACGATCGGCGGCGCTGTCACCAACTTCTATGACATTCTCACCGCTCCCGGCGCCGTGCTGGATGCGCAGTGGCAGCATGTCGTAGGGGTCTATGACGGAACCAACACCTTCATTTACGTCAATGGGGTGGAAGCAGCCACCAAGGTCATTGATCAGACGCCGGGACTGGTGAGGGCGAACACCGCCGCTCCAGTGATCCTCGGAGACCGCGGATTCGGCGGCTGGCTCCTGAAAGGCGGGCTGGATGAAGTGGCGATCTACAACGGAGTGCTGACTCCAGAGGTCATCGCCTCCCACTACGCAAACGGAATCAACCCGGCGCGCCCCACTCCCTACAACACGCTGGTCCAGACTGCCAATCCAACCGGCTACTGGCGCCTCGGGGAACCCCTTGCTCCCCGGGTCAGCCTGGGAACGATCACCACGGATGTGGCGACCGGCAACAGCAGCACCGTGGGTCGCATCTTCCTCAATGCCGGAGACTACCCGATCAGCGCCACGTTCTGGGAAGACGGCGGCGGTTCCTACTTCGAAATCTTCGCGGCCCTTGACGAAGACGTGCCCGCCTTTGCCGCTCTGGGCAAACCCACAGACACTCCCGGATTGCCCTTGGTCTCTGGAACGACCCCTCCGCCCCCCGCCCCTGTCATTCAGGGTGGAGGCTTGACCATCAACCCTGACAACACTTTGAGCGTGTCCTTCCAGTCTGTCGTGGGAACCACCTACGCGCTGGACGCGTCCACCACCCTTGGGGCATGGCTGGAAATCAGCACCGTGGTCGCTACCGGCACCACGAGCCGTTTCGATGGCACCCCCGGCGGACCTTTCGCCTATGATCCCTTGAAACCCAAACAATACTACCGCATCAGGGTCAAATAGCAGGCCAGTTCCCGCCGCAAGGACGGCTGGAGTTTGCTCAACGAAGGCCCGGGGGGGAGAAATCCTCCCCGGGTCTTTTTTGTGCCCAGGCCCTGTCTCCTGGTCCTCCCCTGGCCCTTTCCAAAAGCCGCCTCATCCCTTATTCCCGCCCCTCGCCCAGCCTGGCGACTTCCTGCTTCATCAGTTTGCCCACCCGGTGTTTGGCCAAATACACCTGTGCCGCATTCACCCCCAGGCTGCGGCAGACATCGCGCAGGGGCGTCTGCTGGCGCACCAGCATGTCAAAAATCAGTTGATTATTTTAAGACAAATCGCTTGTTAGCAACGCGATACGGCGTATCATTGCGTATGATGAAACCCACCCCCGTCGCCATCCTCGTCCGCGTCTCGACCGACCGGCAGTTAAACGCCCGGCAGGTCAGCGACCTGCAAGCCGTAGCCGCGGCGAAAGGGTGGGAGGTCGTAGAGGTGATCGAGGAGACTATCACTGGCAGGGCAGACGCCAACATCCGGCCCGGTTTAATTCTACTGTGTTATAAAATATCCGTTAAAGTGTCTGGATTTCGTCGCTTTCGGGAATCGATGTCGATTTGCCTTCGGCGGTGTCGCCGGGCGAGGGCTTGCTGGACTTCGGCTTCGGTGGCTTGCGGCGTGGGGAGGTATTTC
>CAMDJM010000139.1 GCA_945900785.1 Akkermansia muciniphila
CGGAATTCCAACGGGCCGTAAATGCACGGAAGCGCTGGACGGAGGGGGCATTGATATGATACGGATGGGGAGGGATGGGCTGTGGTCATGTCAGTCAGGAAAAAACCAGCATGGCGCATTCATTCCGGGCAGGTGGAGCAAAAACGCTCTGCCTGCTCTTTTAACTTTGGCCCGGACGCAGCCACTGGCCTTGATTGGAGGCTTTTGGGACAGCCTCTAAATAACGGGAAAAATCTGGACTTATTTCCCTTCAACTCTTTTTGAAATTACCGTCCGCGGAAGCTGCCGCCGCCAAAAGGACTGCTGCCGCCGGTGGGGGGCGTGACGACGGAGGGCACGATGCCGGTGACGATTTCCTGGCCTTCGCTCAGTCCGGAGAGCACTTCTGTGCGGGTGCCGTCGGTGATGCCAATGGTGATCGGGATGGCTTTGAGGGTGGCGGATTTGCCAGGGGTGCCGGGCGTTTCGATGGCGTAGACGGAGCGTCCGGGGGCTTTGGCGGCACCCTCGCGGCGGGCGGGGCCGCCCGGGTTCCCGCTTGTGCCCTCGCGTTTGCGGCGGCCTTCGCCAGTGGGGGCAGCGGCAGGAGCACCGGGGGAGGTGGCCTCCGGTTTGAAGCGCAGGGCGCTGTTCGGGATGGCGAGGGCATTTTCCCGGGTGGCGAGGACGATGGAGACGTTGGCCGTCATGCCGGGCTTGAGCTTGAGGTCTTTGTTATCAGCGGCGATGACGGTGTCGTAGGTCACCACGTTGTCCACGGTGGTGGGGGCGTTGCGCACCTGTTTGACCTTGCCATGAAAGGTGCGGTCTGGAAAGGCATCCACGGTGAAGTCCACCTCCTGACCTTCCGCCACGCCTCCAATATCCGCCTCGGCGACGTTGGCGTGGATTTCCATGACCGCGAGGTCCTTGGCGATCTCAAAGAGCACAGGGGAATTCAAACTGGCGGCGACGGTCTGGCCCACATTCACTTTCCGGGAAATGACCATGCCATCGATTGGCGCATAGATGGTGCAGCGGGACAGATCGATCTGGGCTTTTTGCAAAAACGCCTTCCGGATCTGCACGCGGGCTTCCGCCGAGGCGAGGTCGGCGACGACCTTATCGTAATCGGCAACGGGGGTTAAATCCTTGGCACGAAGTTGCTTTTTCCGTTCGGCATTGAGGCGGGCGAGGGACAGTTCGGCCTCGGCGCTGGCCAGTTCCCCCTCATTCTGGGCCAGGCTGGCCTTGTAGGTGGCCGGGTCCAGGGTGACGAGGATGTCCCCGGCTTTCACCTTGTCATTGAAGTCGGCACCGAGGGTGGAGATCGTGCCTGACAACTGGCTGCCGACCTCCACCAGGACGAGGGCTTTCAGCTCCCCCGTGGCAGTGACGGCATTCGTCACGGCCTGGCGGGTGAGGGGCGCGGTGCGGTATTCCACCACGGCGGGCGGCCGGTTGGTGTAGTAATCATAACCATACCAAGCCGCTGCCCCCAGGCCCCCAAGGATCAGGATCGGACGCAACCAGGACAACAATTGGGACATGGAACGGGGAGTGAAAATCAGGAGCCGCCCGGACCGGCAGGGGCAGGGTTGGGACGCGCGAGGGCAGCGGCTTTTTCGACCCGGACCTTTTCAAAGTCAGCGGTGCGCGCGGCGAGTTCCCGGCAGGCCAGTTGGTATTGATACAGGCTGACGGCGAGATCGGTGCGGGAGGTATTCAAATCCGTCAGGGCCTGGAGCACATCCAGGCTTTTGCTCTCCCCCAGGCGGTATTGCTGCTGGAGGAGGGAGTAGTTTTCCTCGGCGGATTTCACTTCGGCGCGCAGGCTGATGAGGGTCTGTTGCAGGGTGCGGGTATCGAGAAAGGCAGTGGTCACTTCTTCGTCGCTCTGCTTCGCGGCTCTTTCATAGTCCAGCCTGGCCTTGGCGATTTCGGCAGAGTCGCGTTTCAGATCGAGCGCTTTTTCCCCGCCGGTGAAGAGGGGGATGCTAACGGAAAGCCCGGCGGAGTAATCGGTCTGCCCATCCGTGCCATCGGTGGAGGAGGAGCTGTTCACATTCCGCCCGGCGCTCACTGATGCGGTGATGCTGGGCAGGTAGGAGGCGCGGGTTTCGCTAAGATTTTCTCCCCGGCGCAGCACGGCGGTGAGGAGGCGCTGCAGGTCATCCCGCTGGCGGCGGGCGCGTTCCCGCAAGCCGGGCAGGTCTTCTGCGGGCAGGGCATAGGCCGCGGGCTCCACCACCTCGATCTCGGAGCCGGGATCGTAATTCAGGACATTTGCCAGTAGCGTGCGGGCCAGCCGCAGGGCATTTTCGGATTCCACCAGGGTGCGCTTGGCGCGTTGCAGGGTGACATCCGCGGTGAGGACATCGGTTCGGATTACTTCACCCACGGAAAGGCGTTCCTCGGCGAGTTTTTTCTGCTCCCCCGCGAGGCGCAGGCTTTCTTTGTTTACGGTGACCAGCGCCTGCTGCCGCAGCACTTCGAAATAGGACGAGGCCACGACAAGGGCGGTATCGCGGATTTTCGTGCGGTAGTCCAGGCGGCTCTCCTGCGCGGTGAGCAACCCCGCCCGGTAAGCCGGGCCCACCGTGGGATCAACCAAGGGCTGGCTCAGCGCCACCCGGGCGCGGCCGCCGTTGGTGCGGTCAAAATCGAGGGCTTTGTCGCTGTTCCCATTTTGATCTGTGCTCAGAGTGCCATTCAGTCGCGGAGTCAGCCGCGTCAAAGCGCGGGCGGGTTGCAGATCTGCCTGGACCACCGCCTGGAGGGCGAGGGCGATGGTCTGGTCGGTGGCGAGGGCGCGGTCATAGGCTTGGTCCAAGGTCATTTTGGCTGGAGCCTTTTCCGGCAGGGCGGTGCCATCTCCCGCCTGCGCCAGCACCGACAGGGCGGCAAAAAACAATATAAATTTAGATAACATTATCGAAAAACAAAGGCTGCGGCAACAGGCAACCGGAGGGAATACAACGCACGGAATACCCCCCTCTGTCAGGCGGGAACCGCTGTCATGAAAATGATTTTTCTTTGAACAACGAACCGTCAGGGATGTCAGTTCAGGCCTGTTTTTCCAATCCCACGAGGAGCCTTGGCGGTTCAGGTTTTATATTGCCACTTTGTGGTTTGGCATGCAGCGGGCTGGAAGCCCACTGGCCGCACAGGCTGGAAGCCTGCGCCACGGAGAAGTTACCCATGCAGCATCAGCCGCCAGCCCCCGCCTTCCGGCGGTCGCGCACGGCATCGGCAAGATTGGAGAGGACGGCTTTGGTGGCTTCCCAGCCCAGACAGGCATCCGTGATGCTTTGGCCATACACCAGCTTTTGGCCAGGGATCACGTCCTGCCGGCCTTCCACCAGATGGCTCTCGATCATGACGCCGGTAATGGCGGCATTGCCGGCCCGGATCTGGCTGGCCACAGCATCGGCCACGGCGGGTTGGTTCCGGTGGTCCTTGTTGGAATTTCCATGCGAGCAATCCACCATGATGCCAGGGGTGAGTCCGGCTTTTTCCAGCAGGGCGGTGACTTCCGCGATGGCCTCCGGCCCGTAGTTGGGGCCGGTCTTGCCGCCGCGCAGGATAATATGACAGGATTCGTTCCCGGTGGTCTTCACGATAGCCGCCACGCCTTGCTTCGTCACCCCCAGAAAGTGATGCTGGCCGCGCGCTGCCCGGATGGCATCGATCGCGATGCCCAGGCTACCTCCCGTGCCGTTTTTAAAGCCGATGGGCATCGACATGCCGCTGGCCAGTTCGCGGTGCACCTGGCTTTCCACGGTGCGGGCTCCGATGGCTCCCCAGGTAATGAGATCCGCGACGTATTGCGGGCTGATGGCATCCAGAAACTCCGTTCCAGCCGGCATTTCCATGGCGGTGAGGCTGAGCAGAAGGCGGCGGGCGAGCTGCAGGCCGCGGTTGATATCAAAACTCCCGTCCAGCCCGGGGTCGTTGATATAACCTTTCCATCCCACCGTGGTGCGGGGCTTTTCAAAGTAGACGCGCATTACGATTTGCAAGGCATCCTGGTGCAGCGGCAGCTCTGCCTTTAGCAGTCCGGCATATTCGATGGCTGCTTTTTCATCATGGATGGAGCAGGGCCCCACCACCACCAGCAGCCGGTCATCCCGCCGGTGGATGATAGCATCTGCCTGGGCGCGGGCGTGGGTCACAAAGGCGGCTTCGCGCCCGCTGGCGTGCAGATTGCGTGAGGCGACCTCCGGGGAGATCAGGCTCCAGATTTCGGAAATGCGGACGTCGTCGGTGGAGATCCTGTTATTCATGGATGGGTTGGGGGTAAAGCGGCAGCCCAGCGCCTACCGCAAACCTTTCCCCGGGGCAAGCCCCACCGCACCCTTGTTTTCCAATCAGCCGATTTCGTTCAACGGGCCGGTGCTGTCCCCAAAACGGCTGGTTTTGACCCCCATGCGCTCCATCAGGGAGAGGTAGAGATTGCACATCGGCATGTCGTGGCGCAGTTTGAGATGCCGGCCGCGCTTCAGGGTGCCGCCTCCGCCACCGGCGAGGATCACGGGCAGGTCGTCGTGATTGTGGCGGTCGGGGTCGCTGATGCCGCTGCCGAAGACGATCATGCAATTGTCGAGGAGGGTGCCGTTGCCTTCGCGGATGTTTTTCAGCTTTGTCAGGAACCAGGCAAATTGCTCGCTGTAAAATTCGTCAATTTTAGCGATTTTCTCCAGCTTTTCCGGACTGTGCTGGTGGTGGGAGATGCCGTGGTGGCTATCCGGCACGCCGATTTCCGGGAAGCTGCGGTTTGATCCGTCGTGAGCCAGCATGAAGGTGGAAATGCGGGTGGTGTCCGTCTGGAAGGCCAGCACCTGCAGATCGAACATCAACCGGATGTGCTCCTTGTAGTCACCAGGGATGCCGGTGGGCTTTTGATAGTCCGGCATGGTTTTGCTGAATTTGTCCGCGTCCGTGAGACGGCGCTCGATTTCGCGGACGGAAGAGAGGTATTCGTCCAGCTTTTGCTTGTCGGTGTAGCCGAGGTGTTTTTGCAGTGAGCGGGCATCTTCCATCACGAAGTCGAGGATGCTTTTGTTATAGAAATCACGCTGGGCCTTGGCGGCGTCCACTTCCGGGCCCTGGCCGCCGCCGAAGAGGCGCTCAAAAGCGAGCTTGGGATCGCGCTCCGGGGCGAGCGGCGTGGTATCGCTTTTCCAGGCCAGGTTAAATTGATAGGAACAGGAATAGCCGCTGTCGCAATTGCCGGCGCGGCGGGCCTCGTCGCAGCTCAGTTCGAGGGAGGGCAGCCGGGTGAGCTGGCCGATATCGTTGGCAGCGAGCTGGTCGATGGAGATGCCATTCCGGATGTCCGCTCCGGCGGTTTTCCGGACCTGGACGCCAGTGAGGAAGGTGGCATTGGCCCGGGCGTGGTCGCCGCCACCGTCGCCGTTGGCTTCCGCTTTTTCGTGTTTCAGCCCGGAGATCACCTGGAACTCGGACTGCACTTCCTTCAGGGGAGCGAGGGCCCGGCTGAGTTCGTAGCTGGAGCCATCCTTTTTCGGCGTCCAATGGGTCATGTTTTTCCCATTCGGCGAATAAATAAAGGCCATGCGCAGAGGCGGCGCACCGGCCGCACCGGCCGCGGCACCGCTTTTGGAGGCAGCAGCCCGCGCGGCAAAGGGCGCGGTGGCCTCCAGCGCGGGCAGGGCGATCAGGGTGCCCAGGCCCCGCAGGAAGCGGCGGCGGGAAAAATCAGGATTCATGATGGCGCAGGGGTGGGGGTTTGGCCCGGAGGGAGCGGATGCCGTGCCGTAGGATCAGGGATCTTGGACGGATAGGCGGAAGGCTCTCTTTCAGAAGAGTGGAACGCCCGCCACGGGGGAAACGATGTCGCCTTGCACGCAGGATTTTTGCGTTTAGGGCAGGGAAAATATGTCAAATTCCGGTTTTTACGTCGTTCCTGCCGCCCTGCACCACGATCTCATCACGGCAGCCTATCTCCACCGCGGCTACACCCCGGAAGAAGCTGCGGATGCTGCGCGGTTTTGTGACATGGCCAGCACCCACGGGATCCGGACCCACAATGGCCTGAAGGCGCTGCACCTGGATGAGCACTTTGGCAGCAAGGCCGGCGGTTGTGTGCCAGGAGCGGTGATCGAAGAAATCCCTTCAAGGTTTGCCGCCTCGAAAATTTGGAATGCCAACCTGAAGCTCGGCCAGTCCACCGCTTTTGCCGCTATGGAAGAGGCCATCCGGCTGGCGGATCAATACGGCATCGGCCAGGTGAGTGTGGACAATGCCTTTCACTATCTGTGGGGCGGCGGCTACGTGATGGACGCCGCCAAGCGCGGCTATATTGCTTACACCAATTGCACCGCCGCTCTCGCGGAGGTCGTCCCGTTTGGCGGGAAATTCCCCACCCTGGGCACGAATCCCCACAGCTGGGGCTTCCCCACCACCGGGGCCCTGGGCTATCCTGTGGTCATCGATTGGGCCACCAGCACCGTGGCGATGGGCCGGGTGCAGCAATTGAAACGCGAAGGCAAGGAACTGCCCCCGAATGCTGCGGTGGATGCCGATGGCCAGCCCACCACCGATCCGAACAAAGTCGCCGCCCTCGTGCCTTTCGGGGCGCACAAGGGTTATGGCCTGGCCTTGATCAATGAACTGGTCGCTGGCCTGATCGGCGGGTCCCTGCCCACGCTGCGCAGCCGTCCTATCCCGGCCGGTGAAAAGCGCTCCTGCTGTTTTTACTTCCAGGTGATCCACCCCGATGCCTTGAGCAGCGGACTCTTCGCCAAGGGCCGCAGCCAGAAGGAAAACCTGAAGGCGGTGCTGGCTGATGTGTTCGGCCACGGCAACGAAATCTGCACCCTGCCTGGCCAACCGGAAGCCAAAGCCGCCGCCGCCACCGCCGCCGCTGGCGGACTCCTTTTCAGTGAGGCAGAGATCGGCGAATTCAACGTGCTCGCCCAGGAATGCGGCCTGCCCGCATGGCAACTGGCTGATTTTGCCTTGGCCTGAGCCTCCGGCTTTTCCCTGGCAGGAAGGGGCGGCGGCACCGGCGGTGGTTATTGCTGGTTATTAGTGGGCTGGCTTTTTGTTCTGACTGGCGGCCCCGCGGCGTTCGGAAAAAAAGGCCTGGAGCAGTTCCAGACACTCCGCTCCCATCACCCCGGGCGTTACCTCGCTGCGGTGGTTGAGGTTTGGCATCTGCAGGAGATTGATGAAGCCGCCCGCCGCGCCGCCCTTCGCATCCGGACAGCCGAAGATGACCCGGCGGATCCGGCAGTGCACGATGGCACCGGCGCACATCGGGCAGGGCTCCTTGGTCACATAAAGATCACAATCCGTCAGGCGCCAGTCCTCCACCACGCTCTCCGCCTGGGTCAGGGCCAGCATTTCGGCGTGGGCCGTGGCATCCTTCAAGGTTTCCACCTGATTCCAGGAGCGCGCGATGATCTGTCCCTCACGCACGATGACGGCTCCCACCGGCACCTCCTCTTTTTGCAAGGCCTTGCGGGCCTGCCGCAGGGCTTCGCCCATGAAATAATGGTCGGTATGCAGATCCGGATAAGGATTGAATCCTTCCCCGGCACTCGTGTCATCTGGCTGAATCATCCGCACGCATGGCACGGAGTGCTGACCCCTGGAACCCCGAAAAAGCAGAAAGTCACCAGTAAAGGGCTACTCTTCCGGAAAATCTGCCGGATCCACTTCTGTTTCCCCATGCATAACCTCAATCAGGGGGATGTCAGGAAAAATCTCCCGCAGCGCAGCGGGGTTGGAAATGCTGGCACTATCCCGTTCATCCTGCGGATAGTTCAGCACGATCGCGGCGGTCTTCAGCCCGCGGCTTTGCACTGCGCGGACGGTGAGCAGGGTGTGGTTCAACGCACCGAGCCGGTTATTCACCACCACCACCACCGGCAGCCCCAGGGCCACCGCCAGATCCGCCATGGTCTGCTGCACCGTTACCGGAACCTCCCAGCCCCCCGCCCCTTCCACGAGGATGTGTTCGTAGCGGCCTGACAATTTCTCCCAGGCGCTCAGGATGGCCGGGAAATCGAAGGGCTCGTTAGCCATCCAACCCGCCACCAGAGGAGAGAGCGGTTGGGCAAAGAACACAGGATTTAGCTCATCTTCGGTGGGTCCCGCCGCGCCCGCGGCGAGCAGGGCCGCCACGTCCTGGCGCCCGCCACAGCAAACCGGCTTGAAGCCCACCGCCGGTTTGCCCGCCGCATTGAGCGCCCGCAGCAGCAGGCTGGTGACATAGGTTTTGCCGGAGTCCGTGTCCGTGCCCGTAATAAAGAAACGCATTCCTCCACCAAAGCATCCCAGGCCACCGGAGCAAGCCCTGAGCGCCGTGGGCCGGCATCCTGCTGGATGCCCGCCCGGCTGATTCCCTCCAGCCATTGCCCTGCTCCCGGAAGCGATGGAAGAATTTGGAGAAACCTCACGTGTCCTTCCTCAGGCTGATCTCCATTTTTTTACCCCTCTGACCTGCATGAAACCTCTGCTCCTTTCCCTGCTCTGCGCTGTCCTGGGATGGTCTCCCGCCCTGGCGGAAGTGCCCGCCAATCTCGTCACCGAAGGCATCCCAACCATCCCCGCTGAGGTCATGGCCAGCGCCGCACCCTACCTGGATTTCCGGGCGGCGGCCCTGCAAAGCTGGCATCCGCAGCGTCGGGAGATGCTCATCACCACGCGCTTTGCCAGCACGCCGCAGCTGCATCTGGTGCGCCAGCCGGGCGGGGCGCGGAAACAACTGACTTTTTCCAGTGAACCTGTCGGGGCCGCTTCCTTTCAGCCCGGCAATGGCGATTCCCTGATTTATTCGCAGGACGCCGGCGGGGGCGAGTTCTATCAACTCTACCGGTATGACTGCGTCAAGGGCCGCACCACTCTCCTGAC
>CAMDJM010000140.1 GCA_945900785.1 Akkermansia muciniphila
GCCTTTGATCCGCAGAGCTTCCCCTTCCACCGCGTCCTCGCCACCCCGCCCGGCGGCAGCACCTCCCCCATCCCTGCCACCAGTCAGCCTGTCATCCGGCTGGCCTGGCCCACCACTGCCGGGAAAAGCTATCAAATCAAAACCAGCGCCAATCTTAGCACGTGGGCGCCCCTCGGAGCGGCCATCCCCGGCAGCGGATCCCCCGGCAGCCATGTGGATGCCGTGGAATCCGACCGGAAGTTCTACCGGATTTTTGAACAGTAGTTGCTGCTCCGGGCCCCGGACCGGATGAGGTCCGGGGCAAAAACGGGTGTGGTTTCCCGGCTTCGTGGTGTTCCCATCTGGCGTCAGGAACGCCGGTTCCACCAGAGGCGCAGTGCCCGGAAGGGATTGGTGGCGTGATAGCGGAGCAGGTGGCGGGTGGAGTCCAGCTCGGCCTTCAGGCTGGCCAGACTGGCGCTGCGCTCCTTGTCCCGGGCGTGGGCTTCGCGCAGTTGTTGTTTGGTTAATTTCCATTGCCCCTCCAAATGGAGAATCTGCGTTTTCAGGGCTTCGGTGATGACTTTTGTTTCGTCAGGATCGGGCTCAGGCGGGGGCGGTTCTGGAGGATCTGCGAGGGATGCTTCATAGACCGCCCGCTGGGCGTGAAACACGCGCCACAAGGCATCCACCGGTGCTGTGTCGCCGATGGCAACATGATGATAGATGGAGGAAAGCAGTGTCATACCCCGGGCCACGGGGGCCTCGAAATGGCGGGCGTGTTTTGCCAGCACGAAAGCGTTATCCCGGTAGTCGCGCAGGGAATTGCGGTTGGCGGTTTGTGGCCATGAGCGGTAGCGGTAGGCCTGACACACGGACGGGATGTAGCCGAGCACCCGCCGCCCCGCCGCCCAGAGTGCGGAGTCGTAGTCCTCGCAGAAAACGGTAGGATCGTAGGCATAGTCCCCACCGTGCGCCTGATAGGCGCTGCGCCGCCAGGTCATTTGATGGGCAGGCGGTCCCCAATGGTAAAGCAGCTCCGCGGCGATGCCTTCCGGCTTTTGCAATTGGGCGGGCACATAGGGTGAATCTTCCACCAGGCTGGGCAGGTAGAGTTCCCCGGACGGGCCGACAGCCTGGCCGTCGCAGAAGGCCACCTGCCATTCCGGGTGCTCTGCCATGGTCAGGGTTTTGGTCAGGAGGCCACCGGGGAGGAAGTAGTCATCGCTGGCGATGACGTGAATGAGTTCGCCGCGGGCTTCGGCGATGATGTCGTTCAGGGATTGGCAAAGTCCGGCATTCAGGCGGTGGCGGATCAGATGGAGCCGGGTGAATTCTCCCACGTGCCGGGCTTGCCATGATTCAACGAGAGCGGCGGTGTCATCGGTGGATGCATCATCACAGACGATGATTTCCACCTCCGGCAGGCCGCTGTCCAGCATACTGTCGAGCGCCTGAATCACATATGCTCCGTGATTGAAGGCGGGAACGGCGATGGTGACAGAAGGCAGGGCAGACATGGCAGGCGGTGCTTGGATTCGGGGGGCGGACTCAATCTTCCGATCCGGTGGGGAGCGGGCTGAGGTATTTTCCCTGGAGCTGATAGGACAGCCCGCAGTGGCAGGTGGCTGTGGATACAAAAGGTTCTGGCAGCTTGGTTCCACAGAGGCAGACCCAGCCACGCTGGCGGGCGGGGTTGCCCATCACCAGGGCGTAGTCGGCCACATCGCTGGTCACCACCGCTCCAGCAGCCACCATGGCCCAACGGCCAATGGTCAGACCGGGCAGGATGGTGGCATTGGCCCCAAGACTGCATCCTTGAAGCAAGCGGGTGGGAAGCACGGGGCAGGCATGACGGCTGCGGGGCCGCAGGTCATTGGTGAAGGCGGCACAGGGGCCGATGAAAACATCATCCTCTGCCGTGAGACCGTCCCACAGATAAACGCCGCATTTTACCGTCACTCGGTCCCCCAGCCTGACCCCGTTCTCAATGAAGGTGTGATCACAGATATTGCCATCGGTGCCTATGATTACATTTCCGAGCACATGGGCAAAGGCCCAGATGCGGGTGCGGGCTCCGATCACGGCTCCTGGCTCGACAAGTGCATGGGGATGAATCATTTCAGACGTTGGATCAGGGTGCAGAGTTGCTGGTTGAGTCTATCGAGGTGGCGCTGGACAAGGTCCAAGGCGTCCGCTTCCTGACGTTGTTGGCTTTTTGCTGCCTCCAGCAGTTGGGAGAGGCTGCGCCGGCGGGCACGGGAGAGCCGGTTCAGGTCCTTGCTGAGATGGCGCAGGGATGTCAGGGTTTGCCAGGCGGGGGAGGGCGGGGCGTTGAGGCAGGACTCCATCTCCCGCAGTTGGGCTAGACTTTGGAAGACGGCGCTGCGCCCGCTGGACGGGACGGTTTTGGGGCGGATGGGGCGGGAGGCGGCTTGTCGGAACAGTCCGCCGATTTCCTGGCCGCAGCGCTTGGGATCATGGTGTGTCAGAACCAGGGCCTGGCCGGCGGCGGCGCGGCGCGACACGTCCGGGCCCCCGGCCGCGACTTCCCGGATGGCGGCGGCGGCGGCTGGAATGTCAGGATCTGCCCAGGTTTGATCCGGGCTGAAATGGAGCGATCCCGGGCCGGCGGGGATGGTTTTCCATGGGATGAGCCAACTGTTTTCCGGGGTCATGAAGGCGAGATTTCCGGAATAACCGGTGGCGATACAGGGCTTGCCGCAGGCCATGGCTTCCAGCAGGGAAAGGCCCAGGCCTTCCGCGCGGTGGAGGGAAAGGCAGGCATCCGAACGGTGCACCAGAAGATCCCGGTCGTCATGGCTGAGAAAATCATCCATGAAAATAATGTCAGGCCGGTGGGCCCACTGCTGGCGGAGCAGGGCATGATCCACCGGAAACTGAGCGCTGGCCATGGACTTGATGACGCAGAGGGGGCCATCGGCGGCCGGCACCGGGAAGGCCAGGGCAAAGGCGGCGCAGGCCCCTTCCGGGTTTTTGCGCATCACTTCACTTTGATAGTTGAAGGTGAAAAGGAAGACAAAGCGGTTTTCGAGAGGAAAGCGGGCCATGGCGGCTTCCCGCGTGCCCCGGGGAGGGATCACCGGATGGGTGAAGCAGCGGATGGGGATGCCGCCGCTGTGTCTTTCGAGGATCTGCTGGACAAAAGGGCTGGCCGTCCAGACTTCATCCACATAGCGGAATCCTTCCGTGGTGGCTGCTGGCAGGTCCGGCGTTTCCCAGAACCAGATGGAAATCACATATTGGTTTTCAAGATAGGGAGCCCCCCCGCCGGCGAGGAAACCAGCGAGGTAGTCGCCATTCATACTGAGAAGACTAATGCCGCTGCGCCTGGGCGAGGCAGGGGCCATGGTGTCAGGCCCGGCAGGGTCCGCCGTGCTTCCGGACAGGCTGGTCATGAATTCGTTCTGCAAGGTCCGCGTGGAAAACGGCACCTGGGCCGCCTCCAGGCTGTGGGCGATGAGCCGGCCGGTTTCTCCCAGACCATGGGCTGCCTTGAGAAATCCTGCCATCCGGATCTCCGGCAAATTCCGCCACGCCGGGCTGATGTCTGGATGGGACATGATAGGAAACGGAAGGAAAGGTTTATTGCGGGTCAGGGCCGGGAAGCCGGCGGATCACTTCCGTCAGTTGGTCCGACAAGCGCCCGATCTGCCGCTGGAGATCCGCCACCCGGGCGCGGTGGGCTTCATCCATCTGCTTGAGGGAAGAGAGCGTGAGGGAGAGGGCGCGGCGCTCCATGCGGGCGGTGCGGGCGGATTCCTTTCTGATATCCCGCAACGCGGCGGACCACTGCCAGGGTTTTACCGGCCCTGGGGTCTGCTCCTGTTCCTTTCTCAGGGCGGCGAGGGCCGCGTAGGCTTCGGCCCGGGCGGGCGGGGTGATTCCGGGGCGGGTGCGTGGTTTTTTTCCTTTGGCTTCGTGCAGCAGGGAGGCCAGGCCCGTGCCGCAGGCGGACGGGCTGTGGTGGCTCCTGACGTAGTCCATGCCCGCCCGGGCTTTGGCCAGGACGGCAGGTGTCTGGGAGAACACTTCCTTGATGGCGGCCGCTGCGGCAGCGGTGTCAGGGTCTGCCCAGATCTGCGCCGCGTCGTAATGCACCGAGCCGCGGCCGACGGGCACGCGGGTGAAGGGGATCAGCCAGGAATGCTCCTCCTTCATGAAAGCGAGATTTCCGGAATAGGCGGTGGCGATGCAGGGTTTTCCTACCGCCATGGCTTCCATCAGGGTCAGCCCCAGGCCTTCGGAGCGGTGCAGGGAAACGCAGGCATCCGCCCTCCAGGTGAGAAGATCCCGGTCCTCCACACTGAGAAAACCATCCATCATGATAATGTCAGGCCGGTGCGCCCAGCGGTGGCGCAGCAGGGCGTGATCGATGGGATGGAGGGCCCCGTTGATGGATTTGACAAGGCAGAGCGGTCCACCAGGCTGGGGCTCAGGAAAGGCCTGCACAAATGCCTCACAAACCCCGGAAGGGTTCTTGCGCTTGACGCAGCTTTGGAAATCAAAGGTGAACAGAAAAACGAAGCGCCCTTCAAAGGGAAAGCGCAGCCGGGCGGCGGTGATGTCGCCCAGGGGGATTGGCACGGGATGGGTGAAGACTTTTACGGGAACCTCACCACAGTGGCGCTGTAGCGCGGCCTGGATAAAAGGCGTGGGAGCCCAGACTTCATCAAGGTATTGGAAGCCATCCACCATGCGGGCTGGGAGTTCCTCCAGCTCCCAAAACCAGATGGAAACGACGTAGCGGTTTTCAAAGAAGGGTTTTCCCTCACCGCTCATGAAGCGGGCGATCTGGTCGCCATTCAGGCTCAGGATACTAATGCCAAGGTCTGCTGCGGTCGTGAGGCGGATGGTTTTGGAGGAGGCTCCGCTGTTTTCGAAGGGCACCGTGCTGACATCGGTTTTTTCCCAGGTCTGGGTCACCACCGGCACTCCTGCAGCTTCCAGGCTGCGGGCGATCAACCGGCTGGATTCCCCCAGGCCAAGGCCGGATTTAAGGAAACCCGCCAGCCAGATTTCCGGCAGGGCAGGGGCAGGGGCGGAGGCTGATGGGGAGGGAGTCAAAGACACGGGTAAACGGGAGGGAAGGAAAAACCACTCATGGACGGAGCCTTGCCCCCGGGCAAGCCGATAGACCGGGGCGGCGGCCGCAGGCTTACTTCGCAGGTGGGCCGTAGTCGCGGCTGACCCCGGCTCCATTTTTCGTTTTAACGCTCAGGGTGCCGCCGGATTTTTTCACCTTCAGATCCTGGTAGCTCTCGCCGCTGACGGGTTTGATGCGGAAGAGCAGCTCGGCTTCGATGAGTTCGATGTATGTGACTTCGGTGGCATCCGCCCTGTCCACAAACCAGGATTGGGCAGCGAAATCAATTTGTTGAAGATTCGCCTGGATGGCGGCGGTGTCGGCGTTGGCTCCGGCTTCGGCGGGGGCTTCTGCCGCTTCCCCAGCCGGAGCAGACAACTCCAGCGATTTCCGTTGCAGGCCGTTGTAGCTGGCGAACCCTGCGGCAGAGGCCATGATGGCGGCCGGCACCAGAGCAGCCGTCATCAGGATGGATTTATAACTGCTGGTGGAATTGGATTGGAACAGGATGCCATCCTTCAGATTGGCCCGCAAGCCCACCATGGCTTGGGTGGGCACAGGGGAGAGGCTCTGCAGGGCCTCGAAGAAGGGTTGGAATTTCCCGGCAGCCCCGCTGGAGCCGGGGCTGAGTTTTTCGATGTCAGCCATGGCTTCCTTCATGATTACGTCGGTGACGTTTTGTAGAGCCTGCATCAAACCGGTCGAGAGATAGGAAAAGTCGTTTCCTGCCACGGCCAAGCCCTCAATGGCTTTTACAAAGACAGGGTCAGCGGCGATGGGCTGGGCGGCGGCGAGGAATTCCGTGACCATTTCCTGGTGGGTGCCGATCAGGAGGCGCTTGGTTTTCAGATCGTGATAGAGCACTGGTTTGAAAAAAGAGAGACCGTCGGGCATGGCTTCGCCGGGCAGAATCATTTCAAAGCCGTCTCCTTTTTCGATTTTCATCCCGCCGGATTCGATCGCCAGTTTGAACAGGGGAGCCGCCAGGTATTCCAGCCCATCAAAGCTCAGCACGAGCCGGAAGGCGGGCAGGTCAGGGGCCTTGGGGTCAGGCTTGAAGGTGGTGCCTTTTTCAAGGCGGCCGGCCAGGATGATTTTGGTGTTCAACTGGCTGATGAAATCCCCCGCATTCAGCTCTGTGTGGGGCACGGGAAAGGAGAGGGCGCTTTTAAAAACCTGGAGATACTGCTCCTCCCCGGTGCTGGTTAGCACAGCTTCCACCAGCTCCAGCACCGCGCCGAGCGTCAGGTCCATTTCCATCACGAGGTCGCTGCCCGCCGGGGCGCTCAGGGGCGACTGCAGTGGGGCGGCCTCACCGCCAAAAAGCTGGAACACGCCGGTGCGGCCTTCCGGGAGATAGAGGAATCCCCGGTTCCTGAACAGGCCACCTTCGGCTTTCCGGGAACTCAAACCAAACGCCTTCAGGCGGTCAAGGCCCAGCGCCTTGATGATGCCGCTGGTGCTCAGGCCAGGAGGGATGACTCCGCCGGCCTCTTCGCGGGCGATCCCGAGCAGGGTGTCTCCCATTTTGGCAAAGGAGAGGGCGTCACTATCGATATCGACGTAGGTGTAAAAAATACCGCCAGGATCCAGATGCGGGGCGACCTTGCCATAATGCCCTTCCGCAGGAGCCGGGGGCTGGGCCGGGGCTGGACCCGGGGACAAGGACAGGGCGAGCAGGAGGGAGGGAAGGAAAAAGCGGAGGTGTCGTTTCATCGCAAGAGGTGACGAAAGTAAGCTGAAATGGAGCGCTGGCAATGCGGAACTGGTTTTGTGAAATGCCCTACACGCATGGCTGCGGGGGCGCGGCGGGGGGTGCGCTGTTGACGGTCCCGGCTGCGGATGGCAAATAGCGGTTCCACTTCCAAAACTGAATGTCTTCCTCCTCCGACCCGACGGCTTCTTCCGCCGCAGCCCCTGCCGGGCCTGCCCAAAACGACGAAAAAGCTGCCGGGGCCAAGGCCACGGGGATCGTCGCCCTGGCCATCATGTGCAGCCGGGTGCTGGGTTTGGTGCGGGAGCTGATCTTTGCGGCGTTATTTCCGCCCGGCCTGCGGGATTGCTTCACGGTGGCCTTCCGCACCCCCAATATGCTGCGCGATCTCTTTGCGGAAGGCGCGCTGAGCACCGCCTTCGTCACGGTGTTTTCGCAGAAGCTGAAAACGGAGGGCGATGGCGCGGCCTGGCAGTTGGCCCACCGGATTCTGAGTCTGGCCACCGTCTTCATGAGTCTGATTTCCATTGGTGGGGTGCTGGTTGCCCCATGGCTGGTTCGCCTGCTGGCCGGGGGCTGGGCCTCGGAGGAATGGAAAATCCCATTCACCGTGCAGTTGGCGCAGATCATGTATCCTTTCATCCTCATGGTTTCCCTCGCGGCATTGGTGATGGGGATTCTGAATTCCAAACGCGTCTATGGCGTGCCCGCCATGGCCAGCAGCTTCTTTAACATCGTCAGCATTGTCGGCGGAGCTGGCATTGGTTGGGCAATGGATCCCACGTTTGGCAAAACAGCCATGATCGGCTTCAGCATAGGCACCCTGCTGGGCGGCATGGCTCAACTGGCCGTGCAATTGCCGGCACTTTATAAGCTGGGTTACCGTTTCAAGTTCAACCGCGACTGGTCGGACCCGGGGGTGAAGCGCATTCTGAAACTGATGTGGCCGGCCGTGATCGCTGGCAGTGCGGTGCAGGTCAATGTGTTGTTGAATACGGTTTTTGCCTCCCACCTTGCGGTGAAGGATGGTCCTGTCTCCTGGCTGAATTATTCCTTCCGTCTCATGCAACTGCCCCTGGGGGTCTTTGGTGTGGCGGTGGCTACCGTCACTTTGCCGATGCTGTCGCGGGTCGCCACGGATGGCATCACCGGTAAATTCCGCAGCGTCCTCGGGGCGGGAAACCGTCTGGTGCTTTTCCTCACCCTGCCATCAGCGGTGGGATTGTTTGTCCTGGCCGAGCCGATCATCACACTCCTTTATGAACGCGGGAAATTCACCCACGCTGAAACCCTCGCCACGGCTGGAGCCTTGCGTTGGTATGCCGTCGGTCTGATCTTTTACGCCTGCATTAAAGTCATCCAGCCCGCCTTTACCGCGATCGACCGCCGCTTCATTCCCATGTTCGTCGCCCTCGGTTCCATCGCGCTGAACGCCACCTTGAATTCCCTGTTCGTCTTTCATTTCCGCTTTGGTCATGAAGCCCTGGCGCTTTCCACCGCCGTGATCGCCGGAACCAATTTTGCGTTATTGTATTTCATGATGAGCCGCATCGCCGGTGGTCTTGAAACCGGCAGGATGCTCCTCACCCTTGCCAAACTGGCCCCCGCAGTGGCCCTGCTCGGCGTCGTGGCCTGGGCGGGGCAACACTGGGTGCTGCAAGGCTGGAGCGCCTTTGGCCTCCTGCGCCGGGCGGCCCTCCTTGGGGGCGTGGTCGCGGCCGCCGGCGGGGTTTATTTCCTGCTGGCCAACCTCCTGAAGGTGGAGGAAGCCCAGCAATTCCTCGGCATCGTCCGCCGCAGGGTCCGGCGTTAGGGTCAGGCGTCAGGGTCAGGCGTCAGGGGCCGCCGGGGCCCGCAGGCCTGCTCCGGATTCTCCTTTTGGGCAGCCCTGGTGCGCAAATGTGCCGGGGGTGCGCGACAAAAAAGCCGCCATTTGTGGCTAGTGACACAAAGTCAATGGCCAGCTTTCAGATGCTCCACCGTGAAGAGATCGTGTGGCCTCCCCGGCGCTTCTTTGGATTTGATGAGGGTATTCAATTCAAGGAGGCGGCAG
>CAMDJM010000141.1 GCA_945900785.1 Akkermansia muciniphila
GGGCAACGGCCCGGAGCACAAATTGATGCTATCGCGTGAAAACCGGGACCTGGAAATTATAAGCCGGGGTGCGGGGTGTTCTGAAAAACCTGGATCTTATAACATCCCCCGGGAGGACGAAAAACCCGGATTTTCGGGACAGCCTCTAACTACATTGCCAATGATCTGATTCGGTGCCGCATGGAACGGAGCGGCGAAAGTCAAAATGGCCAAGTCGAGCGAGGGATGAACCAGAACGCTGGTGACTGTCATCACATTGCCGCGGGCGGTCAGGAAGTTGGTTCCGTCCGCGACTTCATAGGTCGGGTTGTAGGTGAGGAGGTCGGTCACATTGTGAGCAGACGTGATCGCATACCGGCTATTCACGAATGTTGCCGACGCATCTCTTCGCCCAGTGCCGACGCCCGGCACATTGATGCGAAACGCCAGCGCCCTCCCGGCGAAGGGAGCCCCGAAGGCCAAGGTCTGGGCGCTGGTGGTGCTGTCCGCGTAGACGGCCGCCTTTGCGGTAGGCGGTCCACCAATCCACATGACAAGGCAAACGATGGTGGCGAGGGCAACCCTTTGGGATGTTGCCACAGCAATTTTTCCGGCCGGTCGGTGGCGGGCGTTGCGGGCCAACCTTGCCGACTGAGCGTGGATCCCGGCGGTCGCAGTCAGACTTTTCATCGTAATCGGCGTCCTGGGGCAGGGAAAGCGAACCGGTCAGGCTTCGCACCATGGCCAGCAACTCCTCCTTGCTGGGCTTTGCTGGTAGTGGGCCGGCGGTTTCCTGCGGATGGCGGGTGCGGAATTCTTCCCAAGCTTGGCGGACCACACCGAGGGGGGAGGTTGCTGCACGGGTGGCGTAGCCGTTGATCTCAGCGTAGAGCGGGTCGGGGAGTTCGATGAGTTGGCTCATGGAAGTGGTGAGTAAGCACTGCGTAGATCTTAGCATGGATTCCTGGGCGGGCAACTTTTCCAATGCGGCGGGGCGGACGGCGGGAACTTGCGCACGGACGGAGCGGTCGGAGGGTCGTAGCTCGACTTTCCAAAGTCGGGTTTCGCATGGCGTGCTGCGGACCCGACTTTGGAAAGTCGGGCTACGTGGGAAAGCCGGGCTGCGATGGGGTGCCCGCGCCGGATCACGATTTGGCGGGGCGGTAAAATCGATTGGGGCGACCGGCAGCTGCGGGGACAGGATGGCTTCCTTGATTTGGAGGATTTCGCGGATTGATCTTTAAGTCCTTCTGACTTCCTCGCAATTTTAAGAATCCCGCCCCTTGTGGTGTGGGTTCGGGGAACCACAAGATATGGGAATGGCGTAAGAAATGACTTGTGAAAACCTCTGCTTGGGCCATGATCTTCAAGGCACGGAGCGATTTATTACTTCGTGTTTTTTAATATTTAAGACATCTCAACTATGCGTCTCAAGTGCCTCGAACTCCACGGCTTCAAGTCCTTTGCCGATAAGACCAAGATCGATTTCCACTCCGGTGTGACGGGGATCGTGGGGCCGAACGGTTGCGGGAAATCGAACGTGGTGGACGGGGTGCGCTGGGCGCTGGGGGAGACATCGGCGAAGGCGCTGCGGGGCGGGGAGATGGCGGACGTCATTTTTAACGGCACGGATAAGCGGAAACCGCACAGCATGGCGGAGGTCAGTCTGACGTTCTCAGATTGCGAGTCGAGCCTGGGAGTGGATTTTAATGAAATCTGCATCACCCGGCGGGTTTACCGGGACGGTAAGAGCGAGTATGAGATGAACGGCACGACCTGCCGCCTTAAGGACATCAATAAGATGTTCATGGACACCGGGGTGGGGCGCAGCGCCTACTCGATCATGGAGCAGGGGAAGATCGACATGCTGCTCAGTGCGAAACCGGAAGACCGCCGCCAAGTGTTCGAGGAAGCGGCCGGGATCACCAAGAGCAAGTCCGAGAAAAAGGAAGCCCTGCGCAAGCTGGAATACACCGAGGCGAACCTCCTGCGCGTCACCGACGTGCTGGTGGAAATGAAGCGCCAAATGGGCTCGATGCACCGCCAGGCGACCAAGGCGCGCAAGTATCAGGAACTGCACGAAGACGTGCTGATCCTTGATTCCCATCTGAGTTACAAACGTTTTCACGAAATGGCGGCGGAAAAGTCGGAGCTGGAAAACAGCGTCGCCAGCCTGCGCACCCGCCAAGCAGAGCTGGAAGCCCGCATCCACGATGACGAGGTCCAAGTGTCGGCCGACCGCATGGAACTGCGCGAGCTGGATATGCAGCTTTCCAACCTGCGTCACCAACTGAACGAGGTGCAAAATCAGGTGCAGTCGGCCGACAGCCGCATCGGCTTTAATACCGAGCGCCAACGGGAACTGGAAAACCTGATCGCCCAAAACTCCGGCGATGTGAATGCCAACGAGCAGCGGATGCTGAATCAGGAGGAGGAACTGAAGTCTGCGGATTCCGCCCTGATTTCCATCCGGGAGAACATCGAACGCCAGAAGGAGCAGATCGACGAGCACAGCCGGATCACCGCCGCCGCCCGCGAGGAGCGCGCCCGGATTGAGCGCACCCTGCGCGAGGCCCGGCAGTCGATGCACAATGCCGAGGGCATCATCATTTCCGCTCAGGCTGAAATCACCAGTCATCAGGGCCAGGAAACCGCCGACCGCACCCGGCAGGAGCACCTCCAGCGGGACGTTGACAATCTCCACGCGGAGCGCGAAGCCAAACAGGCGGAGGAAGCCGAAACCAAGCGGCAGTTGGCCGAACTTCAGCAGGAAATCGAGAGTCACGAGTTGCTCCTGATGCAGCGTGAAAAGCAACTGCAAGGGGCTGAGATTGAACTGGAAGCGATCAATAAGCGACTGCAGGCCAGCGCCCGCCTTCACAGTGAGCGTTCCAGCCGTGCCCAAGTGCTGCGCCAGCTTTTGGCGGAAGGCGAAGGCCTCGAAAAAGGCACCCAAGCCGTCCTGAAAGGGCTGAACAATCCCGAGTTTTTCAAAGGCGGCACCCGTGGGTTGCTCTCCGGCTTTTTGGACGTGGAGCGCGAGTTCATCCCGGCCGTGGAGGCTTCCCTGGGCACTAGTCTCTACGCGGTGCTGGTGGCCAATACCATTCTGGCTGAAGGGATTATCGACGTTTTGACGAAAAATCAGTTGGGTGAAGCGGTCATCCTTCCTGAAGACCTCCTGCGCCAGACCAGCGAAACCCAGATGCTCACCTTGCCCGATGGCGCGGTGACTTGGGCGCTCGACAAGGTAAAAGTTCGGGATTCCGTCCGGCCACTGGTCCACCAGCTTCTTGCCAATGTCCTGATCGTTCCCGACCTTGCCACGGCGGTCCGTCTGAAGCGTGACCACCCCGAGGTCGCCTTTGCCACGCTGTCCGGCGAATTCATCTCCAGCGAAGGCGCAATGCGCGGCGGGGTTTCCAAAGACAAAGCAGGCAGCATCCTCCAGCGCCAGGCGGAGCTGGCCGACCTTGATGCTGAGGTCGCCCGCCTCGAATTCGAATTGGAAACTCTCGAATCCGAAAAACTCACCGGTCAGGACACCCTGCGGTCGAACAAGGTGCAGCTCGACGAGCAGCGCGAAATTCTCCAGATGCGCCGGGTCGGCGGCAGCACCCTCACCGGCCAGCTCACCCTGATCGCCCGGGAGCTGCAGCAGTTTTCCAGCAAGCTCGAAGGACTGTCCTGGGAACAGGCGGAGCTGACCAAGCGCCAGGACGCCCTGTCCCGGAAGATGGAGGAAGCCGTCGCCCGCCGCGCCCGCGCCGAGGAAGAGCTGGAAGGCCGCCAGGATGAGACCGTGCAATTGGAATCCGCCATGGACTCCGCCGCCCGGAACGAGGCCGACGCCGCCGAACTCCTCGGCGAACTGCGCACCTCCCTCGCCGTGGAGCAACGCGCCGAGCAGGCCCTTTATGAACAGCGCGCGCCTATGGACAGCCGCCTCCGCGAGCTGAGCGAAGTCATCGCCCGCCGCCGCCGTGAGATCGAAAGCTACCACGAGCGCATCCATGCCGCCGCCGCTGAAAACGAGCGCCTCACGGAGGAGGTCGCCTACGGCCGCAGCCAACTCGAAGAATTGACCATGCTCGGCGAAACCCGCATGGACGATCGCAATGCGCTGATGGAGTCAGTCACCCACCGGGAGGCCAGCACTTCTGAAATCCGCCGCGAGATTTCCAAATTCGCCGAGCAGCGCGGCAACGAGGAAGTGCGCGTCGAGCGCATCGGCCTGCGCATGGAAAACCTCTCGGCCTACGCCCTCGAGCGTTACCGAATCGACCTGAATACCTTTGAGCAGGACATCCACGCCCTGCTGACCGCCATTCAAAACCAGAAATTCCCGCGCCGCCGGGCGGACCGCCGGGCGCTCTTTGAAAAAGAGCCAGAGCCCGTGGCTACTGTAGCAGCGCCCGAACTGGCTGCCTCCCTGGACGCAGAAGATAGGCCCTATCAGGCCCATACGCCCCATGAGGCCTATTCCCCTGAAGACGTCCCCGCAGTCCCCACTGCCGAAACCGAAGCAGAACTCTCCACCGCCGACGAAGAAGAAATCCCCACCTTCGCCCCCGAAGCCGAATTCTGCGCCCCTGAGGAACCCACCCCCGACGAACCCGAAATCTGTCTCGACCCCGAGATGGCCGCCCTCCTCGAAGAAGGCCCGGACTGGGAATTTGTCGAAATGACCGTCACCGACCTCAAGCAGCGCCTCGACGCCATGGGGCCGGTCAATCTGGATTCCATCCAGGAATATGAAGAACTGGAAGAACGCCACAACTTCCTCCAGAACGAAAGCGACGACCTCGCCAAAGCCAAGGTTGAACTGTTGGCGGTCATCCAGCGCATCAACACCGAAACCAAAAAGCGCTTTGCCGACACCTTCTACCAGGTCCGCGACAACTTCCGCAACACCTTCAAGGAACTCTTCGGCCAAGCCGGCCAAGCCGACCTGATTTTGGTCAATGAGGAAGACCCGCTGGAGTCCGGCATCGAAGTCATCGCCAAACCCCCTGGCAAAAAGCCCACCAGTATCACCCTGCTCTCCGGGGGCGAGCGCTCCATGACCGCCGTGGCCTTGCTCTTCTCCATCTACATGGTCAAGCCCAGCCCGTTCTGTATTCTGGACGAACTCGACGCCCCGCTCGACGAATCCAACATCGGCCGCTTCCTCAAGATGCTGGATAAATTCATCGAGAAGAGCCAATTCGTTATTGTCACCCACAACAAGCGCACCATGCGCCGGGCGGATGTCCTCTACGGCGTCACCATGGAGGAATTCGGGGTCTCCAAACCCGTCGGCATGAAGCTCAGCGCCGAAGTCGAGCGCCCCCGCGACCAATACACCGCCCCGCCCGAAGCCAGCGAAGCCGAAACCGCCGAAGCCACTCCTGAGTCCGACGGCAAAGGCGAAGCCGCCGCCGAACGCGCCGCCGCCATGCATGCGGCGGAAGGGGAGATGGCCGATCCTGTCATGGAAAACATTGCCGGACCACCGCTGGAAGTTGCTGAAGCCCGCGCCGCTGGTGTATAGTAATAAACGGCACCGGATACCGTTTCAGCACCATGGTGAAAGTCAGTCCGGATCCAGCACTACCTCGACCAGCCATCCCTGCAGACTGACAAAAAGTTCGTATTGGAACCACTGCTCCAATTGCCCGGATGCCAGCAAGGCGGCGAGGTCGGGAGGGTGTTCGGAATCCATGCCATACCGGGCCGATAGAACGAGCCGGGCCTGGTTCATCGCGCGGAACCAATGTTCGGCATGGTCTGCCGGGATATTTAGGGAAAAGTGGGGAACCATGGGGCTGGATTCCCGCAGGAGATTGGATTCCGGGGCATCCGGGTCCGGCATGACCCCAATGTCAGGGGGCGGTCCTTCGGGCTCCGGCGTCAGATGCTGCAAATCAGACAGGACGATTTCCAGATTCCGGGCAAAGCTTTCCCGGAGTTCCGGCACCACATATTCCACCCAATCCATCGCCATTTCCGGGGTGAGGTCCGCCTCTACCGCCGGGGTGGGCAGCAGCCGTTTTTCCGCCTCCGGGTCCGCCGCGTAATCTGCCAGAGCAGGCAGGCTGCGGAAGGTTTTCACGTCCCAGGAATTCAGCCCGGAGAAACGGAGGGAGCCATCAGGTAGTTTCTGAAGTTGCATGGAATGAAGCGAAGCTAAGCGGGGCGCGTAGCAGCGGGGAAGAGGGCAGGGGGAATAGCTTCAAAATGGCTTAGCCGGCTTTTTTCATGGAACTGGAAAGCTGATGCTCCTGAAGCTGTTTCACGTAAAGCTCAGCCTGCTCCTTCAGGCCGGTCCAGACGATGCATTTTCCTTTTTGGTGCACATCCAGCATCATCGTTTCCGCCTTTTCCCGGCTATAGCCGAAGATGCGGCGGATCACCATGGTGACATAGGACATCAGATTCACCGGGTCATTGAACACGATCACATGCCAGGGCTGATCCAGATCGCTGCTCTCCTCTTCCGAGATTTCCGGCAGCACTTCCGTGTCCGTTTCAGGGAGCGCGGCCATGGCACGAAAGAGCAACTGCAAGGGATCAGCGGCTGGCCAGGGAGTTGGATGTGGCAGGAACATGGGAGGCGATGAGAGCGGGGAACTGGCTCATCACGGAGCGCGAGCGCCTGAGAAATTCTTCTATGGAAAGCACGCTCTTCTCATCCGGACGGGCCGCACGCCATTCACAATAGAGAGCGGCCTGCAGCATCGGCAGGTGCGCCACATGAAAGGTATGCGCCTGCAGCGCCAGCACGGTGTGAAATTCACCGGCAGATTGTCCGGCCCCCACAGCCGTGGCCAGGTGGGGCAGGACCTCCAGGTGCTTGGCCCCGCGTTGTTTGCCCAGCCAGGCCCGGCCGGCGGCCGTGGTGTGCTCCCCTCCCCCCAGGGCATTATCAGCGGTAATGACGGCGGGAACATCGCCGGCCTCTGCCGCGAGGCGGATGGCGAGCAGATGCGGGGCGATTTTTCCCAGAAAGACCCGGTTGGCCCAAGCATCGAACAGGCCAAATTTCCAAGTCAACTTGGCTGGCACTTCCGTCCCGGTAAGGCACAAGCGCACCGCGCGGATCACTTCATCCACATCACCAGGGGACACTTCATAAACAGGATTGGAGTCTGACATATGGAGTATCATGCAGGCCTCCCGGCGAATTTCAATGCCGGGCATGCATTCCTTCCACAATCCTCCCCAAACGTGCCTGCCGGATGCAAAAGCAAAGGCGCGGGCTCCGGAACGGGGACCCATTCCCCGGAAAGTCCGCCGCCAGACGGTTTCAAGCCATCCCGTGGCAGCATGGAGTTTCCCCAACTTTCCGGTTCACAGCGCCTTCCGATGCGTTCAGGTTTGACTGTTAAACCGTGAAAATCTCCCCCCATTGCCCTTTCCTCCCATGACCGTCGCCGGACCGAACCATGATGTGTGTGCTGGACTGGATCTGGCGCAGGTGCCTTCGCCGGCGTTTGTGATAGACCTGGGCCGGCTGCGCACAAATCTGGCGCATTTGCGCAGCGTTCAGGAAGCGGCCGGGTGCAGGATCCTGCTCGCCCAGAAGGCCTTTTCCCTCTGGCCGGTATATCCGATCATCCGGGAATATCTCGATGGCACCTGCTCCAGTGGCGCTTGGGAAGCCCAGTTGGCCCATGAGAAATTCGGCGGCGAAGTCCATGTCTACAGCCCCGCCTACACCGATCTGGATATGGCCGAGGTGCTGCCCATCGCGGACCACATCTCGTTCAACACCCCCGCGCAGTTTCAACGCTTCCGGGATGCCGTGAAACACAACGGCCGGAATATCGAGTGCGGGCTGCGCATCAACCCCGAGGTCTCCACCGGACAGACCCCGCTCTACGATCCCTGCGTCCCGGGCAGCCGTTTGGGGACCCCCGCCTCCGGCTTGGCAGGACAGGATTTGGAAGGCCTGGATGGGCTGAACTTCCACACCCTCTGCGAGCAGGACAGCGACGCCTTGGAGGCCACGCTCGAAGGCGTGGAAGCCCGCTTCGGTCACTTGCTGCGCCAGGTCAAATGGCTCAATATGGGCGGCGGCCACCACATTACCCGCGCCGGCTATGATGTGGAACGCCTTGTGCGCCTGATCCGGGGCATCAAGGAACGTTACGGCATCGCCGTCTACCTCGAGCCCGGTGAAGCTATCGCCCTCGGCACCGGCATCCTCGCCGGCAGCGTGCTGGATACCCTTCACAATGCCATGGATCTGGCCATCCTTGATGTTTCCATCACCTGCCACATGCCGGATTGCCTGGAAATGCCCTATCGTCCTGCCATCCGCGGGGCCGGCCATCCCCGGGAACTCGCCCACACCTACCGGCTTGGCGGCGGCACCTGCCTCGCTGGCGATATCATCGGCGACTACTCCTTTCCCCAGCGGCTGCAAACCGGCCAACGGCTGATTTTCGAAGATATGGGCCACTACACCATGGTGAAAACCAGCATGTTCAACGGCGTGAAACACCCAGCCTTCTGCACCTGGGACCCGGCCACCCGGCACCTGGAAATCGTCCGCCAGTTCACCTATGCCGACTTCCGCGACCGCATGGGTTAGGGGAGATTTCAAATCTCAAATTTGAAATTTGAAATGGGTCCGCTCTCTCGCAACCCTCAACCCTCAACTCTCAACTACTCCTCCCCCTCCCCAACTTTCCTCTTGGCCCGCCCCCCACCCG
>CAMDJM010000142.1 GCA_945900785.1 Akkermansia muciniphila
TGAGCGTAGCGCCAGTGACCGTTGAGCACGCTGAGCAGGATCGTGCCGATGACGTCTTTGGGTTCGCTGGCGTTATTGCTGGAGTAGGTCAGGGGGATGAATTTGACGAGTTCCTCCCAGCGTCCCCCAGCCTCTAAAAACTGGAAAAAAAAGATCAGGGAACCCTCGCGGGTGACCGGGACATCATCGCATCACTCCGCATGCACCCGTCCCCCGGGTGTATCGACAGGCCATGAGGCGGCAGGCGGTTTTGACGCTAAAAAGCACTCACCCTCCGGGTGAGCCGTTTGGGAGGCAACGAGGTCGCTCATGCCCTGTATATATAATGCTTGGAGCGATTTGGCGATCTTTTAACTCTCGTTTTTAGCAAAAAGGATGCCCCCATGGCGGGGGCACCCTCTCCATTTTCCAGGTTCTCCATCCAGAACCGGAATCAGGCAATCTGGATCTCAATCTCCCTGGGTTTCACTTCCTCGCGCTTGGGAACCGAAACGGTCAGGAGGCCATTTTTGAACGCGGCGCTGACGCGTTCGCCATCGGCGTCCTTCGGTAGGGTAAACCGGCGCTGGAAGGCTCCGGAATGACGCTCGCTCAGGTGGGTCTTCACCCCTTCTGCCGCCGGGACAACAGGGCGTTCGCCGCTCAGGGTCAGCACGCCATCGCGGACGAGGACCTTGACTCCGGTGCTGTTCACTCCGGGCAACTCAGCGGTGATTTCATAGTGGCTTTCAGATTCCACGGCGTCCACGGGGGGATGCCAAGGCTGAGGCTCCGATTTGGCGCGTTCGCCCAGCAGGGCATCGGCAAGGCTGAAGAGACGGTTGGCATTAATACCATAAGGGCGGGCAGGGTAGCAGGAGTTCATAGGTTTGTTTTGTTTGGAGTTGGGTTGTGGGTTGTTTGGTTTCGATGCTTCGGTCGCTCGGACCGCAGGCGAATATGCTGCGTAAGCTTTGCCAATGGATCTGGGCTCAAAGTCAATCTGTTGATAAAGAATGGATTATCAATTTTGTTGCCGCATGCGCCATGGCCCGGTATTGTTGAAATAGAGTCATATCGTCTCTAATTTTGGAAATTCTGGTTTTGCTTAAAAGGCCAAATTGGCGCAGTTTAAAGCCTCCTCCCCGCCGGGTCCTCAGCGGATTCTTCCGCAAATCCCCACCGGCGGATCGGTGATTGCCCTACAGGGAATCATTTGCAGTGGCGGTGTTCCCGGGGTTATGGTGCGCCGTAGAATTCCCAACTATGAAATTCCGCTTTCTCCTTGCCCCGTTGCTGTTGCTCCAAGCCTACTCACCCCTGCGGGCTGATCCTGTCAGCGAAAGGATCGACGCGCTGGTCGAGGAAGGTTATAAAAAACACCGGATTGCCCCCAACGCGCCAGCCTCCGATGACACCATCGTGCGGCGGATGTATCTTGATATTATCGGCCGCATTCCCACCCAGGATGAGGTCCGGGCTTTCACCGAATCCACAGACAATGGGAAGCGGGCCAAATTGATCGACCAGCTGCTCGCCTCGGACGGTTATGTCAGCCATTGGTATAACTGGTGGAGTGATATCCTGCGCGTGCAGACGGGCGGCCGCGATGAATCCGGCACGGCCTACGCGGAGTGGATCAAGCAGGCCCTGAAAACCAATATGCCCTATGATCAATTCGTCAGGGAGATGATCACCGCCAAGGGCTTCGTCTGGGACAATGGCGCGGTCGGTTATTACGTCCGGGATGCTGGCATGCCCTTGGACAACATGTCGAATACAGCCCAGATTTTCCTCGGCACCCGCCTCGTCTGTGCCCAGTGCCACAATCACCCCTTCGACAAGTGGACCCAGAAGGATTACTACCAAATGGCGGCTTACACCTACAATGTCGACACCGAGATCAATCCCCGCTCCGTTTACCGCCGTCTCGCTGAATCCGAAATGAAAGCCGGCCGCCGCCTCGGGGAAGGCGGCCAGCGCGCCATGAACCGGCTCATTGATGACATCCTTGAGCCGCTGAAATACGGCGTGCAGGAAAGTGAGCGCAGCATCCAGCTACCCATGGATTACAAGTATGACGACGCCAAACCTGGCGATTTCGTCAAGGCCCGCACCATTTTCGGTGACAAGGCCAGTGCCGCCCGCGACCCCCGCGGTCACTACGCCGGGTGGCTCACCAGTGCGGAAAATCCGCGCTTCACCACCGTCATCGCCAACCGTCTGTGGAAACGCGCCATGGGCATGGGCCTGATCGAGCCTATTGATGACTACAAGGATGAAACCTCCGCCTCCAATCCCGTTCTGATGAAGTTCCTGGCTGATCAGATGGTTTCCCTGAAATTCGACAGCAAGCGCCTCCTGCGCAGCATCTACAACACCCGCACCTGGCAACGCGAAGCCACCCGGACGGAAGTGCCGGAAGATCAACCCTACTATTTCCAGGGCCCCTTGCTCCGCCGGATGACCGCCGAGCAAATCTGGGACAGCCTTTGCACCCTCACCATCCCCAACCCCGATCAGCGCACCCGTGGCGATGGCTACCGGACCCAGCTCAGCGCGATGAAAGGTGAAGCCGACAAGCTGAAAGCCTGCAGCCCCCAGTCCATCATCGCCATCGCCCGCAAATATGCCGAAGTCGAAATGGAATTGGATAAACAGATCCGCATCGCCCGCACCCGGCTCAATTCCGCACGGGAAGAAAACGTCGCTGCCGATGTGAAAACCGCGCAGGATAAGCTAAACGCCCTGAACGGCGAACGCGACAGCCTCGCCCTCAAAGCCCGCGCCGAACTCCTCGCCGGGGAAGCTGGGAAATCCAAGTCAGGCTTCGTCTCCACCCTGAAGCCTGCTGCCACTCCAAAGCCGGTTATGATGGACGACAAAATGAAGCCCGCCGAAGCCATGCCCGCTTCCAATCCCGGGCAATGGACTGGTTACGGTGATGAATTCTTCCGCGCCTCCGAGCTATCCTCCCCAGCGCCCGGCGGGCACTTCCTGCGCGAGTTCGGCCAGAGCAACCGCGAGGTCATCGAAAACAGCTCGGCCGAAGCTTCTGTCAGCCAAGCCCTCAATCTGATGAACAGCCCGCTCTTCGGCAAGCTGATTATGGAAAACACCATTCTCATGCAGCGCTTCCAGGGCGCCAAGGATGATGAAGGCCGGGGCAACGCCATCTTCCAAAGCATTTACGGCCGCAAACCCTCCGAAACCGAACGCGCCATCATACGCGGGACCATTGAGGAAAAGAAACAGGACGGCTGGAAGGACATCATCTGGGCCCTCCTCAATAGCCGTGAATTCGTCTTCATCCAATAATTCTCCAACAAACCACCCGCCACCAAACCTAACCCATTACCACTCCATGGACTCCTCCTTCCTTACCAAATCTGACGAATCCAGCCGCCGCCAGTTCCTCTCCTATGCCAGCAAGACCCTGCTCGGCGTGAGCATCCTGCCCACCATGACTCCGCTGGGTGCCTGGGCTGCGGACAAAAAGAGCACCCCAGTCACCGCCGTGCCCGTCAGCCCCGGGCGCAAGCCCACCGCACGCAATATCATCTACCTTTACATGGCGGGCGGCATGACTCACGTTGATACGTTCGACCCCAAACCCGGGGCTGGTGAAGCGGTCGCGGGTCCCGTCAAAGCCATCAACACCGCCGCTGACGGCGTCCAGATTTCCGAATACTTCCCCCTGCTGGCTAAACAGATGGACAAGGTCGCCATCGTGCGCGGTCTTTCCACCACCCAGGGTGCCCACGAGCAGGGGAATTACTTCATGCATAGCAGCTATACCATGCGCGGCACCATCCAGCATCCCGGCATCGGAGCCTGGCTGCTGCGCATGGAAGGCAAGACCAACCGCACCCTGCCCGGCAGCGTCTGCATCGGCGGTGGCTCCGTGGGCGGTGGCGCTGGATTCATGGAAAGCAAGTTCGCCCCGCTCTACGTCGGCAGCCCCACTTCCGGCGTGCCCAACAGCAAAGCCAACGTCGGCTCCAATGAATTCGAGGAGCGCCTCATGCTTGCCAACAAATTCGACCAAACCTTCCACGAGCGCTACGACCAGAAAAAAGTCCGCGCCTACAGTGACATGTATGATGACGCCGTCCGCCTCATGAAGAGCGAGGATTTGAAGGCCTTCGACCTCAGTGGGGAGTCCGCCCAGGTCCGCGCCGAATACGGCGACAATGGATTCGGTCAGGGCTGCCTGCTGGCCCGCCGCCTCGTGGAAAATGATGTCCGCCACGTTGAAGTCACCCTCGGCGGATGGGACACCCACACTAATAACTTCCAAGCCGTCGAAGGCCTCGCCGGCACCCTGGATAAAGCCCTTGGGGCCCTCCTGAAGGACCTCGAGCGCCGCGGCATGCTGGAGGAAACCATGGTCGTGCTCTGCACGGAATTTGGCCGCACTCCCTATGTCAACGAAAACGACGGCCGCGACCACTATCCCAAAGCCTTCAGCGCCCTCATCGCTGGCGGCGGCGTCAAGGGTGGCAGTGTCCACGGACAAACCAATGAGACGGGCAGTGAAGTGGTCGAAGGCAAATGCTCCGTGCCGGACTTCAACGCCACTATCGCCTACGGCCTCGGCCTGCCCCTGGACCAAACGATCTATAGCCCCTCCAAGCGCCCCTTCACCATTGCGGACAAAGGCCAGCCGATCCTCCCCCTCTTTGCCTGACTTGGGAACGCCGGCCCCGTGCCGGCCCCAGAGCATCGTTGCCCTGCCTTCTTCAAACCTCCTCCGCCCGTTTCCCCGGTCCCTCTGGCCATCGGGAAACGGGCGGTTCCGGTGAAAGCCCGCCCCTCCGCCCATGCTGGAATCCTTCCTGCAATTTCTTACTTTCCTTCCAGCCGGCCTGCTCATCGCCGCCGTCTGCCTCGAAGGCTTCGTCCTCTCCCGGCGGGACCGCGACAGCGAGCCTGCGGTGCTCTGGCTGCTCTGCTGCTCCGCCTTCGCAGCCGCCATCAGCGCCATTGTCTGCTTCACCCTTTATTTTGTCAGGATCCATCCCGGCGGTTTGCACTCCGGCCTCGTGGCTGGTGGGCTGGCGGCTCTCGCCAGTGCCGCTTGGCTCTTCAAGCGTCAGGCCCGCAACCGTTCCTTTCTGCTGCTGGGGGAGTTATTCTACGACACCTCCAACGCCAGGCTCCCCCCGCGCCGCAAGCCCCATCAGGCCCTGCTCATTCTCGGCTACCGCCTGCTCCTCGCACTCGGCCTCCTCCTCGCTCTTGGGCAACCCCTGCTCCCTCCTGGAAGCTCCACCGCGTCAGGCACCGCCTCCACGTCTGCTCCCAGCCCATCCCCAGCGTCTGACATGGTAGCCGCTTTGCCTGAACCTCTCCCTGCGCTTGAGCCCGCACCTGTGCCTGAGGCGCCCCGGCCACCGGCCCCGGAAGCCCTGCGGGATCCTACCAAATCGGAAATCCCCTCCGCCGATGCCTCGGCCATGGCGGCGATCGCCACCTCCAATGCCTTGGCGGCTCCGGCATCCCTGCCTGCCACCAGCCCGGCGCCAGCTTCCGCTGCGGCCGTTCCCGTCATCGCCATGGTCCCGGAACCTGCCATGCGCCCGGTTTCGAAAAACAGCCTCTACTTTTCCAAAGTCCGCCCCATCTTTGCCAAGTCCTGCGTCTCCTGCCACGGCCCGTTGAAGCAAAAAGGCGACCTCCGCCTCGATTCCCCGGATGCCATCCGCGCCGGAGTGAATGGAAAGCCCGTCATCGTCCCCGGCGTCCCGGAAAAAAGCCGTATCTATCATGTCACCGGCCTCCCGCCGGGCGACACCGACCTCATGCCCCCGAAAGGCACTCCGCTCAATTCCACCGAGCGGGCCGTGCTCGCGGAGTGGATTAAAAATGGAGCCGATCTGGGCGACGGCGTCTCCATTCCCTCCGGGCACGACGGCGTCTTCCTTGTGGATACCCTCGCTCAAAACCTCAAGGCACCCGATCCGGCAGTCATGAATGATTTGAAAAAGGACCACGTCGTGATCCGGCCCCTATCCAAAAATGGATTTGTGCTGGAACTCGATTTCAGTCACAGCGACCGGGCCCGGAGTGATCTCAAGCTCAGCCAGCTCGGTCCCATCGCGATGAACATTTACGCCCTGGATTTCAGCCGCACCAATTTCAGCGACACCGACCTCGGGCAGCTCCTGCCCATGAAGAATCTTTCCCGCCTTCTTCTCAGCCGCACCAGCATTACCGACGCCGGGCTAACCTCCCTTCAGCACAACCTCAACCTTGAGCAGCTCAACCTCTATGACACCGGCATCAGCGACGCCGGCCTGCCCATTTTGGCCAACCTGAAATCCCTCAAAAAAGTCTACCTTTGGCAATCCAAAGTCACTCCGGAAGGCGCTAAAATGCTGCAGGAGCAGGTGCCCGGCCTGGTGGTCAGTATTGGGGAATAACTTTCCGGATGATCAGCTATTGAGGGTTGGCCGCAAGGACGCCCTGCCGCCAAAGTTCGTGGAAAGCCGCTCCGGCATAGCTGCGGAATCCCGCGCAGAACAACCCGGGTTGTCCAGCCAGGGCTTGCGCCACCAAGGCTTCTTCCGCCGCTGGACTGACAGGCAATCCAGCTGAGCGCCGGAAAGCCGCGATGCTCTGCCCGGCTTCCTCCAGCATGGCGGATAAGTCGAAGGGCTTCTTTTCCAACACGGTTCTGCCGATCATATTCGTTTTCTCCAAGCGGGGATGCACCGTCCCCACCAGCACCAGCGTGCAGTCAGCCCCGGGATGACCGGCTTCCATTTGCGCCACGATCGTTTCCACCTGAGGTTTGGAAAACATGCTCCGGGTGGATCTGATTTCCACTGCATGGGCACCCGTTTCATCCATACACCAGTAGTTAAAACAATCCTTGGCTCCCAACGGCTCCAGCAAAATGCCGTCCAGGGATGAGCCCAGGCTGGCAAGGGTCAGCAGCCGGACGAACGCTTCTATCAAAAAGGCGCGGCTAGGCTCTGGTGCCCCTTCTGCCCCGGATTCAGGCTTCATGGTCATTCCTCCTTTTAATACGGGTAGTGTGGAAGAATATCATAGATTCAGCATTCAAGCATTTTGCCTGACATCAGTCCATGCAAAAGAGTCCGCGCCCTGAATTCCCTTGCGGCCTCATCAGGATTTCATTCTAGTCAATCCATCAGGCGCCGCAGCACCGTGAGTCCGGGATAATGCTGGAAATGGGCATCAGCCGTCAGGATGGCGGGATCCATTTCCAGGGCGCAGGCGGCGATCAGATGATCCTGCGCTGGAATGATGATCCCGGAGCGGTCCAAATCCCAGGCCAGACGATGCGCCCGGGTCCAGATGGTGTGGGTAGCCGGGATGAAATTCATCAGGGAAAAGGACGCCTCGATTTTCACCAACTGCCGGGCATCCCGAGCCCCGCGCAGAACTTCCAGCATGACCATGCCGGTGGTGAAAAACTCCCATTGTCCCGCCTCTCCTTCTGAATCGTGCACAAGGGGAAATCCGTGATTCCGCTGGCGCGGCAGGGCGGTTCTGGCGTAGATGGTGCCCAGCAAGTTGTCATTCCGATCCATCATATGAGTTTACCCGTCATCGGCATCGTGGCCAATCCTACCAAGCAGGATGCGGTTCGTTATGTGAATGAACTGCGCGCGGCCTTTGCCGGGGAGGGGGCACAGGTCCATCTGGAGGAAGCCACCGCCATCTTTCTGGAGGAACCAGATGGACGCCCCCTGTTGGAACTGGCAGCAGCAGTGGATGTCATCGTCGTCCTCGGCGGGGATGGGACGATCCTGCGCACCGCCCGGCTGCTGGGGTCGGCCGTCAAGCCGCTCGCGGCGGTGAACACCGGCCGTCTGGGCTTTTTGACCACAGCCACCGAATGCGAGATCACGCGCTTCGTCCAGGCGATCCTGACCAACGATTACCGGATTTCCGAACGCAGCGTGGTTGAGGCCAGCTTCACTTGCCTGGACGGGTCCGTCCGCGTGGAAGGCGGCATGAATGAAATCACCGTGACCCGGGGCACTTTTTCCCGCCTGATCCACCTGGAGGTGCGGGTGAATGGCGAATTTCTCAACCGATACAGCGGCGACGGTCTGATCGCCGCCACGCCCACCGGCAGCACCGCCTACAGCCTGTCTGCCGGCGGGCCGATCATCAACCCGGCGGCAGATGTCTTCTGTTTGACCCCGATTTGCCCCCATGCTTTGTCCAACCGCTCCTTTGTGGTGAATGATAACGTCGTCCTTGAAATCCAGCCGATGGAACCGGTTGAGGATGTGTTGTTAAATGTTGATGGGGGCACCGCATGGCCCCTCGCGAAAAACCAGCCGGTGGTCCTGCGCAAAGCCGCCTGGAGGGTGCCCCTGATCGCTTTCCGGCACACTTCCTTCTACGAGGTGCTGCGGGATAAGCTGGGCTGGTCAGGTTCGAATGTCTAAAGCGGAGGCTAGCAGCCTGTCGGACTTAGTCCTAAAACCTTAAAAACCTGGGTATTCAGATTTCGCGGCCGTTTGAAGTCCCTGTTTGCTGGAAAACCTGGCTCTTATAGCAAAGAATTCCTGGCCCGGGGCCGCACTCTGCGCCAAAGTCTTATCA
>CAMDJM010000143.1 GCA_945900785.1 Akkermansia muciniphila
CTGCTCCGGGGCGTAGCCGAGTTTGGTGAGGAGCGCAGTGAGTTTGTCGTAGTGACCGTGGATGTCGCCGATGATGTCGTAAAGGGTCATGGAATTGGAGGGTGGGGTTGAGGTGTTAATTAGTGGGTCCGGGCCAAGTAGGCGGCGTAGGACCAAGCCGAAAAAATTCCATCGGCGAAAATCTCAGCGGGCCATTCCGGGTGTCTTCCCAGAACGGCAGCCAAAGTGTCAGGATGAGGAGCGGGCTTGATGAAAGGATCTTCTCCGAAACTCCGGTATTTGCCGTGTCCGCAGTGGGTCACACTTTCCCCCGTCAGGCGCATGGCGGTGCGGATGGCCTCCTCCAGGCTCGCGTGCGTGCTGTGAACCACCCGGTAACTCTCGTCCATGTAATGAAAATTGTCGTCAATATAGACGGTCCAGACAGTTGGTTCGTCGGGGTTTGGTTTCATGGCGGTTTCCATTGGGTTGGTTATTGAATATGGGAAGATCGCCCGGAAAAATTATCTTGCCAGTTCATGGATTGCATATAGTATGACTATGCAGTCATGAATCTGAGCATCCTTTCCAAATCCGGTTTTTCCCTCGACCGTCTCGCGGGGTTCTGCGCCGTGGCCGGGGCGGGCTCCATCGTGGGAGCGGCCCGGGGCGATGCCGTCCGCCAATCCCTCCTCAGCCGCCAGATCCGGGAGCTGGAGGAATTTTTCGGCACCGAACTGGTTCGGCGTCAGGGGAGGGGACTGGTCCTGACCGATGTCGGGGTGGAGCTTGCCGCCTTGGGACGCAGCCAAATCACCGCTCTGGGAGACTTTGCCTCGAATTGTCAGAACGCCCCCATCCGCATCTCTCTGGCCGCCTCCGAAAGCCTGCTTCAATGGCTCGTGCTGCCCCGCCTTACGGCCCTGCGGAAGGCCGCCGCCGGGGCTATCTTTGTCCTGCACCACGAAGATAACACGGCCATCGCCGCCCGCGTCCAGGAGGGCCTCTACGACTTCGGCCTGATCCGCCGTAAAGTCACCCGTGGCGAACCCGGTGCCGCCGAACTCGGCGTGCTCCAGGAAATTCTGATCGCCCCCCGCGCGCTCCTGCCGCGGCCTGACCTCACGCTCGCCGAAGCCCTCACCACCCTGCCCATGGCCATCCCCCTCGCCGGAACGCTCCGCAGCGCCGTTGACGCCTATCTCAGCCGTCAGAGCAAAACGCCGCGCCCCGGGATGCACCTTGCACTTGAATGCACCTCCTACCTCCATGCCTCGGCGGCGCTGAAGACCGGGGATTGCGCAGCCATCCTGCCGGGGCTGGCTCTGACGGAGTTCCCGGAGGATCTCTACCGCCATTGGTCACTGGCTCCGCTCAAACTGGAGCGGCACCCCGTGTCCCTGATCTGGAATCAGCGGAATGCCGCCGTGCGTCCCATGGTGAGCGGTCTCTCTATGGCACTGAGTAAAATGCTCAAGTTTTAGAATGGTAAAGGAATCCTGTTTATTTGGTGACAGAAGATCGAAGGTGGCAGAATTGCACGAAAATCTCACGCACGCGCGCAGGCGCGGGCTGAAAATTGACTTCCGAATGTATCCATTCTGTATCCACATTTAGTGGCTATCCGCCGCTTTTCACCGCAAATTTCCGCATATGCCATTGCAGGTAGTCTGAGGCGGAATCAAAGCCAAGTCCCTGATCATAAGGAGTTTAAGATGGAGCCGGCTGTCGGAGTCGAACCGACGACCGACGGTTTACAAAACCGTTGCTCTACCACTGAGCTAAGCCGGCCGGGCGTAGGCAGAGTGTAATGCAGAGCCGGAGAGGCTCAAGCTGAAATACGGGAGATTTCACAGGGAATCCAAGGAATCCTGCAACTGGGGTGTCTGACTTTAAAATTGAATGAATTTTGCCATTGGGGGGGACGGGATTGCGATGAAAGGCTGAACAATTATCCGGGGCCCTGCCTTCCACAGACCGTGGAGAAGGGAAAATTCCCGGTGTCCTCCCTATCCCTCCCAAGGAATTCCTGCGCCTCCGCGCCGGATGGAAAGGCTGGGACGGCAGGGTGAAAGGTGGACGCTAATCCCGAGGGCAGGCGGGTCAAAATAAACCCTTGGCCGGAGGGGATTCGTCCGTCAGAAGTTCGCATGAAGTATTTTTTGAGGACCGGGCTGGCCATTCTGGGCCTGATGTTATGTTTTCAGACCCGCATGGCCGCCGGGCCTGCCGCCCCTACGGCCGCAGCGCCGTCGGGTGCGGGGTGGGTTTCCCTGTTCAACGGCCACAACTTGGACGGCTGGACGATCAAAATCGCGAAGCACCCTCTGAGCGAAAATGCATTTAACACCTTCCGCGTGGAAGATGGCATCCTGAAGGTCAACTACGACAACTATCCGGAATTCGGGGGCCGCTTCGGTCATCTTTACAGCAATCTCGCTTACTCGCATTACATCTTCCGGCTGGAATACCGCTTTTCAGGCAGCATGGTGCCGGACGCGCAGGATTACGTGAATCTGAATAGCGGCATCATGATCCACGCCCAGCCACCGCAGAGTCTGCTCCTGGACCAAGGCTTTCCCAGCAGCCTTGAGATGCAGTTTCTCGCGGATGAAGGAAAGGGCGAACGCTCCACCGCGAATCTTTGCACGCCCGGCACCAATATCGAACTTGGCGGGAAATTGGTCACCACCCACATCATCAAATCCACCGCGCCCACCTTCGCTCCGGAGACCTGGGTGAAGGCAGAAGTGGAGGTGCACGGGAATGACGAAGTGATCCACCGCATCAATGGCGTGGAAGTCCTGCGCTACCAGCGCCCGCAATTGGATCCCCGGGATGACAACGCACCCGCCAGCGAGCTGCTGAAAGCCGGCAGCCCGCTGCTGCTCAGCTCCGGCCATATCGCCCTGCAGGCCGAGGGACAACCGGTTTGGTTCCGTAAGATCGAGCTAAAGCCGCTGGAGAAAAAGTAGGGTCCGCAGCGGGGAGGGTTTTGGATTTTGGTGCGGACGGCTTGCCTCCACTTTCGCCAGCGGGGTTTGCCCTGCGGACGAACGGAGCGGTCTTTCCACCTTCGCGCGCGCAGCCTCACCGAAAACGGCAGCAAGCTGCCTTCGGGAAAGCGGAGGCAAGCCGTCCGCACTATCTCCAAAGTGCCTTCGGCCTGAAGCCTGCAGTCGGGATAGCGCGCGCCTGGCGCGCCTGCCGCACGGGGGACTTCCCCGGTTTACATTTCCCCTCCTGCCGGAATATTCGCGCCCCTATGGCAGAATTGAGCACAGCGTATGCACCCGGCGAGGTGGAAGAGACATGGTATTCCCGTTGGATGGAGGCCGGATGTTTTTCTGCCGACCCTTCCTCGGCGAAACCCGGATACAGTATCGTGATTCCGCCGCCCAATGTCACGGGCATCCTGACCCTGGGGCATGTGCTCAATAATACCATCCAGGACATCCTCGCCCGCCGCGCGCGTATGAAGGGTTTTGAAGTGCTGTGGCTGCCGGGCACGGACCACGCGGGCATCGCCACGCAGAATGTGGTGGAGAAAAACCTGAAAAAACTGGGCACCATCAAGCACCGCGACGACCTCGGGCGCGAGGGGTTGGTGGAGAAGATTTGGGAATGGAAGGACAAGCACGGCGGCATCATCATCCAGCAGTTGAAGAAACTCGGCGCGTCCTGCGACTGGGCCCGCGAGCGCTTCACCATGGACGAGGACTACAGCCGCTGCGTGCAGCGCGTCTTTGTGGATCTCTATAAAAAAGGCCTGATCTACCGCGGCAAACGCATGGTGAACTGGTGCCCGTCCAGCCTCACCGCGCTGAGCGATGAGGAGGTCATCATGAAGCCGCAAAAAGGCTCCATGGTTTTTTTCAAAGTGCAGGTCGTGGAAGAGCCGGATACCTGGCTGACCATCGCCACCACCCGACCCGAAACCATCCCGGGCGATGCCGCTGTGGCGGTGAATCCGAAGGACGAGCGCTACGCCCACCTGATCGGCAAACACGTGCGCCGGGCCCTGCCTTTGGAAAACCAGGCCGCCATCCCCATCGTGGGCGATGATCATGTGGATTTTGAATTCGGCACCGGCGTGCTGAAAGTCACCCCTGCGCACGACAAGGCGGACTTTGAAATCGGCCAGCGGCATCAGTTGGAAGTGATCGATGTGCTGCACCCGAACGGCGTGCTGAACGACCTCGCCGGCAAGGACCTCGCGGGCCTCGACCGCTTCGAGGGGCGGAAGAAGGCCATCGCCACGCTCAAGGAACAGGAAGTGCTCGAAAAGGAAGAACCCCACAGCAACAACGTGGGTTATTCCGAACGCGCCGACGTGCCCATCGAGCCGCGCCTGAGCGAGCAGTGGTTCCTCCAGTATCCAAAAGTGGAGGAATCCAAAGCTGTGGTGGCCAGTGGCGAAATGAAATTCTACCCGGAACGCTGGGCGAAGGTTTACGAGCACTGGATGGAAAACATCCAGGACTGGTGCATCAGCCGCCAGCTTTGGTGGGGGCACCGGATTCCGGTGTGGACAGGGACCTGGGAAACGGAAGCTGCCGTTGCTAGTTCAATTGCTGAACTGAGAAAGGCGTTTCCTGATCTCGACGAACGTGCGGTTTGCCGTCAGGATGGCAACACTTGGTGGGTGGCGACATGCGATCCTGAAATTATAGAAGCCGTAGAAGTGGTAGATGCGTTGGAGCAGGACCCCGACGTCCTCGACACCTGGTTCAGCTCCTGGCTTTGGCCGTTTGCGACGATGGGCTGGCCGGAGGGGACGGCGACCTTGAAGAAATTCTATCCGACCACCGACCTCGTGACCGGGCCGGACATCCTGTTCTTCTGGGTGGCCCGCATGATTATGGCCGGTTACGAATGGATGGGCGAGCTGCCGTTCCATAACGTGTATTTCACTGGCATCATCCGCGACAAGCAGGGCCGGAAGATGAGCAAGAGCCTCGGCAATTCGCCGGATCCGCTGGACCTGATCGCCAAGTATGGCGCTGATGCTCTGCGTTTCGGCATCATGCGCAGCGCGCCGCTGGGGCTGGACTTGAAGTTTGACGAGTCCTCCATCGAGGAAGGCCGGAATTTTGCGAATAAACTCTGGAATGCCTGCCGTTACCGGCTCATGCAGGGCGGGGAAGTGGCCACCGGCGACGAGGCGCTGACGGCGGATCACGTTTCCGTCTTCGCCCTCGATATCGCGGCCAAGCTCGACCAGCTCAGCCTCGATCTCGAAGCGGCCTATGCGGAATATAGCTTTAGCCAGATCACCGGATTATTGTATGATTTCTTCTGGGGGAACTACTGCGACCGCTTCCTCGAAGCCGCCAAGAGCGACTTTGCCGCAGACGCCGATCCCGCCCGAAAGGCCGGAACCCTGCGCGTGATGGACTCTGTGATTCGCCGCCTGCTGATCCACCTGCATCCCTTCATGCCGCACGTCACCGAGGAACTCTGGCGCACCCTCGGCTACGGCGCGGACGGCACGTTCCTCATGCAGCAGCCGCTGGCGGTCACGCCGGTGTTGGCAGGCATCGAACCAGCCCTCATCGCCGAAGCCCAGACCCAGGCCGCTGCGGTTTATGACAGCGCCAGCCGGGTGCGGAATCTAAAAACGCTTTGCGACCTCGCCTCCAACCGCACCGCCGACTTCATCCTGAAGCCCGCTGGTCCGTGGGTGGCGGGCGTTTCCGAAACCCTGCGCCTGCTCGCCCAATGCGGCACGCTGAAGGTCGAGTCCGACTTCAAACCCGGCAAAGGCATGGCCGGCACCCTGACGCCCTGCGGGGAAATCTTCCTGCTGCTCGGCGGCTTGGTCGATGTCGAAGGCGTGCGCGCCCGGCTCACCCAGGAGCGCGGCAAGGCAGCCGAGGAAATCACCAAAGCCGAAGCCAAGCTCGGCTCCGAGACTTTCACCGCCCGCGCCCCGGCCGAGGTGGTGGAGGAACACCGCACCCGCTTGAAAGATTCCACGGCGCGCGTTACCCAGTTGACGGAGCTATTGGGAAATCTAAGTTGAGGTCAGCTATTTCATGGACCATTCACTTTTCCTGAGTATCATCCCCACCAGATGTCAACCCTGACCGCATTCCCCGGCCTGCCTCCAGAGGCGATCCAGCAGCTTTCCAGCTGTGGGATCGATTCCATGGAGATGCTGGCGGGGATCCCAGCGGCTGAAATTCACCGGGTGCTGGAATTGACGGCGTGGCAGAAAGGAAAGCTCAGCTTTGCCCCCACCTTGGACATGGTGCACCGCTGGGTCGAAACCGCCCGCCTGCTGGTGGGGGACGTGGACTTTATTCACCCAGCCGAGGAAATTCCGGCGGCGGTGATTCTGCCCCCGCCCAAGCCAGTGGCCCGGCGGGCTTACATCTCGCCCAGGCAGCGGGCCCGGCTGGCGGCTGCCGGCCCACCGGTGCCAGCCGCCGCCCTCACCGATCTGGAGGAAATCCAGGAAGCCATCATCATTCCGGCTGCTTTGCGGATCGCCCAGCCGGAGCCCCAGCCAGCCCCCGCCACCTCTCCCGTGCCAGGGGTCACTGGGTTTAATGGATTTGAGGAATACCAAGCGGGACAAACCCGGGTATCTCCACTCAGCCGCCATTCCATCGACGTGCCTGGTGAACACCAACCGCCGGAGCGGCTCAATGCCGGCGAGGAGTCGTCCCGCACGGTGAAGCGTGGCGTGGCGCACCCGAATCCCGGGCTGCTCGTGGTGGGAGCCCTGATTTCCCTGCTTTGGCGGGTGGTCCTGCTGGCGACCATGGTCGGGGTGATTTGGCTGATCTTTGTTGCTCCAAAGCCCAGTGATTATGCCAAGGAAATCGTCTATGCAGCGATCGGGCTGGCAATTTTGGGCGTCCTGCAGCTCGTGGTCCTCACCCGGGCCCGCTGCCGGATCTGCAGTTGTCATCTGTTTTATTCCAAGAACTGCGTGAAAAACCCCAAGGCCCACTCCCTGCCGCTCATCGGCAAGGTCGGCAACCTTTCCCTGCACCTCCTGATTTTCCAGTGGTTCCGCTGCATGTATTGCGGCACCGCCATCAAGCTCCAAGCCAACAAACCGGGCGAGGATTAACGCCAGGAATGTCAGGCTCCAAGCTTGGCCGGCAGCATGCCTGACCCTTGGCTGCCTTGGCCTGCTTTTCCCGTATCCAGTCTGATTTTCCGCACCGTTATGTCCGGCCCCGTATTCCTCCTTTTGTTCCCCGCCGCAGCGGGGACGCTCCTGGCGGCTCCCCTCCACACCGTCGCAGGCACCGGCGAAAAAGGATATAGTGGAGACGGGGGGCCCGCTTCCCGCGCCACCATGAATAACCCTTTTGGCATCACCCGCGGACCGGATGGATGTCTCTATTTCTGTGAATTCGGGGGAAATGTGGTCCGCCGGATTGATGGGAAAGGGATCATCACCACCGTGGCCGGCACAGGCCAGGCGGGCTTTGCGGGCGATGGCGGACCGGCGCTCCAGGCGCAGTTGAATCAACCTCACGAGGTGCAATTTGGCCCGGATGGCCGGCTTTACATTTCCGATATGTCCAACCACGCCATCCGGGCGCTGGATTTGAAAACCGGCACCCTCAGCACTCCTGTTGGCACCGGAAAACCAGGTTTCAGCGGCGATGGAGGCCCAGCTGGCCAGGCGCAGTTCCGCAATCCCATCAGCCAGACCTTTGGTCCCGATGGATTGCTCTACATCAGCGATCTGGGGAACCAGCGCATCCGCACCTGGGACCCGTCCAGCGGCCTGGTAAAAACCGTCTGCGGATCAGGCCAAAAAGCCGCGCCGACAGACGGGGCTGCCTTTTCCCCCGACACCCCCCTCAGCGGCCCCCGCACCATCGCCTTCGATGCCACCGGCCAGCTCTGGTTGGCCCTGCGGGATGCCAATGCCCTCTACCGGGTGGACCTCCAGGAGCGGGTGCTCCATCACGTCGCCGGCACGGGAAAATCCGGTTTCGGCGGCAATGGCGGCCCTGCCAAAGACGCCCAACTGGCTGGCCCCAAAGGGCTGGCCATTTCCGCCAGCGGCAAGGTTTACATCGCCGATACCGAAAGCCACAGCATCCGCCGCGTGGATCCCAAAACCGGTAAAATCGAAGTGTTCGCCGGCGATGGCAAAAAAGGCGACGGCCCAGACGGCATCGCCACCCGCTGCCAACTCGCCCGGCCCCACGGCGTCTTCGTCGATCAGGATGGCACCCTCTACATCGGAGACAGCGAAAACTACCGCCTGCGGGCGATGAAGGCAGATTGAAGAAGAAGGCGACCGCCAATTCCGGAAAAAAGTTACATTTTGAAGGCCACTGCTTTGGTGCGGCAGGATCACCTAATCCTAATTCTACTGTGTTTGAAATATTGTTTGCATTTCCAGAAATCCATGCGACTCTATAATTGGCTTTGACCGGGAGTTCGCCTTGAGGCGGAAAACCGGCGGCCCTAATAAAAAATGACGCTCCTCCCGCCTTTCGGCTGGGCCGACAC
>CAMDJM010000144.1 GCA_945900785.1 Akkermansia muciniphila
GTTGCTGCTGCTGCTGCTGCTCCTGCGCCCGCGCCCAAAATCGACCTGAGCGCCGCCTCCGCCAAGCCTGCGGCTGCCACCCCTGCGGTCCGCGATCAATCCGGCCGCACCACCCGCCAGCGCATGTCTCCCCTGCGCAAAAAGATCGCCACCCACCTCGTCAACGCCCAGCAGACCGCCGCGATCCTCACCACTTTTAACGAAGTCGACATGACCGAAGTCATGAACCTCCGCAAGCTCCTCCAGGACGGCTTCGTCGCCCGCCACGCCGTCAAGCTGGGCTTCATGTCCTTCTTCATCAAAGCCGTCGTCGAAGCCCTCAAAACCGTCCCCTCCGTCAACGCCCGCATTGACGGCGATGACGTAGTCACCAACCACTTCCATGACATCGGCGTCGCCATCGGCACCGAGCGTGGCCTCATCGTCCCCGTCATCCGCGATGCCGACCAAAAATCCTTCGCGGACCTCGAAAAGGAAATCATCGCCTTTGCCACCAAAGGCAAGGAAGGCAAAATCAGCATGGAAGACCTCCAGGGCGGCTGCTTCACTATCTCCAATGGCGGCGTTTACGGCAGCCTCCTCAGCACCCCGATCCTCAATCCCCCCCAGAGCGCCATCCTCGGCATGCACACCATCCAGCAGCGCCCCATCGCCCTGAATGGCAAGGTCGAAATCCGTCCCATGATGTATCTTGCCCTCAGCTATGACCACCGCCAGATCGACGGCAAGGAAGCCGTCACCTTCCTGCTCCGCATCAAAGACTGCATCGAGCAACCCAGCCGGCTCCTCCTCGGAGCTTAACCCAAAAGGGAGCACGGGGCTCCGGCCCGTCTGTATCCTTGAAAAAACTCTGCGGGGTTGGGTTTGGCCATAATACTAAGTGATCGGCCGGACAGGACAGTTTGCAAGCAGTTCCATAACCCGCTCCACAATACCCTCCACAGGCCAAAGGCGGCCCAGTCCCTCATAACCACAGGCGAGGAGACCGGCTTCCGGCCCAATAAAGTGGTGACCCCATTCCTGCAGCGTGGCCACATTGCGCTGGGTTGCCGGGTGGGACCACATCCTGCCATTCATCGCGGGCGCATGAAGGATCGGTGCCCGGGTAGCCAGGCAGATGGCGCTCAGGGCATCGTCCGCCAGACCATGGGCTAGCTTGGCCAGAACATTGGCCGTAGCCGGGGCGATCACGATCATATCCGCACTGTCCGCCAGTTGGATGTGCCCGGGCCGCCAGGATTGCTTTTCATCGTAAAGTCCAGCCACCACCGGATTTTGCGTCAGCACCTGAATCGTGAGGGGCGTGATGAATTCCTGGGCGTCCTGGGTCATGACCGCAGTGACCTGACAGCCGCGCTTGGTGAGTTGACTGGCCAGGTCCGCTGCCTTGTAGGCGGCGATGGAGCCGGTGATGCCCAGGATAACGCGCATATGGCAGGTGGGTTCGGGTTGAAGGATTCAGGCCGCCGGCAGGATTTTCAGTATGGCTAGGCGGGAAAGCGGAGGCGGGAGCTGCGCAGCCGCTCGGCAGTGAGGATGCCGAGGAATTTTGCCAGATCCTCCTCCTTGCTGCGGCTGACGATGGTGTAGGCGTAGAGCGCCCAGTGCTGCATTTCATCAATGGCATTGAGCAGGCGGAGCTGCAGCTCTGCGGCGGTCTCGGAGCTGCGGCTGGTGAGGCGGGCGCGCAGTTCATCCATGCCGGCAGGCAGGATGAAGACATCCACGAGACTGTGCCGGATGGCAAGATCCTGACAATCCCGAATCTGTGCCGCCCCCTGGGGGTCCAGATCCATTACCACATCCTGACCGTCTGCGAGGCGGGGAATGACTTCGCTCTTCAGGGTGCCATAGCGGCGGCCGTGGACGAGGGCGTGCTCCAGGAACCCGCCGGCATCAACGCGGTGCTGGAATTCCTCATCCGTCAGGAAAAAGTAATCTTTCCCATTCACCTCGCCGGGGCGCATGGCCCGGGTCGTGCAGGAAGTGGTGTAGTAAAGCGGTGTAGCCTCTGCGGCGCTGCGGCAGACGGTCGTTTTCCCGGACCCGGAAGGGCCGGAGACAACACAAAGAATACCGGTGCGGTGAAGGGACATGATGAAGGTTTAAAAAGAAAAGGAAGAGCAGTGAATAGGGCGGGACCGGGCGGGAATCAACCCAGTGGGGGAAGTTCTGCCGGGGAGGCAGGAAGGAAGTGCCAGGAACATTCTACTCCACATTCTGCACCTGCTCCCGGAGGCGTTCGACTTCAGTTTTGCCAGCGACCACGAGGTGCTGAATGGGCGCATGATTCGCCTTGGCCCCCATGGTGTTGAGTTCGCGGTGCATTTCCTGGGTGAGAAAGTCGAGCGGGCGTCCCGCCGGGGTATCGCTGTCCATCAGCCGCTGGAACTCCGTAAGATGCCCGCCAAACCGGGAGATTTCCTCACTGATGTCCGACTTGTCCGCGAATATAGCAATTTCCCTGAGCAGGCGTTCATCATCCAGTTGGATGGGCAGGCCGGCTTCCTCCAGCCGGCGGTGCATCGCGGCCCGGTGGAGCAGCGCCACCCTGGGTGCCTCCGCAGAGATTTGCGTCAGCAGGCCGCTCAGAAGTCCGAGCCGGGCGCTGAGATCCGCATGAAGGTGGGCACCTTCGCGCACCCGGGCTTCATCCCAGGCGATCAGCGCGGCGGAGACGGCAGAGAAGACCATCGGCTGCAGGACCTCGGTGGTGGCGGCTTCGCGGCCTTCGACATTAAAAACCCCAGGTGCACGCAACAGGGCCTCGGGCGTCATCACCATAGGACTACCCAGCACCGCGCCCAATTGCGCCAGATAGGCGGTGTATTCCTTGGCCAGGGACTCATCCACCCGCAAAGTGCTGGTGGCCTGCGTGGTCGTCTCGTGCAGGATCACGCCGTGCAGCCGCCCCCGCGAGAGCACCCCGGAGAGAATCTGCCGGATGCCCGCCTCCAGCGCGTGCCAATCCCGCGGCAGGCGCAGGTCAATATCCGCCTGTTTCCGGTTCACGGAAGACAACTCCACGGAACAACGCCCGCCGGGGCCGCTTGCCTCCCCTCTGCCAAATCCAGTCATGCTTTTCATGGCGCGCACCCTGGCAGACCCAGGCCGGGGGGCAATGCAAAGTTCTGTGGCCCGCGCTTCCGCTTCCGGCCATTCAGGCACCATCCGGAAGGGCCCCGATCCCCCTTGGGTCACATCATCCGACTTCACCCATCCCTCCCCTATCATCCGTCTCCTATGCCATGATGGCATCGAACACCGCCCGGTTGCTGGAGACCGCCCTGGCCACGGCTTCGGCGGGGTTGGCGAGGGCGTAAGCCATGGTTTCCTGGGTGCAGGCACCGATGACGGCGTGGAATCTGGAGCGCAGGGCTTTTTCTGCCGGAGGATCCACCATGCCGCCGACCGCTGCCACGGGCTTGCCAAAACGGCGGGCCATTTCACCCACCCGGGCTGGGCCTTTGCCGTGCAGGGTCTGGGCATCCAGACAGCCTTCTCCTGTGATCACCAGATCGGCGGTCCGGACCGCTTGTTCCAGCCCGGTTACCTCCGCCACGAGATCAAACCCAGGCCGGGTAGTGGCCTTGCAGAAACTGAGCAATCCAAATCCCAACCCTCCTGCCGCCCCGGCTCCTGGCACCATCCGGCAGTCGACCCCCAACTGGTGCCTGATTAAATCAGCGAAATGCTCCAGACCGGCTTCGTAATGGGGCATCCGCTCCAGCGTCACCCCTTTTTGCGGGCCATAAACGGCGGTGGCTCCATCTGGACCGAGCAGCGGATTGGTCACATCACAGGCCGCCACCACTTCCGGCAGATTCAAGTCAGCCGGGGCCACAATCCGGACGATTTCCAGCAGATTCGCCGGACAGGGCTCCACGGCTACGCCGGCCTCATTGAGAAAGCGGTAACCCAGCGCCCATGCCATCCCACTGCCGCCGTCATTGGTGGCGCTCCCGCCGATGGCCACGACCAAACGTTCTGCGCCCAGCGCCATCGCGGCATTCATCAAATGACCGGTCCCAGCGGTATTGCAGCGCCAGGGATTCCGATGCGCCGGCGGCACCAGCTTCAGGCCGGAGGCCTCGCTCATCTCGATCACCGCCGTGCGCGTCTCCGGTAGCCAGGCAAACCCCGCCTGCATCGCCTCGCCCCGCGGGCCGCTCACTGCAGCGGTTTTCCACTCGCCGGACAAAGCTTCACAAATCACCTCCGAGGTGCCCTCCCCGCCATCTGCCATGGGACGCAGCACGCACTGCGCCATGGGCCACAAATCCAAAACCCCAGCCGCCACCGCCGCACAGGCTTCCGCTGCCGACAGCGTCCCTTTGAATTTATCACAGGCAATCAACACAACAGGAGCAGAAGCAGGCATAGGAAGCAGGAAAAGGGTCGGAATAGGGTCGGAAAAGGAATCGTCGCGATACGGCAAGTCTGACGGTCCAGAGGCCGGTTTGTCAACGCAGACTAAGCTAAGCTCCTGCCCTCCTCCGTCTATAAAATCGCATCCCCTCACCCACTCCGTCAAAAAAGTCTGCAAGGCCCCCCAGTTGGAGTTCCGGCTTAATTCTACTTTGTTAAGTTCCCCGTGGCGCAGGCTTCCAGCCTGTGCGGCCAGCGGGCTTCCAGCCCGCTGATTCCCCAACTTAACAGGTGAATCAATCAGTTCCCATTAATCAGTGAATATCAGTATCATCCCTTCCCAGCCCGGAACCGGAGTCAGGGCACTACGGTGCGCACCTGGCCTTCGGCGCGGACCTTGGCCAGCAGGGCCTTCAGTTCCGCCACCTTGGCCGGTTCGGCTCCATAGCGGTTATCCTTTTGCGCCAGATCCGTCCGCAGATTGTAAAGCTCCCCCTCAAACCCATTTTTGGCGTAGCCATTCGCCTCATCAAACCACGGCGGCACCCCGCTCTGGGCCCCGGTGGGAGCGTCGATCAGGACCCAGCCGCCATGGCGCAGCGCATAGGTTCCGGCCTTGGTGTTATGCACCATAGTGTCCCGGGCGCTGGGGCCTTCCCCCTTGAGCAGAGGCAGTTGATTGTAGCTGTCCTCGGCATCATGCGCGGAAATGTCAGAGCCAGTGATGGTGGCGATGGTGGCGTAGAGATCGATCTGGCTGATCAAGCCCTCATTCACCTTGCCCACCGGCACCACCCCAGGCCAGCGGACGATCAGCGGCACCCGGTGGCCGCCTTCCCAGATGTCCCGCTTCAGTCCACGCAGGGCTCCCATGCTGCGGTGCTGGGAGTTCCGGATGCGCTCGTAGGCATAACGCTCCGGCCCATTGTCCGAGCTGAAGATGACCAAGGTATTACTGGCCAGGCCCTGCGCCTCCAGCGCCTTCATTACGCGGCCCACGGTATCATCCGTCTGCATCAAATAGTCGCCGTATCCCTTCGCCCGGGACTTGCCGGCGAATTCCGGGCTGGGCACCATGGGAGCATGCGGGGAGGTGAAGGGGAAGTAGAGGAAGAAAGGCTGATCGGTCTTGCGTTGCCCGATCCATCCAATCGCCCGTTCCGTAAGCTTCGGCATCACCGCCGTGAAATCCCAGCCGGGCACGGAAGGGCCGGGCCGCGCTTCCCAGCCCCCTTCCGCCGGTTGGCCGGTCGTGACCCGGGGCACCGTCGGGATGGCCAGCACGCGATCATTCTCAAACCAGGTGTAGGGAGGGAAATTCGGCACATCATCGCCAAAGTAGGAATCGAACCCATGCGCCAGCGGCCCGCCCGGTATCGCTCTGGTCCAATCAAAGGCCGCCGCCGGAAAGCCCTCCTTGGGATCTTCCAGCTGCGCAGCGTTGGGTTTTTTGATGGCTTCCCAATTCCATCCCAAATGCCATTTGCCGATGCAGGCGGTTTGATAGCCCTTGCTCCGCAGCATTTCGGGCAGCGTCGTTTTGGCATCATCCAGGGCCGGAGGGCCAAAGCTGTCCACGATGCTATGGAACTTCCGCCAATGATAGCGGCCCTGCAGCAGCGCATAACGGCTGGGCGTGCAGATGCCGGAGGAACTGTGCGCATCCGTGAAGCGCGTGCCTTCCCGGGCCAATTGATCAAGGTGCGGCGTGGGGATTTTCGAGTCCGGATTCTGGATCGCCAGATCGCCATAGCCCATGTCATCCGCGTAAAGGATCACGATATTCGGCCGGCTGGGAGTGACGGCCGCCGCCGTTTTCTTTTTGGGGGCAAAGGGATAGAGCGTTACCGGATCGGCCACCCGCCCGGCGGGACGGCGGGCACGGGGCGTTTTCCCGCCGATTTCGCTGTCCATCTTTTTTGCCAGATCGGCCAGGCGGGCCACGATCTCCGGATGAGCGGCCGCCACATTGGTCTGCTCATTGATTTCCTGATCCAGGTTATAAAGGCGCGGTTCCAGCGACGCCTCGGGCGGGGAGGTTCCATCGGCTTTCGGTTTCGCCTGGGGCACCAGGGCCAGCTTCCAAGGTCCCTGCCGCACCGCGTGGAGGTTGTAGCCACTGAAATAATAGTGCGCCTCCCGGGGAGACGCGGTGGATTTCCCGAACAACAACGGCGAAAGATCCCGCCCGTCGATCACCGGCTCCGCGGGCACCGTGCCTCCCGCCAGGCTGACGCAGGTCGGCAGCAGGTCAATCGTGCCCGCCACCGCATCCGAGACACTCCCCGGGGCGATCCTGCCAGGCCACCAGGCGAGGGTAGGCTCGCGCATGCCGCCTTCCCAGGTGCTGCCCTTCCCGCCCCGCAGCGGTCCCGCGCTCCCGCCATCCGCGCCTTTCACCAGCCACGGGCCATTGTCGCTGGTAAAGATCACCAAAGTATTCTGCTGGATCCCCAGTTCCGTCAGGGTATCCAGAATGCGCCCCGTGCTCCAGTCCACTTCCTCGATCCAGTCCCCCACCCGGCCATTATTGGATTTTCCCTGAAAGGCCTTGCCCGGATGAATCGGCGTATGGATCGCCGAATGTGGCAGGTAGAGCAGAAACGGCTGATCCTTCTTCGCCCGGATAAAGCCCAGCGCCTCATCGGTGTAGCGCTCCACCAGGCCGCTCTGCTGCTCATCCGTCAGCAGTTCCTCCACCTTGTCATCCCTCAGCAGGGGCGACACCACCTCACTCCCGCCCACTGCCTTCGCCTGCATGTCATTGGAGTAGGGGATGCCGAAGTAGTGGTCAAAGCCCTGCTTCAGCGGCAGAAACTCCGGCTGGTCCCCCACATGCCACTTCCCGATGCAGGCCGTGGCATACCCCTGCTCCTTCAGCCGCTCCGCCACGGTATGCTCCGCCGGATTCAATCCCTCCGCCTGCCCCGGAAAATACACCCCCGGCACACTGACCCGCGCCCCGTAGCACCCCGTCAGCAACTGCGCCCGCGACACCGAACAAACCGGCGCCGCATAAAAACTGGTCAGCTTCATCCCCTCCTTCGCCATCCGGTCCAGGTTCGGCGTCTTCTGCTTCACCGCCCCAAACGGCCCGATATCGCCATACCCCATATCATCGATAAAAATGATCACAAAATTCGGCTTCACCGCCGCCCTCACAGGGGCAGGCAGGAGAAAGCAGAGACAACAGAGGAGAAATAGACGTCGCATAAACAGGGCTGGGAAATCGGCCGGAAGCCGGACCCCATACCAAACGCAGAAAACCCGCCTCCGTTTCATGTGCCCCACCGTGCCCGGCCAGCACCGGCCTTCCCATCCCATTCAAACCAATCGGGGCCTCAGGCATCCTGACCTGCCTGAAGGTGAATGCTGAACATTGGGGAAAGGAGATGAACCGGTCGGCTCAGCCGCTTTGATAGGGGGTAGGGATGGCGTATTGGTTTGCGCCACCCCTCCCTCCGAACCGGACAGGCGGATTTCCCGCATCCGGCTCTCCAGTCAGTAGTTTTACCTCTTGCGAGGACGTCTGCCTCGACCAAGGGCGCTCAGGATTCGCCCCCCCGGTCTTCCTTGCGGGGCAGGCGCACTTCGTTTCAGATTCCAAGTGACAGGCTTTGATAGCCCCCGCGTTTTAG
>CAMDJM010000145.1 GCA_945900785.1 Akkermansia muciniphila
GCGGCCCCGATTTATGTGATCGCCTCCGGCCCTGAAGGGGACGCCGTGATTCTGGAACTGCGCGCCGCCTTCCCCGCCCGCACCATCGCCGCCGTCGCCACCCGGGAGCTGGTGCCCGCCGGGCCTGCCGTGGTGCTGGAAAGCAGCGCTGCCTATCAAAAGAATCCCGAAACCGCCGTCAGCGCCGTGGAAGCCATGGACGAAGCGGCCGCTACGCCCGCTCCCTGAACCCATGTCCTGGATCCGCGCCTCCCTGCCCTTTTTTCCCATGCAGGCGGGATGGGGTCTTCTCTTCGCCGCCGGGCTCCGGGCCGGGCCGGTGCGGGAGATCACCCTGACCAATCTCCGGGATCCCGGCGCAGCCTTGCTCCAAGCGGATCTGCCTGCCCTGCGGCGCACCCTGCAGGGCTTTGAAAATCAAGCTGACACGGAGGCCATGCGCAGCACCATCGCCGATACCGTGCTCGAGCACTATCAAGCCGCCGGCTGGCCGGTCACGGAGGTGGAGGTCACGCCGCAGGCGGAGGGCCGGCTGGACGTTGGCATCCGTGAAGGCCGCTACGGCCAGATCGCAGTGGATGGCAGCACCGCCTGGGTGCGGCAGGCAATCGCGGCTTCCTGGCAAAACCGTCCCGGAGCACCGCTCACCATGGAAGACGTGCTGGACGCTCTGGCCTGGATCCACCGGAATCCCCTGCATGCCGTCACCGCCAGCTTTTCCCCTGGCGCTGAACCGGCGACGGCTGACACCATCCTGACGGTGCATTCCCCGGCCCCGCTGCGCTTCTTTTCCGGCTGGCGGAATGATGGAATCGAATCCCTTGGCAAGGACCGTTACAGTGCCGGCATCGAGCTGGCAGACCCGGCGGGACTGCCCTTGTGGTTCAGCGCTGAGCTGTTGTCAGGAGAAGACCTGGACGCCTACCATGCCGCCCGCAGCACCCTGCGGCTTTTCCTGCCGTGGGAGCACGAGCTGCGTTTCTCCGGCCAGTGGACCCAGGGCAAAACCGATGGAGTGGTGCCCGGATTCACGTCCTCCTCGGAGGTGGAGGCATGGTATATCAGCAGCCGCTATCTCATTCCCCTGCCCGGCTGGCGCGGCTGGCGCACGGACTTTGGGGCCGGAGCCGATTTCTTCCGCACCACCAGCGGGGTGGCGGTGGAAGACCTGAGCGTGGCAGGCACGGCGGATGCGCTGCAGCTCACCCTGGAGGCGAACGCCACCCGCAGCGCAGGACAACACACCAGCGGAATCCATGTCGAAGCCGTCTGGAGTCCCGGCGGCATCACGGATCACGCGGACGATGCGGACCACACCGCCCTGCGGAATGGCGCTTCTGCCGACTATTTTCTCAGCCGGGTGCAGGCCTGGCACCGGTATGAATTTGCCAGCGGCTGGAGCCTCACTGGCCAAACCGCCGGCCAATGGACCAGCGCCCCGGTGCTGCCCATGCAATCCTTTTCCCCCGCCGGAGCCAATGCGGTGAGGGGCTATCCGGAAGCCTCGGTGCTGGGCGATCACGGGGTCCAAGGCGGCCTGGAAATCGCGGCCCCGGCTCTGCGCCCCCTGTCCGCCGCGCCGGATTTCTCCCTGCAACCGGTCTCCTTTATCGAAGCAGGCTGGGTGCGCGACGCGGTGTCAGGAGACGAATCCACCCTGGCAGGAGCCGGCCTCGGACTGCGGCTGCGCTGGAACCGCCACGCCCTGCTGGCGGCAGATTACGGCTGGCGGCTCAACGAACCCGGGGGCCGCGCCCACCTTGCCCTTCGTCTTGAATTTTGATTTACCCGTATTTAACCTTGCCCCGTGAACCGTTCCCCCAGTCCTGCCAAACTCACCACTTTTCTCATGGTGATCGGAGTCGTGACAGCAGCGGCTCAGGGCGTGCCCCTGCCGCCGCGCTATTACATCCGCAACCGCCCGGGAGCGAATGCCTCCCATGATGATTTGGTAAGGACCATCAAGGCGGTGGCCGTGCCGGACCCCCAAAACCCGGAAGCCCAATCCGGGGTCCTCGCCGATATCAACTATCCGCAATTCGGCTTCGATGCGGTGGCTGCCCGGCTCACCAGCGCCCAATTGGCGTCCCTTGATCAGGCCCGCTACATCATCCGGCTGGATGCGGCCCTCGTCCCCTCTTCCAGTCCGGCCGGCACTGCCTGGGCCTTGAATCAATTTTCCCTGCCCAAGCCGCCGGACTGCCCGCGCAGCACGCCGGTGGTTTATCTGATTGATACCGGCATCGTCCCGGCGCACCCTGACTTTTCCTATCCACCGGCCAATCCGGTGCTGAACTTCCAGCCAGGCCTGTCGTATGCCTACGATCTGTCCGTCTTCCCTGCCGTGCTGCGGGCCCCTTACACCGACACCTACGATCATGGCACGCGCATGGCTGGCTGTCTGGGTGGGGTCACCACCGGACTGCTCGGCGCGCTGGGCGGCAAGGCAGACCTCAAATCTGTGGTCATCTATGACAGCCCGGCGGTGGGCCCCATCACCACCTTTGTCAGTCAGGCCATCAGTGGGATCCTGGGGGCGGTGGCGGACCACCAGACCCGGGCTGAGGTGCCCTATCTGAAAAATCATGCCAGTGTGCTGATCTTTGCCCACTCCACCACCCTCGCAGCGGGGCGCTTCGGGGATCTGGACCGGGCCATCGAAGTCGCCTTTGAGGCCGGTGTGCATGTGGTGATCTCCGCCGGCAATGAAGGCGTGCCTGCTGTCAGAGTTTCCCCAGCCGGAGCCGCCTGGGGCTACACCAATGGGGGCCCGCCGGTGCGGTTTTCCTTTGGGCCTCCACCTGCCACCGCGACCTTTTACCGCGCGGCAGACGAGTTCCTCGTCGTTGGGGCCTATGAATTAAAAGCCTTCGGCATCCCGCAGATCTGGCCCCTATCCAATCTCAGCATCCCGGGGGCCGATGCCCTGGATGGATTCGCCCCGGGCGGTGGTATCCCCTGCGCCAGTCTCGGGCCGCCCGTGGGTTTTCCGCTGGGCAGCGGCACCAGCTACAGCGCCGCCTTTACCGGAGCCCTCGCCACCTGGATCGCCGGAACCCGGCCCTGGGCCGCGCCGGTGGACCTGCGCCGCTGGCTGAGGGATGCCCGCCTGCCCATGGCCGGAGAACTGCGCTTCGAAACCCCGGTGCTGCCCAAGGAGTCCCTCACCTACGCGGATTGGATTCACCACTACTATCCACTCCCGGTCAGCCCGCCGGGGGCAGATGCGCCCATGGCCGATCCGGATGGGGATGGCGTGGAAAATTTCATCGAATACTACTGCGGCCTCGATCCCAGGTTCGACGACGGTGCCCTGCGCCCCACCCTCACGGCTGACGTGAGTCCGGGCGGCACCACCCTGCACATTCTCTTGCCCAAAGCCTGTTGGCTGGGCGACACTCCCCAGGTAGACTGGATCGTGCAACGTTCCACCGATCTCCTGACATGGACGCCCGTGACCCTGAATTCCTTTGCCCCCACCGGTCAATTGCCCGTGGCAGATGGGGAACCATGGAAAGCCACCGCCGCCGTGACACCCCTGACCGTCCGGGAGTTTTTCCGCCTGCGCTTTGCTGCCACCGGGCCCTTGTGATCCTGACCGGAGCCTGGTTGACGCTCGCTCCCCCGGGGCTCCGCGCTGCCGATGACCTGCCGGTGCAGATCGATGCCGCGATGGTCGCCGGGGATTTTGCCAAGGCCAAACCGCTGGCCGGGAAGTGGCTGGCCGAACTGGAAAAAAGAAAGCATCCGGGCCTGGACCGGGCCCGCGCCCAACAGGTTCTGGGCAGCATAGAGGATCGTCTCTCCCACCACGATGCCGCCCTTGTCTGGCTGGAAAAAGCCTGGAAGAATTTTGCAGCAGAGGGGGCCAGCCCGGAAGAACGCGCCGCCTGCGCGGAGGAAGCCGCCATGGCCGCCCAGTCCGGCACCGCCAATGGCCGCGCCCTGCCCTGGCAACAACTCGCCTTGGAGCAGCGACTGAAAATTTCCCCGCCCAACCTGCCCCAAACCGCGCTCACCCGCGTCCGCCTCGCGGAAATGCTGCTCAAAGCCGGGGACCTGAACGCCGCCGCTGCCGCTGGCAATACTGCGCTGAAGGAAGCCGCCGGAGACCCCGCCGCCGGCTGCCTCGTGGACCGGTTTCTCGGCGTGCAGGCCCACACCCTGGGCCGTTGGGAGGAAGCCGTCGCCTTCTTCTCCAAGGCCCGCGAAGCCGCCCCCAACCTGGGACCGGACGCCCCCGCGATGCAGGCCGCCCTGGATGGACAAACCGGCCAAAGCCTGCTGCGCGCCGGCCGCCGGAAGGAAGCAGGGGCTTTTTTAACGGAAGCCGAAACCTTCTTTTCCCGGCAGGATGCCACCTCGGATGAAGCCCTCGCCGCCCTGAATAACCTGGCTGAATGGTGGCTGGAAACCGGCGAACCCCAACGGGCGGCCGAACGCCTGTCCCAGTCCCTCACCAAAACCGGCAGCCCCGGCACCAGGCCGGAGACCATCACCCTCTGGCTCAATCTGGCCAGTGCCTGGCACCGCCTGGGCAAGCTGGAAGCCGCCCGCGAAGCCCTCACCTCCGCCGCCGCCGCCTGTGCCAGCCTGCCGGAAAATCACCCGCTGCGCGCGCAACGGGCCCTCGCCCAGGTCGCCCTGGCCCGCGACCAGGGCGACCCCACCGCCGCGAGCCAGGCCGCCCGGGATCACGCACGCATCGCCCTGCATTGGCTGGGATCCGGCAGCGCGGAACAGGATGAGGGAAAATTGTTGGAATTCCGCCGCACCATGGACCCGGTTTCCCCCCTCGCGGCCTTTGCCGGCAGCGATCCCACGGACCTCGCGGAAGCCATCCTCACCAGCAAAGGCCGCGTCCTCGACCTCATGCTGCAACGCCTCCTGCCCGCCACCAGCGCCCAGCCCGCTCCTCCTCCCGGGCTGGATCAGGTCCGGCGCACCCTGCCGCCCGGGGCTGTGCTGGTGGATTTCCTGCGCTGGCGCTCCTGCGGCCCTGGCGGTGCCTGGAGTGAGGAAGGACGCTATGGTGCCATGATCATCCGCTCCACGGGTGCTCCGCAGTGGATCGATCTCGGCCCCGCCAATCTGTTGGAAGAACGCATCCGCCGCCTCATCGCGGCCGCCCGCGATGCCGTGGGCCTGGACGCCGAGGCCGCGGACCGCGCCAGCCTCACCTATCAATTGGGCAGCCTGTGGAAAATGGCCTGGGCCCCGCTCGCCGCCGCAGTGGAAGGGGCCAGCGAAGTCCTGATCCGGCCGGATGCCATGCTGCACTATCTTCCCTGGGCCGTGCTGCGCGATCCGTCAGGCCGGTGGTTTTGTGAGCGCTATCCCCATTGGAAAATCGTGGCTTATCCGCGGCCTTCCACCGTCAGGCCCGCCACAGGGCGCTGGCGCCTCCTCGCTGTCCCCGGGGCTCCTTCAGCCGGCATGCCGGACACGGATGCCCTGCCCGACCAGGAAATCCCGCCGGAACTCTGGCAGCAATTGCGCGTCATGCCTGCACTGCCGGGCGTCAGTCAGGAAGTCGCCACCATCCGCTCCGCCGCTGGTCCGGCCATCGGGATCGATCTCCCGGAGGCCAATGAGCGATCCTTTGCCCCACCGGAAGGAGAAGGGGCTGACGTCATCCACTTCGCCGGCCATGGCTTCGCCAGCCAGACCACCGCCTGGGGAGGCGGGTCCCTGCTCAAGGCGGGGCTGGTCATGGGCAATTGTGCCGCCGGGCTGCAGCAGACCCTGGCCGGCACCCCGCCTCCGGCCCGCGATGACGGCATCCTCTTCACCGCCGATGCCGCCGCCTTGCCCCTGCGCGGCACCCGCCTGATCGTGCTGAGCGGCTGCGAAACCGGCCTGGGCCAGTGGCAGGCCGGCGAGCACCTGACCGGCCTGCGCCATGCCTTCCTCACCGCCGGGGCCGGAGCCGTCGCCTCCACCCTCTGGGATCTCAACGACGCCCAGACCCCCGAAATGATCCGCCGTCTCTATCAAAACCTGGCAGCCGGCCAGCCCCCCTCGGAAGCTCTCACCAACGCCCAGCGAGATTGGCTGCACAGCCCGGAAGCCACCGCCCTCTCCCCCGGCCGCCAGGCTGCCCTGGCCGGAGCCTGGATCCTCGAAAGCGCCGGTTGGTGAAGCCCTGTCATCTGCGGCCCCGCTGTTCAAGGACTGACCTGCTATATGCTAACTCCTTGAAAACAGGACACGGGGGGGATGCAGGCAGAGGCCCGCGCGGCCTGCCCAGAGATCCTTGCAAAATCAGCAAAACCGCCTCAGGCTGCGGGCCTTCATGAAACCATTTTCCTTTACTGCGTTGACCTTTGTTACGGTGCTGGCGGGTCCGCTATGCGGAGCCGTCACTTTTGATCCAGACTGTCTGGCCCTGGATACCGGCGGCAGTGGGCGGCGGCGGGAGGCCTTGGTCTCCGATGGCCTGCTGCAGACCATGGCTCTCCAGGGGTTTTCCCCGCCGGTGGCGGGACAGGCGGTGAAAACAGCTGATGGCAAGGAATCCCCATGGGTTGCTGCCTCATGGCAGGATGGCGCGCTGAAACTCCCGCCCCGCCCGGAGGCCGCCCCGGCTGCCAGCCCACGGGGGCCCAGAGGCCCGGGTTACGTCTACCTGACGGCAAACACCCACCGGGCGCAAACCCTGATCCTGGAAGCTCAGGGAAATACCGCCGTGCTGGTAAACGGCACCTGGCATGCCGGGAATATTTACGGAAATCTGACAGTGCCGGTCCCGGTTAATCTCCAGCCCGGAACCAATGGATTTCTCCTCTCCACCAGTGGGCGTGGAGCCCTCAAGGCAGAACTGAAGGAGCCGCCGCAGCCGGTTTTTTTCCACATGGGCGATCTCACCCTGCCGGATTGGTTGGAGGGTGCCACGGAGCCGCAATGGGCGGCCATCATGGTGGTAAACACCACCGGCAACTGGCTGCGGGGCCTGACGATCCGCACCGCGGGCGGACTCTCCACGCCCTGCGGGCCGATCCCGCCCATGGGTTTCCGGAAATTGGGATTCAAACTGGAGCCCTGCCTCATATCCACCCTGACGCTTCTGGCGGAAGGCACGGCGGAACCGCTGGCCACAGCCGAAATACGGCCCCGGGAACCCCGGAAACAAGGAGAGACCCGCCGGATCACTTTTGTCAGTGATATCGACGGCAGCGTGCAGTATTACGGATTGACCCCTGCCACGCCTGCCCCGGGGGATCCTGTGCCAGGCCTGGTGCTTTCCCTCCACGGAGCCAGTGTGGAAGCCATGGGACAGGCTGGCAGCTATCAAAACAAATCATGGGTGCATATCGTTGCCCCCACCAACCGCCGGCCATACGGCTTTGACTGGGAAGACTGGGGCCGGGTGGATGCCATGGAGGTCCTGCAGCACGCCAAAACCCTGCTCCAACCCGATCCCCGCCGGCAATACCTGACCGGACATTCCATGGGCGGGCACGGCACCTGGCAGCTCGGCGTGCACTTTCCGGACCGCTTCGCTGCGATTGGCCCCAGCGCCGGATGGATCAGCTTTTTCTCCTATGCGGGCAGTGTGATCCCGGAAGCCCCCAACCCTGTGGAAAAGCTCTTCCTGCGCGCCCTCTCCCCCAGCGATACCCTGGCCCTGGCTCCGAACTATCTCCATCAGGGCATTTATATCCTGCACGGCGATGCCGATGACAATGTCCCCGTG
>CAMDJM010000146.1 GCA_945900785.1 Akkermansia muciniphila
AGGGATGGGCTGCGGTCATGTAAGTTAGGAAAAAACCAGCATGGCGCATTCATTCCGGGCAGGTGGAGCAAAAACGCTCCGCCTGCTCTTTTTATTTTGGCCGGGCCGCAGCCACTGGCCTTGATTGCAGGCTTTTGGGACAGCCTCTATATACGCCTGAGAGATCCAGCAACTTGGCGGGCTGGACGGGTCTCTCTTCTGAGTCGATGGTGACGGTGATTGATGATACCTGGGAACGGGTTGTGCATGAAGAACCGATCCCAGCAACGGTAATGCGCCAGTTCGGCCGGGTAAGTGTGTTACTGCCTTAGGAGGGTGGAGGTGCTGGGAAAATTGTTTTCGAATGGATGTCCTCGCTCCGTCGGAAACGTTCCAATCCACCATACTGGGCACCTTCGCCCCCTTCCCGATCGCCCCGGCACAAGCCAGCATCAATACCGCCGGCGAGCTGGAATACCGGGTCACCACCCCGGAGCCACGCGCCTTTTTCAGGCTGGAGAACCGCCAGCGCAGGCCATGCCAGAAAGTCCAGGAGCTGGCCAGCAAACCGCTGCTACCGGATGGAAGCCGTAATGCCATCTGCGATCGCCCGGGCAATGCGCTGTTGATAGGCGGCGGTGGCCAGAAGCATGCGCTCTGAGCGGGATGTCATGAACCCACATTCCACGAGAGCCGCCGCCCCTCTGGTATTCAAAAGGACGGAGAATCCCTTGCGTTTGACCCCACGATTCGGGGTGCTGGTGCGGTGGTCAAGCCGGGTGTGGATGCTCCGGGCCAGCCGGTAGCCGGAGGAGCCGGTGTAAAAGGTCTCGATCCCCCGGGCTTCATGCTGGGGATCCGCATTGCAATGAATGCTGATCAGCACGGCGGAGCGGAACCCATTGGCCAAAGCAGCCCGCGCATACAGTGGCACAAAACGGTCACTCCGCCGGGTCATTACGGTGCGGATGCCGCGGCTGCGCAGCACGGATTCCACCCTCTGGGCAATCATCAGCGTCAGGTTCTTCTCCCTCAAGCCTCCCCAGCAGGCCCCACCGTCGACCCCTCCATGCCCAGGATCCAATACCACCACCTGAGTGGCTTGGCTGTGAGCCCCCAACAGCAAGGCAGAGAGGATCACCATGCATCGGAGGAGGACACGGCAGCGGAAAAAGAATGGGCAAGGCATTAATCTGGAAGTGTGGAATTCCAGTAATTATAAACTAACCTGGGATCTTGGCAATTAAAATTTATGGAAATTATAGCAGGGTTGGATGCCAAGGGTAAATGAAGGGAGCACGGGGCTCCGGGCCGTGTGTTTATTTATTTTTTACCGGGTCCTTTCATTCGCAGGGTTTTTCCATCCTGATCTGCGAGCGGTGCAGAGTCCTAAGAAACCCGCAGGGCGTTGGGGACTTGGATCGAAACTCACGGCCCAGAGTCCCGTGCACCAAAAAAAGAGCGTGCCTTCCCAAAAGGAAAAGCACGCTGAAATTGTGTCATGCGGGCTGGGCTCGGAATTCTGGCCCAAACCATCAGCTTTTCCGTCAACTATCAGGCTTTGGCAGCGGCGGCCTTGGCGATGACGGCGGCGATGCGGGCTTTGAAGCGGCTGGCAGCGTTCTTGTGGATCACGTTCCGGTTGGCGGCCTTGTCTGCAGTGGAGGCATAAAGGGCCACCTTGGCGGCGATCACTTCCTTGTCACCCGTCAGGATGGCGGCGAGAGCGGCCTTGCGGGCACTCTTCACCCGGCTTTTGATGGCGCGGTTGCGGGCGGTGCGCACGATCATCTGACGATTGCGCTTTTTGGCGGATTTGGTGTTGGCCATGTCTGTATTAGAAAAGTCGGTTTGGAAGGGAGGGCGAGACTACCCGTGGAAATCGCACTGTCAAGCGGCCTGTAGCGGGGGAAACCAGATTTGTTTACGACCTATCCTCAGCGGGCCCGGCTATTGCTGGCCACGCTGGTTTGCCGCGGGCTGGACCGCGCTGGACCGTATTGCTTGAGGGGACTCATGGGCGGTGCGGGCGGGGTGTAAACATAGAGGGGCTGACTGCGGGCTTCACCAGGAAGACGTCCCTTGTCGATGCGCACCGGCATCCCTTCCGGCACATGATTGAAGAGATCGATGACGTCCATGCTGCGCATTCTGATGCAGCCGTAGCTCGCCGGCCGGCCAATATTATATTCCTCAGGCGTCCCATGGATGTAAATATATCGCCCATAGGCATTGCGGGTCTTGCTTTCGGTGCCCTGCAGCCAGAGGATCCGGGAAACAATCGGGTCACGCCCAGGAGCGTTGGGGCGGAGGACTTCGCCCGTGGGTCGACGGCTCTTGAAGACCATGCCAGGAGGTAGACCTTGCCCGATTTTTCTGGCGATGCGCATTTTACCAACCGGGGTGCGGTTGCTGGAAGGACTATCACCGATCCCAAATTTGGAGGTCGAAACGCCGTAAACCCGCACCGGTTCCCCATTTTCATAAAGGGCCATTTTCTGGTCGGCCACGCTGACCCGGATCTCACGGGTGGGCTTGGTGGAAGAGCAGCTCGACAGTCCAGCAGCAAAAATGAAACCAAGCAAGGCCGCCGCTACCCGTCCGGAATAAAAGGCAAGGGACGTAAAAGGGTAAAGGGATGCTCTCATTTTTTAAAAAGATTTAAACGGTCGCAGGGCGATCTGGTTCAGCGGATGATGGATTTTGAACGAGTTGCGGGAGAGACCCCACCACTACATACCAAAACCCCATCATGAACATTAGCAGAAAAGGCAGAGAACTCCAGTAATTATTTAAAATTCCGTAAATTACCAACCCTGTGAAATACATGGCGAGTAGGATTTCCAAGAGGAGTAATCCTTTTTTCGTCGGCCGGCCGGCCGCCCGTTGCCAAAGTTGCCCCTTTTTTTCGATCCCATACTTGGGAGTGCGAATAAACGCACTTTCCTTGCCAAGCATGGCTTCAATGACCCCTTTTCCATTGCTCAGACTCATCCCAATGCCCAGAGCCAGTAAAACCGGCAGGTAAACGATATTTTTCCATCCCACTTTCGGATAAGCGGCCAACTGGCTGGAAAGATAAAACGCCCCGACCGAGCCCGTGGTGCAGATCAGAATCGGCAAATCAAAGAACCAGAACCGCCCCTTGGCTTGGAATGCTGAACCCGCGCCCGGCACCACGAGGAAGAACATGATGAACAACAGGAAGTAAGCGTAGTTGGCCCCAAGGTGGATGGTCGCCTCGATCTTCAGCAGCAGCGGAATGTGGCTGCGCCAGACCGGACCGAGGATTTTCCGGCAGGTCTGGATGCTGCCCTTGGTCCAGCGGAATTGCTGGCTCTTGAATCCATTCACATCCACCGGCAGCTCCGCCGGGCTGATCACATCCTTCAGGAAGATGAATTTCCAGCCTTTCATCTGCGCCCGGTAGCTCAGGTCCAGATCCTCCGTCAGGGTATCGTGCTGCCAGCCCCCGGCGTCGATAATGGTCTGCTTCCGCCACATGCCGGCGGTGCCATTGAAGTTGAAGAAGCGCCCACTGCGGCTGCGGGCCACTTGTTCCACCACGAGGTGGCCATCCAAAAACAGCGCCTGTGCCTTGGTCAGGATGGAGTAATCCCGGTTCAGGTGACCCCAGCGGGTCTGGATCATACCGATTTTTTCATCAGTAAAGAAATGCACCATTTCATGAAGCACGCCTGGACCCGGCACAAAGTCAGCGTCCAGGATGAAAATGAACTCCCCTTTCGCCTGGGCCATGCCATTTTCCAAGGCCCCCGCCTTGAAACCGGAACGGTCGGTGCGGTGCAGCAGGGTGACCGTAAATCCCTCGGCGATCAGCCGGTCGGCCTCGTTCCGGCAGATTTGCTGGGTCTCATCCGTCGAGTCATCCAGGATTTGGATTTCCAGCAATTCCCGGGGATAGTCCAATTCAGAAACCGCCTTCACCAGCCGCGACACCACCAGCCGTTCATTGTAAATCGGCAACTGCACCGTAATAAACGGCAGTTTTTCAAAGCGCCCCATCGGCTGGGGCGGATTCCGGTAGTGCTTCCAGAACAGCCACACCATGAACCAGCGGTGTATCCCGAAAGCAGAAAGGCCTCCTGCCACAATCGTGTAGCAGCAGAGCCAGAGGATGGTGGGCCATTGCATAGATAAAAAACAAAAGTGGCCCGGTTTGACAGCACCGGACCGGAGAGGTGGAAAAAGCCGCGACTCCCCCTACCCGTCAACAGGGCAAATATTCATAGGAAAAAGACTCGAAATCAACGACTACCACGCCCATAGTCACTGGAATCCCCCTGCCTGCCCCTTCCTTTTCTCCACCATGTCCCCCTCGCCCGCTGACTTTTTCCTTCGGCTTATCACTGTGGCTGGTCTCATTCTGCCTCCCAGTGCAGGGCTGGCCCAGGAAACCCCGGACGCCCCACCAAGCGCTCCCGAAACCGCCCCTGCTGAACCCACCACAGATCCGAAACCCGCCAAAAAAACCAAGGAAACCCCACCGGATCGCAAACCTGACGTCCCGGAGGACCTGCTCGAAGACGATCACCTGCGCGAGGAATACGGCGTCAACTCCTTCACCACCCCCTCTATCCGCAAGATCTTCGGCCAATTGGAAGCGCTGGGCTCCCTGCCCTACGAAAAACTCAAGCGCCCCCTGCCGAAATCCACCGCCAGCGACCGCTCCCTTGTCGCCTTGTCCCTGGGCGTTCTGATCGGCGATGGCTTCCTCTCCGTCCAGACGGAAAAAGTGTCAGACCTGGAAGACACCGGTCGCGCCGTGCTCAAACACGCCAAAGTCCTCGGAGCCGGAGCCCGCGTCACTGAGCACGCCAAGAGCCTCCTCGAAAATTCCGCCCTCGGCGATTGGAAAACCCTGCGCGACGACCTCGCCGGCACCCAAAAGGACGTCGAAGGTGACATGGTCCTCCTCCGTGACATGGAAATGGCCCACCTCATCAGCCTCGGCGGCTGGCTGCGCGGCCTGCAAATTGCCAGTGGCACCGCCAGCGATCCCTTCACCCCGGACCGCGCCGGCCTGCTCGCCCGCACCGACCTCATCGAATACTTCACCGCCATGCTGGCCGAGCTGAACCCCACCCTGCAAAAGCGCCCCTGGATGAAACCCCTCCGCGCCGGCCTGGAAGAAATCCGCACCCTCATCGACATGCCCGAAGGAAAACCCTTCGAACCCGCCCAGGTCAAAACCATCTACGAAAAAGCCTCCGCCCTCGTCACCCTGGTGACGGTTGGCTGAAGTCAGGGCCTGGCCGTCCAAGGCTTCACTAGCAAAACCAAAAAACCGCGTTCCTGGGTGGAACGCGGTTTTCTGCTTTTGGATGGCTCCCCTGCAGGATCTGCCGGATGGAAGGTTTGGCCATGGCGGTGGGGGAGGATAAGTATGCTGCCACCCGATGATGATCGCCTTTGAGTCGGACGATGGAGCCCTTGGCGCTTCCTTTACCCGCCCCGGGCCAGTTTCAGACCCTGTTGCTGGGCCCACAGGGTCAGGTCGCGCTTTGACAGGGCCGCGGCCATCAGTTCCGGGAATTTGTCAGGGGTGCAGGCAAACACCGGAATGTCCATCGCCGCGAAGGCGGCCGCATGCCGCGCATCGTAGGCCGGGCGGCCTTCATCACTGAGCGCCAGCAGGGCGATCAAGGACACGCCGGACTGGACCAGCCGGGCGGCGGTTTTCAGCATTTGGATGGCATCGCCGCCTTCGTAGAGATCGCTCACGAGAATGAGCACCGTATCGGAAGGCCGGCGCACCAGGCCTTCGCAATACGTCAGCGCCTTGTGGATATCCGTGCCGCCGCCGAGCTGCGCGCCAAAGAGCAGATCCACGGGATCGTGCAGCTCCGCCGTCAGATCGACCACTGCGGTATCAAAGACGATCATCTGTGTGCTGAGCGATGGCAAAGAGGCGAGGACGGCGCCGAAGATGGAGGAATATACCACGGAAGGGGCCATGGACCCGCTTTGATCAATGCACAGGATCACATCCCGCAGGGAGGCCTGACGCCGGCCATAACCAATCAGCTTTTCCGGAATGATGGTGCGCAGCTCCGGCTGATAGTGATGAAGATTGGCCCGGATCGTCCGGTTCCAATCGATCTCGCGGAACTTCGGCCGGGTATTCCGCACGCCCCGGGCGAGGGCTCCGGTGACGGCCTGACGCAGGGGCTGGGCGAGGCGCTTCATCACGTCATCGACAATCCGCCGCACCACGGCGCGGGCCGTGGCTTTGGTTTTTTCCGGGATCACGCGGTTCAGCGAGATCAGACTGGCCGCCAGATGCACGTCCGGCTGGGCCTGGGTCAGCAGCTCCGGCTCCATCAGCATTTGTTGGAGATTCAGCCGCTCCATCGCGTCCTTTTGCATCAGGCTGACCACGCTGCTCGGAAAAAACCGGCGGATGTCCCCGAGCCAGCGTGCGACCTTCGGAGCGCTGGCCCCCAGCCCGCCGCGCCGTTCCGCGCCTTCGTCGTAGAGGGCTTCCAACACTTCATCGAGCCGCAGGGAATCCCCCGTCAGCTCCTGGGCGAGCGGTTCAGCGGCTTCCTTGCCTAGCACGAGCCGCCAGCGGCGGAGATGTTCCGGGGAGGTCATGGGGTCAGGGTGTTGGCTGGGGTTAAATTCAAGAGACTGGCCACCCGGGCCACGGCAGGCCAGGCCCGGGTTTCATCAATCAGGAGCGTGGCCGGCTTCCGTGTCAGGGTGGTGGCTGGTGCCATGGGATCCAACTGCCCCACCGCGCTGCCGATGCGGGCGCGCTCCGGCCCGGTGAATTGCCCGAAGGTCCTCCGCAGCAGGGGCAGGATTTGTTGGAAATGATCATCCGCCAGGCCGCCCAGCCACTCGTGCAGCAGACCCAGCAGCGCGGGATCATGGATCAGCACCGTGCCATTGCCGCTGAGGAAACCGCTGATCCAGGCCACGGCGGACGCGGGGGCTTGCCCGGCGGACAGGGCGAATTGCAGGTGCCGGGCGCAGGTGTCAGGATCGAGGGCTCCGGCATCGCGTTGCAGCCGCGTGGCCAGGCCGCGCACCAGCGGATGCGCCGTGGCATGTTCCACCAGCTGCGCCGTCACCCGGAGCCAGTCTTCCAACAAAGGC
>CAMDJM010000147.1 GCA_945900785.1 Akkermansia muciniphila
GGGCGGGAAGGATATTGCCATAGTTTTGGATAGTTCCACCTCCATGCAGTTGCGGGCCGATGGGGCGGCGGGGACGGTGTTTGAGCAAGCGGTGGCGGAGGCCCGGGCATTGGTGGAGAAGGCTCCGCCGGGGAGTTCCTTCAGTTTGATTCTTGGCGGGCCAGTGCCGGTGCCGCTGCTGCCGGAGCCGGTGGTGAACCGGTTGGATGTGAGTGATGCCTTGAAATCGCTCCAGCCGGGACGCGGGAAGATGGCGGCGTTCGATGCGCTGGCGGCGGCGGCTCTTTCGCTGGCCCGGGGGACGAATGCGGCGAAGGAAATCGTGGTCCTGACCGATGGGCAGAATACGGGATGGGAGACGGGTAACAAGGCCCGGTGGGAAGCGCTGGCGGCGGGGATGGATACTCTGGCCAGCAAGCCCCAGGTGATTTTGCGGCGTTTTCCGCTGCCGGCGTCGTTCCGGAATGCGGCAGTGGCGGGGATCCGTTATTCCCGGGAAGTGGTTGGTCTGGACCGGCCGGTATCGATTGAGGTGACGGTCGAAAACACGGGAACGGAATCGATTACACCGGCGGGACTGGATCTTTTGGTGGAAGGAAAAACTCTATCTGATTCCAGTCTGGGGCAATTGCCACCAGGGGCGCGTCAGACGCTGCGGTTTCTGCATCAATTCAAGCAAACGGGCAGCCTGATCGTGGAGGCGAAACTGGAGGTGCAGGATGATCTGGCGCTGGATGACCGCATGCCGAGCGTTTGTCAGGTGGTGGACCGGCTGGGAGTGCTGATGATTGACGGGAATCCGTCGGGGCCTTTCATGGAGCGGGCGGCGGCTCTAACGGCTTTGGCGCTGGCTCCGTTGGCCGCCTTGCCGCCGAAGGTGCAGGAGGAGACGGATCAGTTCAAGGAACCCGAAAAGCTGCCGGTTTCCCTGGATCCGGAGGTGGTGCCGCTGGGCCGGGCGGGCACGATAGAATCCTTTGGAAAATATGAGGTGGTGATATTGTGCGACGTGCCGAAGTTGTCAGGGGAGACGGCGCGGCGGCTGGCGGCATGGGTGCAGGCCGGCGGGGGGCTGCTGGTGACGCCAGGGCGGCATGCGCTGCCGGATTTTTATAACAACTGGCAGGATGCGGACGGCGGGACGTTTTTGCCGGCAAAATTGATCACGGAACGGATCAGCCAGGATTCCATCGGCGTGGCGCTGCCCAGCTTCACGCACCCGGCACTGGCGCTGGTGGCGGATGCCAAACAGAGCGACCTTGGCGGGGCTTTGTTTACGCGCTCATGGCGCATGGAGCCGATGGGGGAAAGCAGCGCCACGGGGGCGAAGCTCGGGAATGGGGATGCTTTCCTAACTAGCCGCCGGGCCGGGTTTGGGGCGGTGGTGATGACCTGCGTGAATCTGGATGCCACGGGGTCAAATCTGCCCTCGCGGCAGGCTTTTGTGCCGCTGGTGCACCAACTGGTCTATCACCTGGCCAATCCGGAAGGGCAGCCGCTGAACCGGGCCCCGGCAGCGCAGTTGGATTTTCCGCTGTCATCCGGGATGGCGGAGGGCGGCCTGCTTGGGGAGTATTTCAAGGGGCGTCAGCTTTCGAATCCGGTGCTGGTGAGGATTGATGGGAAGACGGAGTTTCAATGGGGGAACAGTCCACCCGGCCCTGGAGTGCCGGAGGATTTTTCGGCCCGGTGGACCGGGATGCTGGTGCCACGGTATTCGGAAGAGTATTTGTTCGATGGCTGGGGGGATGATTCGCTGTCGCTCTTTCTGAATGACAAGGTGGTGTTTGAAAAGGGAGGGGAAGGCCGGGTGAAGCTGGAGGCCGGGAAGTCCTATCCGGTCCGGATGGAGTTTTTCGACCGCAGCGGCGGGGCCTCCCTGCAACTGTCCTGGCGCAGCCAAAGCCAGCAGCGTGAGGTGATCCCGGCAGAGGCGATGATGCCATTTGCGCCGGGCGGCGGGGCAGGGGAACTGGCGATGGGCCAATGGGAGGTGGCTGGTCCGGATGGCCGGGCGCGGCAGGCGGATTTGCTATTCACGCGCGGTGGTCTGGTGGCGCGGATGGGGGGGGATATCGTGCCGGGGCTTTACCGGATGACAGTGCCGAAGCAGAGCCTGGCACAGGTCAACAGGCTGGCTGGAGCAGATGGGACGATCCCGTTTACGGTGACGGAAGATGCTTCGGAAAGCCGTCTCACACCGCTCGGCGAGCCTGAATTGACGGTGCTGCGGGAGAAGCTGAAACTGGTGGAGGCCCGGGATCAGGCGGACGTGATCGCGGCGCTGACCGGGCAGCAGTTTGGCGAGGAACTGTGGAAATACCTCGCCGTGGGGGCGCTGTTTATTTTGCTGGCGGAGATCGCCCTGAGCCGTTGGATCGCGTTGAGCCGGAGGTCGGGCAATCCGGAGGCGGTGAATTTTGACCACCGTTTCGACCCCTCGGAGCAATTTAAAGCGCAACTGCAGCGGGTGCAGGAAACGACCGGGGGGGGCTGACGTGTTGTTTTTCCATCTTTTAATCATGAATCCTCCTTTGCCACGCTCTGATCTGCCAGGCAGCGAAATTCACGCGGTTTTCGTTTGGATCCTCGCGGCGGGGCTGCTGTTGGCGTGGTGGGCGGGACACCGCTTGAGTGCGCGGTTTTTGGTGGGACGGGTGCAGTATGGTTTTGGATTTTTTGGCAGGCTGCTGCTGGGCACCCTGGGGTTGTGGGCCCTATGGCAGGCGGTGGCGCGGCATTTGTTATTGGAGACGTCCTGGCCGCTGGCGGTGCATGGGTTCATCGGGGCACTGGCGGTGGAGATGGTGCTGGGGCTCTATCAATTGGAGAAACGGATTGTTCCAAAGCGGACCGGGCGCTGGCTGACGGGGCTGCGGATGGTGGCGGTGCTGGCGGTCCTGACAATATTGGTGCAGCCGGTTTTTTCCCGGAAGGAAACGCGCACCGTGGACCGGAATGTGGTGATTCTGTTGGATGAATCGGAATCCATGCAGCAGGCGGATTCACAAATGCCGGTGGGGGAACGCCTCGCCCTGGCTTCCTATCTGGGCCTGGGCGGGCAGGAGGGGCGGCCGCCTTTGGCCCAGCAGGTGGAAGCGGTCCCTGCCTTGATTTCCCGTTTGGAAACAGCGGTGGGTTGGGCCACTCCCGTGGATGGGTTGAGCGAAGAAGCGTCGAAAGAGCTGATCCTGGCAAAACAGGCGGAATTGCGGGAGGTCGTGAAGGATGCCCAGGCCTGGAGTGCGGTGATTGATCCCTGGGTGGACGAAGGACGTGCCGAACTGAGACCGCTTTCAAATGATCTGAAGCAGACGGCCCGTTCCATGAGGCGGAATATGGTGGAGGAGTTCGGTCAGGCCATGAATCAGGCGGGCGAAGGCGTGGAGCGCGGCGAAGGGCGCAAGCTGCGTGGGGCCCTGCAGCGTGGCATTGCAGCGATCCGTCAGGCGGCGGTGGAAAGCGGCCCATTGGTGGCTGCGGTGGATGAACGGTTTTACGCCACGCTGCCGGAGGGAACCCGGACAAAAATTGGTGAAGCCGCCAGCCGGCCGCGCCGGGACCTGGCCTTGGAGGCCCTGCGCCGGAAACCGGCCGGCCCATCCGGACTTTCGCTGCTGGAGCAATTGCAGGCGAAGTATACGGTCAGGTTCATGCAGTTTGGCAGGGAGGCGGTGGAATCCGCCGATCCGGGCCCTCCTCCGGTGGCAGGCAGTCCGCTGCGTTCCCTTACCGATTTGACCGGGGCCCTGACAAAGCTCCAGGGGAACTATCCTCCGGAAAATCTGGCGGGAGCCGTGTTGCTCTCGGATGTCCGGCACAATGGCCCGGTGCCCCCGGATGAGATCGCGAGACGGATGGGCATGCAGGGATCGGTGATCTGTCCGGTTGTGGTAGGGAGTGCTGCCGGAACGCGCGATGCCTCGATTCTGGAAGTCTCCCACGCCAATAGCATTTTTCTGGGCGACCGCCTGCGGGTGAAGGCCGATCTCAAGCTCGACCGCCTGGCGGGGCGTCAGGTCAAGGTGACTTTCAGCCGGTCCGGCAAGGTGTTGAAGACCGAAACCATGGAGGTGCCTGACGAAACCTGGCGCACCAGCGTGCAGTTTGATGACACCCCGGAGACCAAGGGGATTTTTTCATGGAAGGTCAAAATCGAGCCTCTGGAAGGAGAGCAATTCCCGCAGAATAACGAATGGAACTTTCAGGCGGCGGTCAGCGATGACCGGACCAATGTCCTGCTGATCGACAATCATCCCAGGTGGGAGTTCCGTTATTTGAGGAATCTTTTCGACAGCCGGGACAAGTCGGTCCAGCTTCAGTATGTGCTGATGCACCCGGATCAGGTGGCAGGTGCGGATCCCCTGCCAGCGATTCCGGCGGCGGCCGGCCGTCCTTTTGGGCAATCGGAGGCGACGCGCCTGCCCGCCACGCCGGAGGAATGGCGGAAGTTCGATGTCATCATTCTGGGAGATGTTCCGCCGGACGTAATAACGGCAGAGGTTTGGAATATTGTCAGGGATTGTGTAAACAACCGGGGCGCCATGCTGGTGCTGGTGGCAGGGAAGGATTACCTGCCTCATGCCTTTACCAGCGCGGTGGCGCAGGAGTTGATCCCGGTGAAGTATCGCCCGTCGCAGGCGGATTTCATAGTGCCACCGGAGCCGGTTTACCGGTTTTCCCTGACCGCCGAAGGCCGCCAAAGCCCCATCTTTTCCCAATCAATGGACGGTTTTGAAAGTGCCCGGATTTGGGAACAGATGCCGGTGCTGCGGTGGCGGCACCCGCATGATGGTGTCAAGGAAGGCAGCCGGGTGCTAGCCTGGGCCGGGCCTGCTACGGAAGAGCAGGGCGAAGGGGCCTCCGCTGCTGCTACCGCTGGCAAAACAAAGGCCGATCCCGCCGGCGAATTAATCAGACGCAAGGCTTTGGAATCAAAAAACGCCTTGGTGGTGGCCGCGCAGGCGGGGCTGGGCAAGGTGGTGATGCTGGCCTTTGACCAGACCTGGCGTTTCCGGTATGGGGTGGGGGATACCTATCATCACCGCTTCTGGGGGCAGATGTTGCGCTGGGGTGCCGGGGAAAGTCTGCCTTCCGGTTCGCCTTCGGCAAGGCTGGGCACGGATGCCCTGACTTATGCGCCGGGGCAGCCGGTGCTGATCACCGCGCGCCTGCGGGACGCACAATTCCGCCCGGTAACGGATGCCAGGATAAAAGCGGAAATCCTGCGCGATGGCCAGCCAGTGGCTTCCCGGCTGCTCGATTACCGGCCGGATTCGCAGGGAATTTATGAAGGACGCATCGAAGGGTTGGTGGAACCCGGAAATTACCGTGTCGCCTTGTCAGGACCGGGGCTGGACTCCCTGCTGGCCGCCGATGGCCAGGGACCTGTCAGTCAGGGCATCACCGTCAGCGCCGGGAGCAATCCGGTGGAACTGGCAGATTTGACGGTGGATCCCGGGTTGGCCGGAAGGCTGGCGGCCTTGAGTGGCGGCAAGGCAGTGGGTTTGACAGATGCGGCCACCATCGCGGATCAATTCGGACCCGGCACCCGGATTGTGGTCGAACAGAAGGAAACCAGCCTGTGGGACAATTGGATCATTCTCCTGGCAGTCGTCGCGGCCCTCACCGCAGAGTGGATCCTGCGCCGGCGGCATGCCCTCGCTTAGGGCCGGGCCCGGATTCCGAATTTTTTGCCTTTACGCTCCATTTTCATGCATGCCGACGGGGCGTATGTTTATTGTAAACACTTTCTTGAGGATGTTTGCCGCTCTTTTTTGCGGGGCTTTTCTCCCGGCAATGATGATGGGAGCTAAAATGGAGTCGGTGATGTATCGTTTGGATCTGAGGCCTAAACATGTGGTGGAACAGGTAGCCTCTGCGTATTTTGAGGCGATCAGGGGACATGAAGGAAAGCCCCCGATGGAAGAAGCCTGTCGGAAACAGTTGGTGGTGCTCTTTGGAAATGACCTTCGCAGAGTTGAATGGACTTTGAATGGAGAGTTGGCATGGCAAAAGGATTCTGCTCCGCTTACCCCGCAAATCCAAAGGTGACATGAAGTCCATTGCCCAGTTGAAATGGCAAAAGGCTCTTGTTTGGCCGGCGTTTTTCCTTGGATTGCTGCCTGGCCTGAACGAGCAATATTGGCGTCTGATCAAGCGGCACTACTACACACAAGGGGCGAGCTGCGGGCTTATCAGGGCCTATGCCCGCGAATTTGAAAAAGCCAACGGGAGGAAACCTAACGATGTTGAATTGGTTGAGTGGGGTGCAGGACGTTTTGCAGAAGATTTGCAGCGCATGGAGTATGTCCCTGATGAATCCGAAAAACAATTTCGATTTCGATGGGTGCCCTGAGGAAGATGGAATACAGCCGTTTCGACTTTGAAAGCTCGCTGGTATTTCATTTGTCGAATGCCAGCGGTCATGATGACCGTTGGCTAGCTTGGGCTCGGACGCCTGTCTTCCCATGTGCCACTTGCTATTCAATGGCTTTGGCGACGGCTTCGCGGGTCTTTTCCAAATCGACCTTTTCGGCGCGCTCGCCGGGACGGTTGGTGAAAGGTTTCTTTTTGCCGAGGATGATTTTCTGGACGTCTTCCGGCCAGCCGCCCACGGGTTGGCCGAGGCCACCCTGGAGCATGTCGATAACGCTTTCCGGGAAGCTGGTGCCGGGGGGCAGGGCATCGAGGTAGCTGCGGGCATCACCGGGTTTGACGCTGCGGGAAATGAGGAACATGCACATGTCGCCGACGACCTTGCTGCTGGGCGTGATCTTGACGATGTCGCCGAATAACATGTTTACCTAGGCATGCATGCGGGCGATTTCCGGCCAGCGGTGGCCGATGCCGAGCGATTCGGCCTGCTCCTTGAGGTTGGTGTATTGGCCGCCGGGCATTTCGTGGAGATACACTTCGGCGGTGCCGTAGGGTTCGGCGGTGTCGAAGGGCTTGTAGAAGCTGCGGACGTGGGCCCAATAGTCGGA
>CAMDJM010000148.1 GCA_945900785.1 Akkermansia muciniphila
GGGCAATCCCTTGGGGGCACGGGTTCCGTTGACCACCAGGCTCTGCATGAGCATTAGCGCGCGGGTCAGGTTTGACTTCCCAGCCCCGTTGGCTCCGTAGAAAATAGCGGTCGGCAGGACCTGTTCATCCTGCTGGGGAAGAGGCCGCAGGTGGGTCTCATGGCCTTTAATCCGGGTATTGGCGACCATGGACAGCGTCTGCTCCTCGTGGAAGGAGCGGAAATTCGTGACCGTGAAGGAGATGAGCATGGCGTTTTTTTACGGGGAAGCGTTGCGGAACGCGGACTTTAGCCGAAGTTTTGAAGATTTCTTCCCCTATTTTGTGATTTTTTCACACACGCACCATTAAATCACGCTCTCTCTTGCAGAAGTCGTCAGGACATGGCAGAAAACTCTGGTATGCCCGCCCGTAAAAAATCCGCTGCCTTGCATGAAGGTGATATCTTTTCCTTGGACCCTGCCCAGGGGGCTCCGGAGCGGAAGGAGTCGAAAAAGGAGCGGGTTGCCAAGGCCATTGCTTTGGCGGTGGGAGCGAATAAGGAGTGGCAGTTGGAGACGGTGGATTTTTCGGATCCGGACCGGCCGAGGACTTGTTTGGAGGTGGACTTCCCCATCGTGCCGATAAATGAGATTGCCCAGATCGAGGGGAATGCTGGGAAGCCGATTTATCAGATGAGCAAGTGGTGGGCGCGGCGGCGGTCTTCCGTCTTCCGCTCCATGCTGCTGGCGGCGGCGACCAAGGCCCCGGCGGACAATGAATCCGCCTCCGGGCTGATCTGGAAGGCCTATTATGGCAACCACCAGAAGAACGAAGCCTTCCGCAAGCTCAAGGTCGCCGACATCTTCATGGGCGGAGGCACCACGCTGGTGGAAGGCTCCCGGCTGGGCTTTGAATTGTTCGGCTGCGACCTGAATCCGGTGGCGTGGTTTGTGGTGAAGAACGAGCTGACGCCCGTCGATTTGGACAAACTGAAGCGGTTGCTGGCGGAGATTGAGGCGGAGGTGAAACCCTTTCTCATGCCCTACTTCGCCTGCGATGGGCCGGGCGGGGAAAAAGGAAAATGGCTTCGACAGAAGGGGGCTGAGTGGCAAACGATGCCCCCTGAATTCGATATTTTTTCTGTCCCATGGCAGGAGCGCCCGCAGTACCGTTATGAGGGGCCGGAAATAATCTACACCTTCTGGGCGAAGCATGGCCCGTGCTCGGCGCATGGCTGTGGGCACCGGACTCCTTTGCTCACCACCCCGGTGGTCGCTATCAAAGAACTGACGGTGCAGGCATGGCTGAACCATGAATGTCCGGAGTGTGAAGGAAAATTCGACATTGAACGCTTCCCAGCGCGGATGGCTCCGGATGCCCCGCTGACGGTGGCGAAGACTGAGCGGCCTTTCGTGGTGTTGGATGAGCGTGGCAGGTATGCCTGTCCGCATTGCGGGAAGGGCTTTGCGGACCGCGCCGCCCTTGTCACCGGCGATAGCATCGCTCTCGGTGGGAAAGCTGGGAAAAAGAAAATTCCCCTCACCCTGCTGATGCACCCGGAATGGCTGGCCGGCTGCGCTCCGGTGGCGTCTGACGGCCAAGCGCTCGGGGGCTCGGCCACGGATGACGTGGAAAGTACCGCCCACTGGTATGGAGAACGCGCGAAAAACCTGCGCCTCCTCGAAGTCCGCGGCACCCTGCCGGAAAAGGTCAAATGCCCGGATAACGGTGTGGAGTTTTTCACGGACGAGCGCGGAGGCAATATTCCGGGCAGCGGAAAGTTCACTTGCGCGGAGCCATCCTGCGGTCGCTCCCAACAGACCGTGGAGAGCGTCGAAGGCACGAAAAAAGCCGCCCCCATCGCGCCTTTCGTGATCCAAGGTTACAGCGCCACTTTGGACCAAACTGGCAATCCCTACGGCGGGCGTTTTTTCACCTTAGCCAACCGGCCCACTCGCTATGAGGCAGCGCTTACGGAATGGCAGGAACGTCAGGACGCGGATCTCGCCGACTTCTGGCCGCGCTGCGAAATCCCTTTCAGCCACATGACCCACCAGCGGCAGCCTTTGCCACAACACGGCTACACCCATTGGTGGAAAATGTTCAACTCCGTCCAGTTGCTGGTTCATGCCCAGTTGTTAAAATCGCTCAAGCGGCGTTTGGCGGAAGGTTTACATCCGACAGAAACCGAAGCCGTGTTGGGGGCATTCCAGCAGTATTTGAGGAATCAAAATCTATTCACCATTTGGAATGTCGGCGCGGACAAGTTGGAGCCGATGTTTGCGAATAATAACTTCCACCCCAAGGCGACAACTATTGAAAATAACATATTCCATTCTTTAGGCCGGGGCAATTGGCTGTCCTGCGTGCAGGGCGTAACGGAAGGAATGGAGTGGACACAGAAACCGTGGGAAACCGTTAGCACGGAAATGCTGCGGAAGCGGCCGGACTTTTTAGAAGCGGACCTTTCTAAAGGTCGCAGCGAGAAAGCGGCGCTTCGGGACCGTTGCCTATCGACGGCTAAAGTCGGCAATCAATCTTGCACCGCCCTGACACAATTCGAGGACGGTGTGTTGGATTTGGTTATCACTGATCCACCGTTTGGCGGGCTGCTGCATTACTCGGAGTTATCGGACTTTTTCTATGTCTGGCTGCGGCTGGGTTTGAAGGAAAAATATCCGAAGGAATTCGGCCCGGAGTATGTGCCAAAAGCGCTGGAGGCCGTGGCTAATAAAGCGCGGCAGGGCAGCGATGCGGAGGCTAATATGTTTTACCAACGGATCTTGACGGATTGCTGGCGGGAGGCGCACCGGGTACTGAAGGCGGGCGGGCTTCTCGCCTTCACCTTCCATCACAGCGAAGACGAGCCATGGGTGGCGGTGCTGGAGAGCCTGTTCGAGGCTGGATTTTACTTGGAGGCAACCTATCCGATCCGCAGCGATGAGACCAAGGGTGACGGTCAGTTCGGAAGCAAGCAGATCGAATACGACATCATCCACGTCTGCCGGAAGCAGACGGAGGTGCCGCAGCGGGTGAGCTGGGCCCGACTGAGGCGCAAGATCGCGGCAGATGTGCAGCAATTGAAAAATGTCCTGACGCATCACCGGGCTGCCGGCTTGCCGGAGGCGGATCTAAAAGTAATCCGCCGGGGCAAGGCGCTGGAGTATTTTTCCAAACACTACGGACAGGTTTATGTGGAGGAAGATAGGATGATCGACCTGCGCACCGCACTGGCAGGGATCAATCAACTCCTGGATGACGAGCACACCGCCCCGACGGACGTGCCGCCGCTGACAGCGGAGGCGCTGACCCGGCAATTCCTCCGGCTCTTCAACGGCACCACAGAACTGAAGCGCGATGAACTGCAAAAAACCTTGCGCGGCACCGGGATCGGCGCGGCGGATTTTGAAAAGAAAGGTTGGTGTGTGGAGGTTAGGAAGGTCTTCCACTTTGTCAATCCGCTGGACTGGGCCCGCAGCTTCAAGGGAGCCAACCGCAGCAAACTGAGCCGGGATCTGGATCAGACGCTATTCCTGATCGGAGCCTGCTACCCGGAGAGCGGCATCCGGGTGGCGGATACGCTGAACAGCCCGAACTTCCGCTATCACCCGGCCATCCCGGAGTTGCTAGGGTGGTTTGTCAGGAAGGGCACGGACTTCGCTCTGAGAGGTGCCGCCAGCAAAGCGCAGACTCTTTATCAGGAATGGATGGACCGCAATAAACCGGAGGTCATACAGGTGCAGATGCTCTTCGATCTCGACGATACCGCAGCCTGAGCCTTCCAATATTATTTCTCTCTATGAATACGCCGCTGACCGACATCGTCTGGAAGATCCAAGGCATATCCGTGCTGTGGGAGGTGGACGCCCTGGCCTCCCTGGGGCCGCTGCCGGAAGCCATCAGTCTGCGGGAGTTTTTCCTGTGGCACGGGGACGGCTGGCGGACGGACAGCCCGCATGCCCGGGACCTGACGCGGCGCTGCCTGGTGGTGGCGGGCCTGGAAGCGGCGCTGGATGCGATGGATCCCGATGACGCGGAAGCGTGGATGGAGGAAACGCTGCTGCCGGTGATCCGGCGCTGTGGTAGCGATTTATTCCACGGGGAGCAGAGCGGAGCGCTGATCTTCTGGATGGTGTGGAAGGATCGCCTCCACCACCGGCACTCAGACAGCACGGTGCGCTGGTCCTGTGAGGGCGAATACCGTGGCCGGGATATTCTCTTCAGCAGGGGAATTTGGAATGGAGCCTTCGGGGACGTGCAGCGGATCGAGACCCCGGAGTCCGGGGACGAGGGCATTGGCTTTTACCTGCAACGCATTTCATGAGCGAACCAACGGATAACGGCGAGAACGAAGCTTTCCTGCCTGGCCAACGCGTGACAGCGGCGGAGCTGGGCGCGGGCGTGGTGATCGAGGCGGCCTCACACGGCCATGTGCGGGTGATGTTCGCCAGCGGTGGCGAGCGCAGCATCCCGGCAGGGCTCCTGCGTCCAGGGCTGAGCCGGGAGCAAATCATTTTGAACCACGCAGCAGGCGGGCGGGAGCGGCAACGCCGGGCTTTCCTCTGCGCAGAAGCACACCGGCTTCCCCTGCTGGAAAGTGCCGCCAGCCTGACCTCGGCGAAGATCGACCTGCTGCCGCATCAAGTGGTCCTGACACACCGCGTGGCGACAACGACTCCACGGCGGTTTTTGGTGGCCGACGAAGTGGGCCTGGGCAAAACCATTGAGGCGGCGCTGATCCTGCGCGAGCTGGCGGGACGCGGGGAAATGAAACGGGCGCTGATGGTAGTCCCGGCAGGTTTAGTGAACAATTGGCACAACGAACTGAACGAGGTCTTCCACCTGAACTTCGAAGTCTTCGGCTACACGGGAGATGTGACGGACCGGAGAACGAATGCTTTTGCCAAACACGATCTGCTGATTGCGAGTATCGATACGCTGAAGCAGCCCGCCCGGATGAAGCGGCTGGAGGAAGCACCGGACTGGGATTTGGTGATCTTCGATGAAGCCCACCACCTGACGGCTTACCGGAACGGCGGAAAAGTAACCCGAACGCAGAACTACAAACTGGCGGAGCTGCTGCGGAAGAAGAGCCGCGACATGCTGCTGCTCAGTGCCACGCCCCACCAAGGGGATCATTTCCGCTTTTGGATGCTGGTGAAGTTGTTGGACCCCACGCTGTTTGCCGATCCCCAGGAGATGTTGGAGCGACGGCACCGGCTGAATAGCGTGATCTTCCGCCGCACCAAGGCGGATGCCTGCCGCCCGGATGGATCCCCCCTCTTTGCCCGGCGCTGGGTGCATACCGAGAGCTTCCTCATGACTCCCACTGAAAAGGAGTTTTACAGCAAGCTGACGGAGTATCTGGCGGAAGGGTTTGCCCTGGCCAAACGTCAGGGCCGGAAAGGGATGGCCCTGGGATTTGTGATGACGATCTTTCAGAAGATCAGCGCTTCCAGTTTCGCCGCCGTGCAGCGAACCCTGCGCCGACGCCTGATTGCCTTGGCGGTGCATGAGGGACTAGTTCACGAAAGTCACCACGAGGTGGAGAAACGGAACACCGCGTGGGCAGAAGCGCGGGAATTGATCCGGGTGGAATACCATCTGGTGGACAGCCGAATGGCCGAAGCGGCGGGTGACAAGATTTTCCTCGATATCAAACGCAAGCTGCTCAAGGCAATGCAGGAGGAGGAACTGGCGGCGGTGGCCGGTGAATACAGCAGCGAAGCGGCGGTAGCAGCAGGAGAGGAATTGGCGATCACGGCGGTGGAACATTGCCTGCCGCAGGAGCGGCAAATGATCCGCGAGGTGCTGGCGGTGTGCCCCGCGACCCGGGAAACGAAGGTGGAAAAACTCCTCGGGGCCCTTGGCACCTTATGGGAACAAAATCCGGAGGAACGCATGGTGGTCTTCGCCACCTATCTGGGTAGCGTGGAGATGCTGGATCGGGAGATCACGGCGGCTTATCCCGGCAAAGGCGTGGTCACGCTGCGCGGTGGCGACCACGGGGCCAAGCTGGCGGCGGAAAAACGGTTCAAACTCAAGGATGGCCCCCGTGTCCTGATTTGCACGGCGGCGGGCCGGGAAGGGATCAATCTCCAGCACGCGCGTGTTCTCTTTAATTTCGATCTTCCTTTCAACCCGATGGACCTCGAACAGCGGATCGGGCGCATCCACCGCTACGGTCAGCAGCACACCGCCCAGGTTTATAACCTGGTCCTGTCTGATACCATCGAGGGCAGCATCTTCCTGATGCTGGAGGACAAGCTGACGGAAATCGCCAAAACCCTGGGCAAGCTGGACGATCACGGAAACGTGGCGGAGGACCTCCGGTCTCAGATTCTCGGGCAGCTCTCGGAAAACCTGAAGTATCAGCAGCTTTACGCCGAAGCGCTGGCCGATCCTGAATTGCACCGGACTCGCGAGGAACTGGCCGTGGCGATGGACAATGCCACGGCGGCAAGGGAAGCCGTGTTTGAGTTGTTCCAGGATTTGGATGGATTCAGCCTGGAGGAGTATCAGCCGCTTTCGGAGAATAAAGCTGACCGGGACGACCTGGTCAGGTTTATTTCGGAATCAGTGAAGACCGCCGGAGGGCAATGGAGGGAAATGCCGGAAGGACTATTTGAGTTTGCGCCCGCTTCTGGGGAAGGAGAATCCGCCATCTTCACAACGAACCGAGAGGCCGCCAACGAAAACGAAAAACTTCAGTTGGTCGGCCTGGATCATCCGGTGATTGCCTTCCGCCTCTCAGCAGCACGGCAAATCGCCCCGGCTGACCTGGGCCTGCGGGTGCAATCTCCCGACGGCAAGCAAGGCGTGTTCTCCCTCTGGCGCGTCGAGTCCCGTGACACGCAAGGCCGCGACCGGATCAAGATCGTCTCATTGGCCGTCAGCTCCGATGGCCTAAGGCTGCCCGTATGGGAAAAGAAGGCCGAGCCCCTCTTCAACGCCGAGCCGCATCAAGGAACCTATCACCACGATGCCGGCAAC
>CAMDJM010000149.1 GCA_945900785.1 Akkermansia muciniphila
GAATGACCGGGGTTGAGTCCGGTCTCACCATTGGTTTGGCGGCCTACACTCCGGCGCAAGGACACGCGTGGTATCGTGCCGGAGGTCACGCCGTGCAACAGAGTTACTCCCCGTCCCCAGCGGCAACGCCGGTTCTTTGCTAAAAGGGAAAATGATCTACTGGTCAAAATGCAAATTACCTGGTAATTTGGGTTCTGCTCCTCATCGCGGGTCGGGTAGTCCACCCGCACCTTGAGGAGGAGGCGGTCCAATTGCGCTTCCGGCAGTTGATAGGTCCCTTCCTGATCGATCGGATTCTGCGTCGCCATTACCATGAAAGGATCGGGCAATGTATAAGTCGTATCGCCAATCGTCACCTGCCGCTCCTGCATCTCTGAAAGAAATTTGATTTTCCCGGGTGGCGTCATCGGCGGGCCGGGGACCGGGGAGAGAGGCGGTCTGTCCCGGCCTTGTGCACTGCCCGGGCAAGGCTCAAGGCCGGGACGGGCCTTGCTACGAGTTAGGGCTGGGGCCTTGCCTGCAACGTGAATGCGGGCCGGGACACGTAGGAACGCGCGATTCAGGGCGGAAGAAGCTGGCGGAGGTGACTGCTCATTTTTTGCCAGAAAGGAAAGAACCCCGCGCTGGCGAAGGAGAAAGCCACCTCGTCCGAAGGTCTGCGGATCAGGGTCAGCAGGATGCCCATGGAGGCAAGTTCCCGCCTCAGTCGTCCCAGCATATCATGGATGGGACCCACCATGGGAGTCAGGGCGACGATACCCGATAACTGTTGCTCCTTGGCCCAGTCGCAAAGTCCTGCCACCGGATCATCCTGTTCCAGCGCCAAGGCCGGGCAATCATAATGGGCGGCGGTCCGCGTCAACCCGTCCCGCAGCATGGTGCGAAGCGAGGCCATGCGCCGGGCGCTAAGTTGATAGATTTCATGATACACCCGATCGCTGATGCAGGCGGCGGCACTTACGGGACGCAGGTCGGCCAGTGGTCCCACTTCGGGCGTGAGATCATCCGGATGCAGCCACAATCCGATGCGCCCGGTGGTTAGAGGAAGGCTGGTATCGCAGGGGGACAGCGCTTGCGGGATGGGGACTGGGGTTGGTTCAACGCAGCAGGCGGTGACGGCATCATCAGCCAAGCGCCCGCTCCTGGCTTCATTTCCCCGCAGCAGCTGCGGCGCATATTTCCGTATGTTTGAAAGTCTCACGAGGTAAGTCTTGCCGGGCGTTTGCAGGCCTGCGACCCAGCGCCACGAAAGGGTGTTGCTGGCAGGATCCGCGTCCAGCAGGTGGCGGAAGAAAAAGTTTGCCCCGAGTTCCCACGGCAACCGCTCGACATGAATCCAAAAACTGGCCCACCACATCCTGGCGTGATTGTGGAGGTAGCCGGTTTCGATCAATTCCCGGGCAATGTGATCCATACAGGCCACTCCGCTTCGCCCGGCTGCGACAGCATCGATTCTTGCCAACGTCTCCGGCGGCAGCCCGTGTTGGAGTTTGGCGACCTGGAGACGCCAGTTTGACCAAACCTGAGGCCGTTTTTCCAACCAACCTTTCCAATAGCGGCGCCAGCAAACTTCCTGGATCCACTTTTCTGCTATGGGAAAAGAGTGTCCGGCAAGGGTTTCCGTTATGATCTCGTCTTCAGTGATGAGGCGAAAGCGAATTGCGGCACCAAGACGGGAGACGTTCCCATGTCCTTCATTTATGGCATTGCGGGACTGTGCATAGGCCGGTATGCGGCTGGCGAACCCACTCCATGCCTCCAGGGCTTCGCGACGTGTCAGAGGAATGGGGGGCACCATGGCAAAGCCTTCCGGTCAGGCTGACTTGCTGGCGTAGCGGTCAAACCGGTTGGAGAGGATGAAAAACGTTGGGGCCCATAACCCCACGAAGATTCCGAACCGTTCGCCATGAGCCTTCGCTTCCGGAGCGGTTCCTCCGGTCATATACCAAATAACGATCGAACCGATGATCGACGCGAAACCGAGGATGAGGCAGACGTTGGATAGGAGCTTGAGTCGGGATGGATTCATAAAATGAGGTGGGATGATGGAACACTGCAGCGGCGGCAGCTGCAGACTATCCGTAGCACAAACGCCTCTGGCAGCATCCCGGACGTTGTTTCGCGGACGGTCGCCCCCGGGGTTCCCCCGATTCATTCAGCCAAATTCATCGTTCCGGCGTAATGCAGACACCGCGAATTCATTTATGAGGAACCTAATCATCATCCTTGGCGATCAACTGAACGCCGATTCCGCCGCTTTTGATGACTTCGATCCCGGACTGGACGCCGTCGTGATGGCGGAAGTCGCCGGTGAAAGCACCAAGGTTTGGAGCAGCAAACCCCGCACGGTGGTATTCCTTTCCGCAATGCGTCATTTCCGGGAGGCTTTGCGGTCCCGGAGGTGGAAGGTGTTCTACCGGGAACTGAGCAAGGAGGGTGGCGTCTGGCAAGGAACCGGCCGGAAATCAAAAGTGAGTGCTGCGGAGAGCTTTACGGAGGCGCTAGCGGAAGTGATGACTCAGCTGAAACCTGCGAAATGGGTGATGGTGGATCCCGGGGAGTGGAGCGTGCGCGAGGAAATCCAACGGTCGGCGCTGGCCGCAGCCATGGACCTGGAATTACGGGAGGACCGGCACTTTCTGTGCAGCCACCAACAATTCAAGGCCCACACGGAGGGGCGCAAACAGTTGCGGATGGAGTTTTTCTACCGGGAAATGAGGCAGCGGCACGATGTGCTGATGGACCAAGGCAAACCAGCAGGCGGAACCTGGAATTTTGATGGGGAGAACCGCGGAAGCTTCGGGCGGGAAGGCCCCCCCGCCCACCTGCCGCCGCGCCGCTTTACTCCGGACACTATCACTCAGGAAGTTATAGCCATGGTGGAGGAGCGTTTTGCCAGCCACCCCGGGAAACTGGCGGAGTTCGACTGGCCGGTCACGCCGGAGGATGCCGAAGCGGCGCTGGACGATTTCATGAAGCTCCGCCTGACAGCTTTCGGAACTTGGCAGGATGCGATGTGGACCGCCGAACCGTGGCTGTTTCATTCCCGGCTCAGTGTGGCGATGAACCTGAAGCTATTGGACCCGCGTCGGGTGATAGCAGCTGCCGAAACGGAATGGAGCCAGGGCCGTGCGCCATTGGCGGCAGTCGAGGGTTTCATCCGGCAGATTCTCGGGTGGCGGGAATACGTGCGGGGCATCTATTGGCAGAGAATGCCCGGCTATCTCGGACTGAACGCCCTCGGGGCGGATCAGCCATTACCTGATTTTTACTGGACCGGAGACACCGGGATGGCGTGCTTGCGGGATGCGCTGGACCAGACCTTGCGCCTCGGCTACGCGCACCACATCCAGCGCCTCATGGTCACGGGCCTCTATGCGCTCATGTTCGGCGTGCGGCCGAAAGAGGTGCATGAATGGTATCTGGCGGTTTATGTCGATGCGGTGGAATGGGTGGAACTGCCCAACGTCCTTGGGATGTCCCAGTATGCTGACGGCGGGCTAATGGCCAGCAAGCCTTACATTGCTACCGGAAAGTATATTCAACGCATGAGCAATTACTGCACGGGTTGCCGTTATGATCCCGCCCAAAGCACCGGTCCCGCCGCCTGCCCCTTCACCACGCTTTACTGGGATTTCCTGCTCCAGCATGAGCCGCTGCTGCGCCGCAACCAAAGGATGACCATGCAGGTCCGGAATCTGACGCGGCTGGACGAAACCAAGCGGGGTCTCATCCGAACCCAGGCTGCCCGGCTGCGTGCCGCAGATGACTCGCCTGGCAGATGACGGGCAAGCGCGGGAAGTTCACTTGATTGGACGTTTATGGCGGAAGTGGCGTGTTTAAAACAACCTCAGCGGCAGCCCATCCCGAGCGCGCGGCGCCTTCCACGCGGGGGCCGGCAATGGCATCCCCTGCCAGCACCAACAGGGGAGCGCGGCACACGATGGCACATGACTGCGGATCCGTCTGTCTCGGTTTGCTGTAGCGCCAGCCGTGAATCTGATAGGATCTGACGCCGGCCCCTATCCAATCAGCCGCCGACGCCAGCAGGAGTTGCGCCGTCTCACCGCGATCCAGATCCCAGCGGGCGGCACTGAAGACATCGGTGGCATGAAGCGTGACGGCGGGCTCTGAGGAGACGCCATTCAGTTGATTGTCCGCGATCCATGCGACTGGTCCTTCCTCCGGCGCATACCCACCCGGAGGAGGCAGGCGGGAGGGTCCATCAAGCACGGCCATGATGACGAGGCAGCGCGTAAACTGGATCGCGGAAAGCCGCTGTGCCAGTCCATGGTCAAGCAGGACTCCCCCGGCCTCCAGCAACATCAGCACCTGGGGCACCGGAGCAGTTAAATAACCGAACCGGCGGACCATGTTTCGCCATCAGCCATCCCGGCCATCCATTGATCCTCCATGCGGCGCAGGGCGACCACTTGCGTCTCCTGCACGATGGCCAAGCCCGCCGCCAGATGCTTCGCGAGGGATGACATTCCCGGCTGGCCCCGCCAACGCGGATGCCCGTCCGCTTCCGACGCAAAGCCCCGGCACCATTCGACTGCCGCCCCGGCTGCCCGGGCTTGATCCAGCACTTCAGCAAACCGGGGGTCGCGCGCCGTCACAAATTGCGCTCCATGATCAAAGGTCGCGCCACCAATGCGCCGGGTGGCCATGCGTCCGCCCACCCCCCGTCCTTTGTCGAACACCACGGGCCTGCGTCCAGCCTTTGGCAAAGCCGCCGTAGCGGGAAGCCCGGCCATGCCGGCGCCAATCACCAGCACATCCACCCTCCGGTTGATGCTGATTTTCCCGGGGGGAACTTTCAGGTCCGATTTATTCATCGGTATGGACTCATATTATTTGATGTAGGAGGAGTGCTTGATCGTGGAGCCGGCAGTGACCTTGAGAGTATTATGTCCGTAGCGGCATGGCGGACGTGGTTTTGAGGTGGGCAGTTCCCGAGTGTTCCTGGGTGCTGATGCGACGGTTGAGGCATGAATGGCCTCCCTGCACCGACCGATGCACCATTTGCCTGCGGGCTTGCCGCTGGCCCCCGGCAGTCGTATTACCGGATATGAACATCGGCATCACGGGGGCGACCGGATTTATTGGAAAACACGTGGCAGCCGTGGCACGGACCCATGGGCATCGCACGATTGGTTTTTCACGACGGCCCCGACCCGATCCCGCCTTCGATGAAATGCGCAGTTTTGCGGATCTCAAAACGGCGGACTTCACGGGCCTTGAGGCCGTGATCCATCTGGCAGGCGAGCCGGTGTTTGGGCTATGGACGGCGGCGAAAAAGGACGCGATCCGCCGCAGCCGGGTCAATGCGACCTGTGATCTGGTGAACCGCCTGCGGGAAATGGTGCCCCCTCCCCGGGTGTTTGTCAGTGCCTCCGGCATGGCTTATTACGGGGATGCCGGCGATGCGGAACTTACGGAAGCCAGCCCATCCGGCACCGGTTTCCTCGCAGAAGTCTCCCTGGCGTGGGAGGCGGCGGCGGCAGAGGCCTCGGATTTCGCGCGCGTTGTCAGTCTGCGCACGCCGATGGTTCTGGGGGCGGATGGCGGGCCGGCCGTGATCCTGCGGCGTGTTTTCAGTCTGGGCCTCGGGGGGCGTCTGGGCACGGGCAAACAATGGACGCCTTGGATCCACGTCGGGGATCTCGCCCGGCTTTTCCTCTTCGCCTGCGAAAATGATCACCTAACTGGTCCCGTGAATGCCACCGCTCCCGTCCCTGCCACCAACCTCGAGTTCACCGCCGCTATCGCCGGGGCAGTGCACCGGCCCGCCCTGTTTCCCGTGCCCGCCTTCGCCCTCAAGCTCCTTCCGGGCGGCATCAGCGAAATTTTCCTCCAAAGCCAGCGCGCGCATCCGGCCGCCGCCACCGCCGCCGGATTCACTTGGCTGCACCCCGACCTCCGCACTACCGCCCGGGAAGTCTTTGCGGATGAAAATTAGCCCACCCCATCGAAAATCCCTTCTGAAAGGAATTTGCTTTTCGCGGGTGGCGTCATTGGCGGGCCGGGGACCGGGGAGAGAGGGGGTCTGGGGGGGAGATGGGCGGAAAAAGTCTCAAATTTGAGGGAAGAATGACGAACCGCGAGCAGAGCGCGGTTCCAGACGTCTGAATTTGGCCGGTGGCACGGGTTTCAGCTTAGTTCATAGTAAATTCAGACGACGCTTGAGCATACCATCCCCGACCGCCTTGCCAAGGTATTTTGGGCAGCGGGTTTTGGAATAATTTCGGCGGGTTGCTTCGAGCCGGTGGCCTCGGTCGTCAGGTGTATTCGAGGACGAGAGTGCGTCCGTCTCCGAGATCTGAGCAAATTACCAGGAAAATTGCCTTGGAAGATTGCCTTTGCCTCAAATCCTTACGGTCATCAATCCGGTTTATAACATGGAAACAGCCCGCTTGGGACTGGTCAAAGCGAAAAAGGTGCGCAGGAAAGTAAATTGCTTTGCCCTACTTCACATCACGCAGGGCATACAATCCCCGGAGTGCTGCCAGACCCAGACTTTTGCCTCCGCGTTTTCGTTCAGTCCGGCTGCGTCCTTGGACCACCTGACGATTCGACTCAAACCATCCGTCAATCCATGACCGGCTGCCAAAAATCACGCCTTGGGTAAAGTGCCGGACCCGCCGCGTCAGAACCTCAGCGGCGAG
>CAMDJM010000150.1 GCA_945900785.1 Akkermansia muciniphila
GTCCAGGAACCACTGGTCAGGGAAGGGCTCCACTCGGCCTGATAGGTCAGATTGGCCACTCCGGCAGGCTGGGTAAAGGTCACGCCGAGGGTGCCAGCCGTGAGTTGGGGCTGGGGCAGGGTGAGGGAAGTTGGCAGGGTGGGATCCTGGCCAAAAGCGTATTCGATGAGATTGATCAGTCCATCATTGTCGAAGTCAAAAGCATCTGCCCCATTTCCGGCATTGGCAGGGGAGCTGAAGAATTGTTGCCGCCAGCTTTCCTGTAGGGTCAGCGCGGGACGGGCTGCCCGCACGTAGGAGAATTGGCCACCGGATCTGCCCCATGCGGTGAATTTGATATCGATGTAGATGTTCTCCCGGATCAGATGCACCACGGCATCCTTTCCTACCGTGGAGCGAGGGCCGCCGCCGGTGCCACCGGTCCAGGTTTCCCAGTCTTTGTAGACGAGGGTGTTGTAGTTGGCAGTGGTGCCGTAAGCCCATTCGGTCCCGGCGGGGCTGCTCAAGTGGGTGAAGGCTGTTTCATTGCGGATATTAAAGAGCCCTTCAGTGCTGGCCCGGGTCAGCCAGACCTGACCGGTGATCCGGTCCTGATTCGCCGGCAAAGTCCAGTCCGCCCCGGAATCTTTGTTAAAGGCGACGGAGCCCGTATTCCAAATGACCGGAGCCCGCTGGATGGAATAAATGACACCGCCGGTGCCGCTGGAGGGGGTATTGGTAACGAGGGCGTAGAGTTCGCCTAGGCCATCCTGACCAAACCCGTGCACCGTCAGCCCATTGGGCAGCACGCCGTTGGGGAACTGCGGCATCAGGAATTCCCGGATGGCCCCGGTGGTGAGATCGGCATAAAAAAGACGTCCATCTGCCCGCGAAGGGGCGCTGCGCAGGGCCAAGTCCCCAAAGATATATTTTCCGGTCAATTCCGGGAACCGGCTCCCCCGGTAGACAAACCCGCCGGTGATCGAGATGCCATCCTCATGATCATACTGGAGCGAGCCCGCCGGGCCGGAGATCGGATCAATCATCCCCGCTGGACTGGCCGGGCTGCGCGCCCCCACCGTGCCGGCGTTGCCATTCGGCCCGCTAGTGCGGTTGAAGAGAAACTCGCCTTCCTTCACCGGCCAGCCGTAATTGCCTCCGGAAACGATCCGGTTGATCTCCTCCACGTTGTTCTGGCCCACATCCGCGAGGATCAGGGATCCATCCGTATCGAATGAAAAACGATAGGGATTGCGCAGTCCATAGCAATAAGTTTCCGGCACCTGCCCCGGGCCCTGAAAGGGATTCGTCACCGGGATGCGGTATTGCCCATTGGGACTGATGGCGTCTGCGCTGCTGCTGGTCAGGGCAGGATTCAGTGGATCAAAGCGCAGCATTTTGCCAAAGGCCGTGGTCAGGTTCTGGGAGTTGCCACCAGGCTCGATGTGGCTGGCTCCCACATCGTTGGAATTGCCTCCATCCCCCAGACCCAGATAAAGATAGCCATCCGGCCCAAAGTCAATGGTGCCGCCGTTGTGGTTATTGGCATTTTTACCGAAGGAAATCACCTCCCGCCGCGACAGGGGATCAATTTCATCCGGGTTGGTGGCGCTGATCTTCCATTCGTTTACCGCGTTTTTGAATCCCTGGTTCGCGCCATTGGGTGCGGCATAGGTGGGCCCGGTCCCGAATGGCTGGCTGTTGAAGGTGTAGAGCGTGCGGAAGCCGGGGCTGGTGGGGAGATCAAACCCGGGATGAAACGCCAGTCCCAACAGGCCCCGCTCATCATTGGCATTGGTCAGGACAAAGGGAGGCGATACCAAACTCTGGATATCCAGCGCCGGAGCAGGGGACAGCACGCCATTTTTCACGATCAGGATCTGTCCTTTCTGTTCCAGCACAAAAAGTCGGCTGGTATCCCCAGGGGGGCTGATGGCGTAGTCGGGAGCTGCCAGCCCGGTGGCGATTTCCTTCAGTTGAATCGCGATGCTGCCCTTGGTGATTGAAGGAAGCAGGTCCAAGGCTGCCAGGGCGGGAGACACCCCCAGAATACTGGCCGAAAGCAATATTAATCCAGAGGGTGTCGTGAATGAAGATTTCATGGGGATGACATCCATGTAATGAAAGGAACGCCATCGGACAACCTGCAAATGGTGCAATCGGGTAGAGAAACGTAACGATTTGGAAATAATAGCTGCCGCCTGGGCTGCCCGCCCCCTGCGCTTTGACGCAAGAAGCGGCCTGTTCGGGCGTATCTGGGTGGAGGCTGGAAATCACCTTGGATCAGCAAGATTTTTCCATCCCGACCGTCCCCAACCGGTTGCTTATGAACCTGCGTTTTCTATTTACCCTGTTTTTTCTTCAGAAGATGCTGGGCGGTCTGTCCGCCGGGCTTGCCAGTTCCGTCAGTCCCGCCCAGGAAAAGCAGTCCGGCGAAGCCATTTATCAAAAGCTGTGCATCGAATGCCACGGTAGAACCGGTGAAGGGGTTGCGGGGAAATCCGACGAACCGCTGAATGGCGAAAAGTCCCTCGAAGCCCTGGCGCGTTACATTGATAAATCGATGCCGGAAGACAAGCCGGAGCTGTGCACCGGCGAAGACGCCCAGGCGGTGGCCCAATATATTTTTGACGCCTTCTATTCCCCGGCCGCCCGGGCCCGCCTGCACCCGGAGGAACGGGAACTTTCCCGCCTCACCAACCGCCAGTTCCGTGAGTCGGTGGCAGATTTGCTCGGCAGTTTTGACCCCGCCTTGCCCCTGGGCGAAGGCACCGGGCTCGCCGCGCAGTATTTCTCCTCCAATGGGATGAACAAAAAGGAGAAGCTGGGGCTGGAACGCCAGGACCAGCGCATCGACTTCGATTTCGGGGCCGGACCTCCTGCAGAGGGCGTCAATCCTGAACAATTTTCCATCGCCTGGCAGGGATCCCTTCTCGCCAGCAGCACCGGATGGCACGACTTCCGGCTGAAAACGCCCAACGGAGCCCGGCTGTATCTCAATACGGACCTACGCAAAGGCGATGGGAACTTCCGGGATGACAGTGCGGCCAAGCGCCAACCTGCCCTGATCGATGAATGGGTCAGCTCCGGCGACACCGTCCGTCAGGCTACCGCCCGCATTTTCCTGCTGGGCGGCAGGGCCTATCCGATCCGGCTGGACTACTTTAAATACAAGGAAAAGCGTGGCTCCATCAGTCTCGAATGGAAAACGCCGGAAGGTGAATGGGCCACGCTGGCGGCACCTGTCCTCTCGCCCGCTCCAGCCGCGCCGGTGGCCGTCGTCAGCACCTCCTTTCCTGCGGATGATGGCAGCCAGGGTTATGAGCGGGGCAGCTCCGTCTCCCAGGCCTGGCATGAGGGCACCACCAAAGCCGCCATCGAAACCGCCAACGAAGTTGCCAACCGGCTCCCCGCGCTTTCCGGCACCAAAGAGGACAGTCCGGACCGGCTGGAGAAGATCAAAGCCTTCATCACCACCCTGGCGGAACGCGCCTTCCGCCGTCCCCTCACGCCGGAGCTGCAGCAGTTATATATCGGGCGGGCTTTCACCCCCGGCATCGTGCCGGAGCTGGCGGTGAAGCGCGCGGCCATGCTCATCCTCAAGTCCCCGCGCTTCCTATATCCGGAAGCCGGGCACGAAACCGATGATGCGGCCAACGCCGCCCGGCTCGCCCTTGGCCTGTGGGATTCCCTGCCAGACCAAACCCTGACGGACGCCGCCCGGCAGCAGGAACTCCACACGCCGGGGCAGATACACGCCCAGGCCACCCGGATGATGGACGATCCCCGCACCCGGGCCAAGCTGGGTGACTTCTTCGCGCATTGGCTCAAAATGGCCGAAGCCAAAGACTTGGCGAAGGACGAAAAAGCCTATCCTGGTTTTAATCCCTCCCTCATTGCGGACCTGCGCCGCTCCCTCGAACTCTTTGTGGAACATGTCATCTGGAGCCCAGCCTCCGATTACCGGGAACTCTTCACGGCGGACTATCTCTATCTCAATCCCGCTCTCGCCGCTTTTTACGGCATGACCCCACCGCCGGGCGACGGATTTGCCCCGGTTCCATTCGACCCCGCCCAGCGCGCCGGTATTTTCACCCATCCCTTCCTGCTGGCCTCGTTTTCCTATCACCGTTCCTCCTCCCCGATCCATCGTGGCGTTTTCATCACCCGCAACGTGATGGGGCGCACCCTCAAACCACCGCCCATGGCCATCGAGTTCATGGATGACCGCTTCGATCCCTCCCTCACCATGCGGGAAAAGGTGACGGAGCTGACAAAAAAGAACACCTGCATGGGCTGTCATTCCACCATCAATCCGCTCGGCTTTTCCCTGGAAAACTACGATGCCGTAGGCCGCTACCGCAGCGAGGATAACCACAAACCCGTCAACGCCCTGAGCGACTACGCCACCCCGGATGGCAATGTGGTCAAGCTGAACGGCCCGCGCGATCTCGCCCGGCTGACGGTCTCCAGCCCGGACGCCTGGCGGGGATTTGTCAGGCAGATGTTCCACTTTACCGTGAAACAACCCATCGCTGCCTATGGCCCCGGGGCGCTGGATCAACTGACGGCAGGCTTTGTGCAATCAGGTTATCACATCCGCAATCTCTTCGCCGCGATCAACACTCTGGCCGCCCTGCCACCTGCGGCTGCCACCCCAGCCCCTGCAAATCCATGAACCCTGCCACCCGCCGCCGTTTCCTCAAACGCCTGGGCCTTTCCGCCGCAGCCCTGCCATTTCTTCCGGCCTTGTCCAGCCTGCGGGCCGCCGGCCCGGCCTCCGCCACGCCACAGCGGGTCATTTTCATGTTCAGCCCCAATGGCATCGTCCCACCGGATTTTTGGCCGGATCAGGCCGGGCCGGAATTTCAACTCAAGCCCATTCTCGCGGCTCTTGAACCATGGAAAAACCGCCTCCTGACGCTCAAAGGCATCAACAACAAGGTGCGCGGCGACGGCGATGGACACATGCGCGGCATGAGCTGCCTCCTCACGGCCATTGAGTTGTTCCCTGGCAATATCCAGGGTGGCGGCGAAACCCCCGCCGGTTGGGCCAGTGGCATTTCCATCGACCAGGAATTGAAAAACTTCCTCCAATCCCAACCTGCCACCGCCACCCGTTTTGGCTCCCTGGAACTTGGCGTCGCCGTGCCCAACCGGGCCGATCCCTGGACCCGGTGGACCTATGCCGGGCCCAACGCGCCGCTGGCTCCGCTCAGCAGTCCCTATGATGTGTTCGAAAAACTCTATGGGCAGACCAAGGACCGGGAAAGTCTCGGCAGCGTCCTGGATGAAGTCACGGAGGACCTGCGTGTGATCAGCGCCAAAGTCCCGGCCCGGGAAAAGGCCCTGCTGGATCAGCATGTCACCTTTGTCAGGCAGATGGAGCAGGAACTCCAGCAGTCCGCCGCCCAAAAACTGCGGGTCGCGGCACCCGTCATTGAGGCTGGGCTGAATCTGGATAACGATGGCATGCCCCAGGTTTCCTCGCTGCAGCAGGACATCCTCATCAACGCCTTCGCCAATGATCTGGCCCGCATTGGCAGCATCCAATACACCAACTCCGTCGGTCAGGCCCGCATGAAATGGCTCGGCATCAACGACGACCATCATGGCCTTTCCCACGATCCGGATCTCAACGCCGGCTCGCAGGAAAAACTGGTCAGGATCAACCAATGGTTCTGCGGGGAACTCGCCGCCCTAGCCAAAAAACTCGAAGCCACCCCGGAACCGAATGGCGACGGCAATATGCTGGATCACACCACTATCGTCTGGACGAATGAACTGGGCAAAGGCAACAGCCACAGCCACGAGGACATTCCCTTTGTTCTGCTCGGTGGGGGGCTGGGCTTCAAAACCGGCCGTGCCCTGCAATTCGAAGGGCAGGCCCACAACCGCCTTTGGCTCGCCCTCGCCCACGCCATGGGCCACCACATTGACACCTTCGGGAACAAGGAACTCAGCGCCGGTGGAGCCCTCGCGCTGACTTGAGAGGGAGCGGCTTTTGCCTGCTCAATGGGAAAACACTGCCGACCAAAGCATGGCGAGAAGCCAGAAGGCAAGGAAGCACAGGGCGACCAGCAGAAGAAGGAACAGGACGACGGCTACCAGGACCCATTTGCTCTGGGCGTCCAGCGGCGGGTCGGGATTCCCCTCCAGGAAGGCGTGGAGCATGCCGTAGTTTTTGGTGTTCGACTTGAACCAGGCGGAGAATAAATCGCCCACCACCGGGATCGCACCCACGCTGGCGTTGAGCAGCATATTCCCGCCAATGCGCAGCATCAGTTTGCCTGGCACGCGGCGGCGCAGAGCTTCGACAATGATGACGCCTCCCATGAAGGTGCTGATGGCATCCCCCACGCCGGGAATCAGGCCGATGATAGGATCCAGGCCGATCCGGGCGGTGGTGCCGGGAATTTTCAGGAAGGTATCCAGCACATGGGCAATGCGCCGGGACCAGATGCTGGCACCTGCTCCGGTGAGGGGATCGGTGGAGAGGGCAGGTGAGGTGTCAGGCATGGTCATGGTAATATTCATGGCCAGGCCCACGCCTGATTTCAATCAAGGCATGGCCCTTAACCCTTGGGTTTGGCCTGGAGGAATTGCTCCACCCAGCCGATGTTGTATTTGCCGGACTTGAAGTCGCTGTTATCCAGGATGCT
>CAMDJM010000151.1 GCA_945900785.1 Akkermansia muciniphila
GGCCATGGCAGGCTGGGTTTTATTCCCTTCAATCTGGTCCTGGCCTTTCTGCCTTTGGCGTTCCTGCTGGGTTTCGAGCGTTCCCGGAGAAAAGGGGATACCCTGTTATTCGGCGCGTTGTGGCTGCTGTTTTTTCCGAATGCCCCTTACATGCTGACTGATCTGGTTCATTTCGATAAAAAACTGGGCCGGGTTTCCTGGCTGGATTTGCTGGCGCTGCTGGCGGCAGCCTGGGCAGCGCTGTTGGGGGGCATGATTACCCTGCAATTGATGGCAGAACGGGTGCGGCAACGCCACAGTGCCGGCATGGTTCATGGGTTTATTCTGACCGTGCTTTTCCTGTCCAGCATCGGTATCTACATTGGCCGTTTCCTGCGCTTCCACAGTTTTCACGCGGTCCTGAATCCCTGGCCGCTCCTCCAGCAGACGGCGGCCTCCTATTTCCAACCCGGCAAGGATCCCATGGCGTGGACGTTTACCCTGGCCGTGTTTGCCCTGCTGGCCTGCATCCACTATTCCCTGGTAGCGTTCAGTCACGCCGCCAACCGCCCGCAGGGGTCAGCGGTAAATTAAGTTGGATCTCCTTTCGCCATATGCCAGTGCTTCCTCTCCGCCTGCGCACGGCTGCCCAGCCGATGCCGGTGTGTGCCGGGTGGTTGCCGGTGGCAGAGGTCGCGGCATGGCTGGCGGAGGCACGGCGGATTGCGCAGGCAGCCCCCCGGGCGGAGGTGACATTTTATCCGACGGCCCGCTCAACTCAGGACCAAACCGCGTCCGGGGTGCTGATCCGGGTCTCGGGTGAAGTCCCGGATCTGGATCGCGTGCTGGGCCCCCAGGTGCAGCGCCTGGGTGAAATTTTCCCGGGCGTGCTGGCCCCGGTGCTTTCGACCTTGGAACCCAGCCTGAGCGCAGTGGAACGCCAGCGCTGGTTTCCCTGGAACCTGCAATTGATCCACCCAGTGCTGGGCCTGACGGGATTTGAGGAGCGGGATGCCCTCTCCCCGTGGCAACTCCTCGCGCCCTTGCCCTGCCAGCCGGGCGACTGGCTGGCGGCGGTGCCGGGACCTGATCCACGCCTGCCCCTGCGGCAGTTGACCCTGGTGCAGGAAATGAGTTTTGAGGAACTGATGGCAGCCGGTGGCGGGGACATCAGCTCCTTGAGCGCTGACGCAGCGGACCCCAAATCCGCTGGCCTGATGGAGAAAGCCGGTGGCATGGCTGCCGGTTTGCTGGGTGCCATTGGAGCCGGCCTGATGGGGGTGCTGGGCCAGGGCAAGGCCGCCGCTGCCCTGGATCGATGGAGCCGCCGCCAACTCGATCAACTGAACAACCGGCGCCAAAAGGAGCTGAATCAATTGCTGGATCGTTTTGACAAAGACACCCTGGATGCCCTGCGCCACGCCATTCCCCTCACCGGTGCGGAATCCCGCCGGGGCAATGCCCCGGCCCCGGCGTGGAAACTCGGCATGCGCAATCCGGACCTGAACCCTTTTAGCCAAGGCAGCGGGGCGGTGGATGTCTGGAACATCACGGCTGACACCCGCCTGAAGCTGGAAAAGCGTTATCGGGAAGCCGCCGCCCGGGAAGCCGCCGCCGGCCAGTTCGGGCGGGCAGCTTATATTTATGGCGGGCTGCTGGGCGATTGGGCCAAGGCGGCGGCCATGCTGGAAAAAGCCGGGCGTCCCCGCGAAGCCGCCCGCATTTACATGGAACGCCTGCGCTCCGGCTCCCGCGCGGCCCAGTGCATGGAACAGGCCGGCCTCCTCGCCGAAGCCGCCGCTCTCTACCAGGAAGCCGGCCAGTGGGAAAAAGCCGGTGATTTGATGGCCGCCCTGGGCCAACCCGAAGCCGCCCGGGAACACTGGGAAACCGCCCTCACCCACCTGACGAATCCGCTGGAGCAGGCGCGCCTGCTGGAGACCCAGCTGCAGGAGCCGGACCGGGCGCTGCTGGCCCTGAAAAAAGTCTCCCTGAACTCCAGTCAGGCCCGCGCCTGCTTCGAAGCCTGCTTTGCCCTGCTGGGACGGCATGGCCGCCATGAATGTGCCGCCGCCTGGTTGGATCGGCTGGAGCTGCAGCCCGCCGTGCGCCTGGAACCCGCCAGCGCCATGGCCGCCGGATTGCACACCGTTTACTCCACCTACCCGGATTATGCCATCCGGGATCAGGCCGCAGCCCTCGCCCCGCACCTCATCGGCCTCGCCCTGACGGACCAACCGTCCCGCAGCGAGTCCACCCAACTCCTCAAGCTGCTGCCCCAATTCTCCCCCGGCGACCGCCTGCTGGCCCGGGACGCCAGCCGGTTCTCCCTAACAAAGCATCGGCCTGCAGTGCCTCTCCTGGGTTCAAGCAACGCGACGGCGCTGCGGCCGGAACGGGTGATTCAACTGAGGACTCAAATCAGCGAAGACATTTTCTGGCAATCTCTCACCAGTTCACTGCGGGGGTTCCACGCCGCGGGGTTTATGCGGCCGCCGGGAGGATCGGCGGTCCTGATGATGACAGACGCTTCAGAGGATTTACGTCCAGATTCCCGCCTCAAATGGGAGCACAACGATCCACGACTGAATCATCTGGTCAGCGCAGATGGAAATTTCTGTTGGATCATTCATTCCCGGGCTCCTCAACAAGCTCACATCCTTCTCCCTCGTCCTGCCGAAGCTCCACAGCTTTGTCCTGACGTCCTGGCCGCCGGATACGGCACCGATAGTGAATTCGTCATGCTATGTCTGGCAGAAACCGGCACCCTGATCGTGAATTATCATGGCTTAGATGGCGCTTTCCGGCGCACCCGTGTGCTTGATTTTGCACCGCCCGGCTTGGCCAATGGGGATTGGTTCATCGGAGGACATGGCCCGGATCTTTGGATCGCGGGGATGGATGTGGTGTGCTGCGTGACAGCGGAAACCGACTTCCAGCATATCGCCATCCATGGCCCGATCACTGCCTTCGCGGTGGCCCCGCCCGTGCTGTCCTCACAATCCATCGCGGTGGGGGCTGCGGAGGCCGTGCTGCTGATTCCTCACGGAAAAGGGAAGCCCGTGGAATGCGTGAACCTCTTTGCCGGCACCGCCGTCAAGCCACCTGTCGCTGCCTTCACCGCCGATGGACGCGCCATCATCGCCGATGGCAAAGGTGGCGTGGCCTATCAGGTGCGGGGATCCATCAGCAAACAGGCGGATATCGTGATTCCACCGGAAAGCGGGGAACTGATCGCCGCCACCGCCACCGGAGCACGGGGATTTGCCTTCCTCACCAGCACCGGGAAAGTGCTGGTGTATCCCTGAAGGGCCGTGCGGCGCGGCTGGCGGAACCGGGACAAGGTGGCGGATTTGCGGCTGCAAGTGGTTCAAAGCAGATTATGGAACGCTGCATCATTTTTTATGGGAGAACGTCTGGACAGCCTGGAACAGTTCGGCATTGAGGTCATCCTCAACCGCCGCCGGGGCTTCCGTGCCGGCCTCCTGCGGGGCCTGCTCACTGGCTTGTCAGGGCTGTTTCATGGCGTGGTGCAGGGCCGCCTTGCCCTCTTCCGGAACCGGATCAAGGCGGATCACTACCTGGGAGCCATGGTCATCAGCGTGGGGAACCTGACGGTTGGCGGCACCGGCAAAACTCCGGTCGTGGAAATGCTGGCCCGCCGCCTCCATGCGGAAGGCCGCCGCGTGGCGGTGCTCAGCCGCGGCTATAAAAGCAAAAGCCTGCCCCTCCCGCATCGGCTCTGGAACAAATTCACCGGCCGCACTGTGGAGTTCCCGCCCCGTGTGGTCAGTGATGGCTCCGGGCTGAAATTGGATAGCCTGACCGCCGGCGACGAGCCCTTCATGCTGGCGAAAAACCTCCCGGGCGTCGCCGTGATCGTGGACAAGGACCGCGTCAAAGCCGGACGTTATGCCGTGAAGGAACTGGGCTGCGATACCCTCATCCTTGATGACGGCCTGCAATACCTGAAGCTGCGGCGCAGGCTCGACGTCGTGCTGGTGGACCGGAATTCCCCCTTCGGCAATGAACACCTGCTCCCCCGCGGCACCCTCCGCGAGCCCCCCCGCAATCTCCGCCGCGCCAGCCACATTTTCCTGACAAAATGTAGCAGTGAGCCCAATGACGAAATCATCGCCCGCCTGCGCCTGCATAACCGCACCGCCTCCATCCTGGAGTGCCGCCACCGGCCCGTCCACCTGCAGAATGTCTATGACCCTGACGACCGCCAGGAACTCTCCTTTGTGAGGGGGAAAAAGATCGCCACCATCAGCGGCATCGCCGTGCCGGAGAGCTTCGAAAACATCCTCGACCAACTGGGTGCCAAAATCGTGGTGCGCCGCCGCTTCACCGACCACCACCGCTACACGGAGGACGAAATCGACGAAGCCATCCTCCGCGCCGATGACAAGCTGGCCCATTTTGCGGTCACCACGGAAAAGGACGCGGTGAGGTTTCCGGCATTTGAGAAAACGTTATTGCCGGTCTATTTCATGCGCATCGAAATCGAAGTCCTGCGCGGAGGGGCCGCCCTGGACGAGTGCGTGGGCCGCATCTGCCAGCCCCAGGGCACGGCTCCCCCCATGAAATTCGCCTAGCGGATGCATCCCTGCCCCCCCATCCGCCGGCTTGACCTGAGCCCATCCCGCTTCAGATTCCGCATCGCCCGCCGCCATGCCTAACGAATTTGAAACCATTTACCGTGCTGAAAATGCCGCGCTCAACCGTGTGCTGCGCCGCGCCCTGAAAAAGTCCGGCCTCGCTCTGCCGGGCGATGCGTCCGCCGCCCGGGCTCCCGGTGAGGCGCACAGCGGCCCCCTGCAAATTCTCGATCTGGCCTGTGGCACCTGCCGGGAAGCCGGCACCCTGGTGGAAGTTTTCCGCGACTTTTCCGGCAGCGCCCGGGACGTGCGCTTCGTCGGAGCCGATATCCGGGACCGCGAGCTGGAGGAAGCTGCCGCCCGGGCCCGCCGCGCCGGAGGTCCCCGCGATCAGTTCGAATTTTTAACAGAAAACTGCGCCAGGCTCAGCCGCCACCGCGAACTCGGCCGCGACTTTGATGTCACCTTCCTGCGGCATCAGAACTACTGGAATGACAAACCCGTCTGGCAGCGCATTTTTGAGCAGGGCCTGGAAAAGCTCAAGGACGACGGCCTGCTCGTCATCACCTCCTATTTTGACCGCGAGCACGCCCTGGCCCTTAAAGCCCTTGAGCGGGCCGGGGCGGAATTGATCGTCACCGAGCAAAACGAAGCCACCCGCATGCTGGACACCCCCGGAAAATCCGTCGACCGCCATGTCGCCGTCTTCCGGAAAAAGCGCTAGCCCCCGGACCCTTCCCCCGCCGTCAAAAACCGCTGGCAAGCCGCCAACTCCCCGCCTAATTTGCCATCCGCAACGCGTCCAGCCGGCGTGGCGAAATGGTAAACGCACCAGACTTAAAATCTGTTGAGGTAATTCTCTTGTCGGTTCGAGTCCGACCGCCGGCACTCTATAAATCAACGGGTTACACGAATTGCAGATAGGGGAACTATTTTCACCCCAGCCACTTACCAGCCACTTTTCGCCACCGCTCCGGCTTTTTCAGGTGGCCAGCCCAGCACAAAGCACCAGACCGGCTTCATGTCGTTTGGCTGATGCTGGCGATTGGTTCCCACCGGGCAGACCATGTTCCCGTGCGCTTCTACATCGTCACGGCGTGACGTTCTCAAATCGCCGCCAGCCCTTATGAAATATGGGTTTGTGACATTGTGACGTTTTATCCCAGACCTGCGGCCCCCCACGCTCTCCGGCCTCAGATTGCCGCCCCTCTCAGCAGGCAAGCTCTAAACCACTCTCTACAATGTCACAATGTCACAAACCCTTATTCTATAAGGGTTCCAGCCGTGACGTTGTGGTGGTAAGGTGACGTTCCAGCCCCGATTCCACCTTTGTCCTTGGGTTGTCTGGTTCACTGGATCCATTTGCCCGATGGGGCGGGGAGCAGATTCCCAAAAAGGACGAAGGTGGCATGAGGGGAACCGGACATACGGACAAAGCACTTTTGTCCTCAGTAACGAGTTCGGAGTCGCGATGCGGGAACTCTCTTGGCCAATCGTGCCAAGGAAAAGATTCCTTACTTGATTGTGTGGCTACTGGTCTTCGGAGGGACAGGGACAGGATCCTTGGCTGATGCGGGTGCCAACCTTGCGCAAAGCGGGAACCATCATGGAGAAAGATTAAAATTAAAAGATTCCTTGTTCTCCATGAGTTCAGCCCCCCCCAGTGGTGGTTGAGTGCTGTTCTCTGGTGAACCGAAAGTTTCATCATCAGGGGGTGCGGGGGATTATGAGTGCCCAGGTTGAGGGGGGCGAGGGGGCGCGACGGCTTGCTTTACTGTATTCAAATAATCACTCGCCCGAAAACGGCGGCGACCGCCTCGGCACCGACCGCCAAAAAGGTGCCGCTTTGCTGTATTCAAGAAATCATTTGATTAATTAAATACA
>CAMDJM010000152.1 GCA_945900785.1 Akkermansia muciniphila
GGGACAGAGGATTTCCGCCTTGTCAGGGAGAGACAGCACCACGTCGCCGGCACGCAGGAGCTGGCGCACCAGGGCCGGGGTGGCTGCAAGTGCCGGGGAGAACAGCCGTCCCGGCTGTCCCGCCCGGCATCCTGCCGGGTGCCGGAGCCGTGGGAATTCAATGCACCGGTCCATGTAGCCTTGCTGTGGATTCCTGCCAAGGCACCGGCACGGGGTGGGACACCCGGCGGGACAGGCGGGACGCCTGTTCTCCCCTCATGCCGCCGCACCCGGGTAAACCCACGCGGCAAATGGAAGGGGAGCACACGCCCCGCGTGTCGTCTTTCGCGCCGCGCGGAAGCCTTGTCACCTTTCCGCGAAGCGGCTAATTGATCCCTTCGCAACGACGGTTGGCGCTATGGCAAAACGTCGGGAATCCATCTGCGCCACATGATGACTGAAGCGGTGGAGGCTGGAGCGGTCTTGAAGTGAACTGTGGGGTTACCTCCCGGACGCGGTGGAACTGAAGTGCGGCTGCGCCGGGTGGTTATAAAGTGGAGGGCGGGGGCGCCTCCACGACACGCGGGCGCGTGTGCTCCCCGTTGCTGTCGCCCGCACTCCTTTGAACTGGACCTGGCCAGTGAAACGGGATAAAGAGAGATAGGATATTTTAGTAATGGATGTTTTTTCATAGGCCTGCCATCTCCCCCATCCCGCCGCCATGGCAACCCACCTCCTTCAACCCCCGCTCCACGGCCTGGCGAAGCGCTTGAGCAGAGCGAACTCGGTGGAGGCAACGGCTCGTATGGCATCTGTCGTGTCAGCAACGTCTTGCGCTCGCCGTCGCCTGATCCGAAGCGTTCGGCCCCTGTGAAGCCATGCCGAGGTCTTCGGCGCTGACCTGGGGTGGAGTGGAGTGGCATGAGCAGGCGTTGCTCATCCCCGGGCCCTTCCTGCTGCCTCAAGCCTCCCGGTCCTGGAGGCGGCGGACGCGGTTTTTCAGGCGGTGGGCACCGGGGGTTTGCTGGAAGAGGATGTCTGCTTCGCCCTCGGCCGAGGAGGAAAAGGAGAGGTCGCCGACGCCGAGCAGGCCGGGGAAGCCGGTTTTTCTAACGGTGATAGCGCGGATGTCCGGAATGCGGATTTCGGAGGAGCTTTTCAGGAAAAAACCGCGCTGCACTTCGACCCGGCGGGTGGTGAGGCGGTATTCCACCGAAGAGCGGCGCAGCAGGGTGAGGGCCAGCCAGAGTCCACCGCAGAGCCACCCGCCCGCGAGCCACCAGCCACCGTTTTCCCATCGGCCCGCATACCAGCCGCCGGCCATGAGCAGCAGGGCAGCGAGCAGGCTGCGCCAATACATCCAATAGCTGGGATGGCCGGTGTAAAGGGTGCGCAGCGGCAGCAGCACGGGCCCGGCGGGCTCCTCCGGCGGCAGGGGGGCGGGCACCCATCGGGTAGGCGGCGGCGGGGCTGGGGCGGGTTCAGGCACGGCCTCCACCGGAGGGGGCGGGATGACTTTGAACAAGTCCAGCACCCGGCAGCGGCGGCCGGTGGCGGTGTCCTGGCAAATCGTGCCGGCAGCAATTTCGTCGGCATCCACCATATCGAGGAGGTCCTCCTCGGTATAGGGACCGTCGGTGGTGCCATCGGGCAGGGTGATGAGATATTCCGCGATCAAGGCAGGGTGGAATCTGGAGCTTCCGGCACCGGAGGGAGCAGGTCCTCGCGCTGGAGGAAGAGTTTGAGATTCAACCGCGCCAGTTCCTCCTGGGGCATCCGGAGCACGAGGGTGAGAAATGGGGTGAGGCGGTCCGTTTCTGCCAGAGCACTGTGGACCAGGCTGGCGATGATTTGCGGATCTCCCCCGGCGGCAGGGAAGATATTGGTGGCACGGAAGAGCACCCGGCCCGCCTCGTAATCCAGTTCGAAGGCCCCGACGGTCAGTTCCAGATTGGTGCGCATCAGCAGCTCGCTGACCAGGCCACTGCGGCTGTCCGGCACCTTGTGGCCCAGGGTGGTGCCCACGGAGATGGCATCCACCTGGGCAAAAACCTGCACGTGGACGCGGATGCGTGTGTGGTGCGCCTCAAAGTCTGCCTCCATCACCTCGCGTCCCGGCACCCGCCGCCCGGCCCAATCCATGCGGGCAAAAGTCTCCTCCACGGCAGTGAACAGGCGGGATGGGGAAGGCGGGGCAGGTTGTTTCATGAGCTGGCTCCCATTCATAACCGTGGCCGGCCATGGGGCAATAGAGCTTATTCCGGAACGGATGGTCCCATGGGGCATGGTGGGGCATTGGAAGGGAGCCCGGGACTCCGGTCTGACAAGTGGTTGTTATGGGGTTGCCGGGGCTGTGCTGGATGAGCCTGGTCAGGGAGCGGTGAAGCGGGAAGATACACCCGGGCCGGAGCCCCGGGCTCCCTTGAGGTTTCCGGCGCAGGCTCAGGCAACGTTGCCCGTGTGATCGAAGGAGCCGCCAGATTAAAAACCGAGCCAGGGAGTCAAGTTTTCTGTTTCACGGCCGGGCCCCTGCCAGCCTGAAGTAAAGGGTGTTCCCTTCTGCGATTTCAAGGCTTACGCTTTGGGACCCATCCGGCAGGGTCAGGATCAAAGAGGGCTCCACCGGCTGCCAATCCATCAGGGAGCCGGACGACGTCTGGGGGCCCAGATCCGCATAGGCATTTTCGGCAAACCGCGGCTGCCAGGTCACCGTCAGCACTTCGCCCAACCCGCCCTGCTCCCGCACCGCCGTGAAGGCTGGGGTTTGCTCCGCGTGATCGGGCGAGCGCCCGGCCAGCAGGTATTCCATGAGATTTGGCAGGCCATCCCCGTCCGGATCCGACAGCGGACCACGCTTTGCCACCGGCACCCCAGCCTCCGTCATCCACTCCACATAACCAATATCCCCCGGCAGCCCCAGCACCTCTGTGATGATCTCCCGGTCCGTCAGGCGCGGCATCTCCGGGCTCAGTTCAGGGTATTTTTTGCTGAAAGCGTCCCCCACAATCTGCGCCACCTTGGCATGCACCGCCGTGTTCGGGTGGAAACCATCCCCGGAGAAAAGATAGCGCGGGCCGCAATCGGCATCCGCCTCCTTGATAAAGGAAACCCCGCCGATCCGGAAGGTGCCGGGATCAAGGATCTCTTTCGTCACGGGATAGATGTCTGCAAAGCCGATATTAAACGTCGTCGCGGCCATGAACCGCAGCTCGTCATTCAGAATCTCAATCATCTCCGTCAGCACCGCCGTGCGCTCCGGGTCCGTCCCGGCGTCCTGCTGCACCTTGGGCGTGCAGCCCACATGGGGCACCGAACAGAGCACGATCGCACCGCTGTAGCGGGGCGGCCCCCCATTCGACTGGGGGCTGAGCAGATACTGCAGCACCGAAAGAATACTTTTACGGATGGAATCCCTCAGACGATAGGCCTCCGAAGCAGCCCCAAACGTGCCCGCATAGATGGATTCATAGTCAATTTGTTTCGGACTTCCATCGAATTCCGGGTTCGCTGCAGGATCCGAGTTTCCCAGCGCGAGATCATTGCCTCCCAGAAAAAGCACCATCCGCTGCGATTGGGGGATCAGGCCATTGAAGGTGGCCCGGGAGCTTGTCAGGGTGGAACCGGTATACAGCGGGTTCACGCTCTGCAGCTCCGCTTTCCCGGCGGCATCCGAGCGCACAAAATTCCGGAAATCCCGCGCCGTCCCGCCGGGTCTGGCCCAGTTGTATTCGTGCCCCGTGAGCCGCCAGTCCGGGTAAATCTGCCAGGGACCAAGGTCAAACTGTTCATGCCTCCGGCTGTCCAGCAGCTCGATCCAATTCCGCGCGCCCCAGGCCTCCGGGTTCGTCGGGTAGAGCGCTACAAATTCACTTTGGTATTCCTTGGTCAGGCTGTCGCCCAGCACCAGCACCTTGTCCCCGGCATCGGCCCCGTGCACCCGCATCAGACTCAACACCAAGGCACCAGTCAAGGCGGTTTTTGCAGACAGGTTCATCAGATTGGGGGGATGCAGGACCGGAAGACAAGAGCACTATGCGCGGAACTCCTTTAAAATAAAGGAAGGTGACACATCTGGCAATAGAGTATATGTAACCCAGCAAGTTCAATTTTCGTTTTCCCAGGAAAATAGGATCCTTTCGATGACCCGCCGTCACTTCACATCATCGCTCGCCGCTGCTGCCGGGTGCGCATCCTTCGCCCGCGCGGCGGATGACGCGCCGTGGTCCCGCAGCGAGCCCCACATGGGCTGTCTCTGGACCCTCACCCTCCCTGGCATTCCCGCTGCGGCCGCCGCCCCGGCGGCGACCGCCTGCTTTGCGGAAATCGCCCGCCTCAACGCCATCTTCAGTGACTACGAGCCCACCAGCGAACTCAACCAACTCTGCCAAAAAGCCGGCCAGCCCCCCGTTCCTGTCAGTGCCGAACTCTTCGACATCCTGGAAAAATCCCGGGAAATCTCCACCCTGACCCACGGCCTCTTCGACATCACCCTTGCCCCCTGCGTCCGCCTCTGGCGCCGCAGCCGCCGCCGCGAGGAACTCCCCGATGCCGCCGCCCTCACGGAAGCCCGCGCCCGCACCGGCTTCCAGCACCTCCTCCTCGACCCCGCCGCCCGCACCGCCCGGCTGGAAAAACCCGGCATGCAACTCGATCTCGGTGGCATCGCCAAAGGCTGGACCCAGGACGCCTGCCTCCGCCTGCTCCGTGAAAAATTCCACCTCACCTGCGTGCTCCTGGATGCCGCCGGAGAAATCGCCGCTGGCACTCCGCCCCCCGGCCGCACCGCATGGCACGTCGGCCTCCAGCCCACCGCAGCCGGGCCCCAGGTGCGCATCTCCCTCACCAATGCCAACGCCGCCACCTCCGGCGATCACTACCAATTTGTCGAAATCGGTGGCCAGCGCTACAGTCACATTATCGATCCCCGCACCGGCCTCGGCGCTACCCTATCCCGCCAAGCCACCCTCATCGCCCCCACCGGGGCCCTTGCCGATCCCCTGACCAAACTCCTCTGCCTCCTCCCTCCGGAAGAATCCCTTCCCCTCCTGCAAAAACACCACCCCGGCCTCCATGCCCGCATTACCACCGCGCCCCCCGGCCAGCCCCTCCAAATCGGGCAAACCAAAGACTTCCCCCTGCTCCCGGGTTAAAAACCATTGGAACTTTTTAAATAATTCAGTATTATTAAGTAATCTGCCGGTCTTTAATTCTGGATTTTGCAAAATATCTTGCCGGCAATTCCCCTCCTCTCCTATCACTTTTCCTTCCCCCGTCTCTGATGAAGCCCCTTTCCCATTCAGACTTCCAGCTTCCTTTTTGCTGCAGGTGCTTTTTCCTGAGCCTGATGCTCTGGTGGGGAACGGGTGGCAGCGGCTCCGCCATGGGCATCATCATGCCAATTTATGGCAACATCAGTTCCCAATTTTCGGCGGCGGAAGCTGCGGCCCGCCGCGTGCCCCTCATTGCCGTTTTTAATCCTGACGACGGCCCCGGCACCAGCAAAAACTCCTCCTACGCCAATTCGGTCAACCGCATCAAAGCCGCCGGCGGCGAAGTCGTTGGATACATCGCCACCGGCTACGCGGGCAATACGCTCCCGGTCATGAAATCACTGATGGACAAATACCACACCTGGTATGGCGTGCAGGGTTACTTTCTTGATGAAATGACGAATGTCAGCAACGCCACCAACCGGACTTACTATCAAATCCCTCTACGACTACGCGAATGGTAAAAACAAATTCATCGTAGGCAATCCCGGCACCGGCACCCATTCCGTCTACCTGTCCTACGCCCGCCTCCTCATCACCTTTGAAAACCCAATCTCCAGCGGATGGGGCAGCGCCGGGGCCTCCGGAGATCCCGCCCGCTTTGGCTGCATCCCCTACAGCTCCGGCAGTCTCGGTTCCACCGTGACCCAGGCCGCGGGCAAAGGTTTCGGCTGGATCTATGTTACCAACTACGGAGAGCCCGATCCTTTTGGCAGACTTCCCTCCTATTGGGCCCAGGAAGTCGACGCCGTGGAATCATTTAACATCCCACCGCTCCCTGCGGCCCTGCCCCCGGAGCGCTTCTCCATCACCAGCACCGCCACCCCTGCCGCCGGTGGCGTTACCGTCACCTTTCCTGCCGTTGCCCGTCGCCGCTACGGCCTCCAGGTCTCCACCAATCTCCAAACCTGGAGCGCTGCCTCCACGCTGGATCCCGTCCCCGTCCCTGCTGAAATCACCCCTGTCTCAGACGGCCTTGTCACTTTGCGCGCCGCCCCCGTCCCCGGGGCCCGCAGCGTTTACTACCGCGCCGTCGATCTTGATTCTGCTTTGGTAAATACCATAACGGTCAGCGCATTTCCTCCGGTGGCTCCTCCCAAGGAGCTTGCCTGGTGTAGGCGGAGTCGATGGAGGCCTGCCGTTTTCGATGACGCTGATCCATCTGACGCAGCACGTCTTCCGGAGTGACGG
>CAMDJM010000153.1 GCA_945900785.1 Akkermansia muciniphila
TGGACCCAACACCTGGAGTTTGGTCATCATCAAATCCTGCAGGTCAGCCGGGGCGATTTTTTCCTTGGCGATGAAGGCGTCGATGGCCTCTGCAAACTCCTTGGGTTTTTGGGCTTCGGCCAGTTCCTTCAGTTGTTTGTCCAGTCCGGTGCGTTTGCTGGTGTATTCTTTTTTGGCTTTGAAGCCGATTTTGTCTTCGGTGTCCAGGCCGATGATCTGCTCTACTTCTTCCTTGTAGAAGGCCATGACCAGTTCCGGTTCCAGGACCTTGAGCCCTTCATTGAGGGCATTGGCTTTCTCGAGGCCGGAAGCGGCTTCCGCGCGCTTGAAGGCGGCATCGCGGCTCTCCCGCACGTGACGGAGTTCATCAAGGTGCTTGTTGTAGGCTTCCGGACCGCCGGCCTGATATCCGGTTTTCGCGTAAGGCCGGCCTTTGGCATCCGTCAGCAGAATCGTGGGGAATCCCTGCACGGAGTAGGTTTCCTGCATTTTTTCGTTTTGCTCCTTCTCTTCCTTGGGGAGTTCCTTTTGCTGGGGGAAGTCCAGTTCGAGGAGGACGAAGTGTTTTGGCGCTTCCTGCTTGAAGGCGTCCTTGGTGAACACTTCCTTCTGGAGCTTGATGCACCAGCCGCACCAGTCGGAGCCGGTGAAATCCATCAGGATGTCCTTGTTTTCCTTGGACGCCGTGGTTTTGGCGGCTTCAAAGTTGGTGCTCCAGCCTTCGCCGGCCTGGGCGAACGGAGACAGGCTGAGGAACAGGGCGGGCATGGCCGCCGCAAGCACGCGCCAGGAGGGTCGTTTCATAGAGTAAGTTTGGGTGGGGAATGGGTTGGAAGGATGGTGGATGAGTTCACCAACAATTGTCCTGTAGCATTCCTCCTTGGAAAGTCATGCGTGGATTCCATAGGAAATTGCCTGACCCAGGGGTGCGGGGCTGTGGGGCGGGGAAGGATGCGGCGGATGCCTTCAGGAGAAACGGATGCATTTTCCGGTGGCAGGGTGTTTTGGATGCCTTAAAATAAGAAAATATGTCAAATCACATCATTCTTGGAATCGGTTTTGCCGTGGTATTTATACTGCTGGGCTGCGTGGCTTTTTTCTATCTGCTGCGCGGGAAGAACTGAAGCCGCCGGGGCTTCAGGCCGGCGTGTGACGCTATCATGGAAATGGAACGCTCCCGGCTCCCGGACCCGCCCGAAATCAGGCAGTGCCTCTTCATACGTGCCTTGGAGGAGGCCGATCCTGCCGGGGAACGTCTGATCCTGGCGGAGCGGATCGCGGCGACGAAAACTGCGGCGGCTGTGCAAGGAATGGATTTTATCAGAGCCCGGGTGGGGGTGCTGGGTCCACGCTTAAAGGGCTCCCTGGCGCAGGCCTTCGCGGGCGTGGCCAGACAGCACGGCGGCTTGCCGGGCTGGATGGTTCCGGCCGTTGGGGCAGGGGCGTTTTTGCTGGGCTGGCTCACGCATGAACTGGGCCGGGAAGGGCGGGTGAGCCTGCTGGCTTTTCCCCTGCTGGGGCTGATCGCTTGGAATCTGGCGGTGGTTGCCGCAGCATTAGTGGGTCATTTCAAAAAATCCCACCCGGCCGCTCCGGGCTGGCTGGCTAACTGGCAGCGGGGGCCGGCTCCGACCGGGGATGAATTCACTGATCGGGTGGTGACCTGGGTCCACCAGGAATGGGCGGCGGCCTCGGCTCCCGCTTGGATGGCCCGGGGAAAACGGCTCTTCCATCTCGCTGCCTTGCTGCTCGCGGCAGGCGTGGTGGCAGGAATGTATGCCCAGGGGCTGGTGAAAAATTATCAAGCCACCTGGGAAAGCACGTTTCTCACCCAGCCGGTGGTGTCCAAGCTGACGCGCATCGTGCTGGGACCGGCCTCAATCCTGACTGGCATTGCCGTGCCAACCGTGCCGCCGCAGGGCGGATTGTCCCCGGCGGCTCCTTGGATTCACTTGTGGGCAGGCACCGCGGGGTTGTTCATCCTGCTGCCCCGGCTGCTCCTGATCTCCATGTCGGGGCGGGAGGTGTCCCGCAGCGGCACCGCATGGGTGGAAACGTTTGGGGAATACATGGCCTCCGTCCGGCGTATGGCGGAAGGCCAGCCGCTCGTCGCCCGCGTTTTGCCGGTGCAATGCGATCCGGAGCCGCGTCTCCGGGACGGTCTGCGGGCGGTGCTGCAGCACCTTTGGGGCGGGCAGGTGATGATCGATTTTCTGCCAGCGGTGCCTTACGGGGAAGAGGACGAATGCCTGGAACAACTGACTGAAGCCCCGACCCATCTGGTGTTGTTATTGCCCATGGCGGTGACCCCGGAGGACGAGGTGCACGGGGTGCTGCAGCGCGGTTTGGAAAGGCTGATGGCCAAAGCCCTGGTGCCGCCCTTTGCCCTGACGGTGCTGGATGGCGCCGGCTTTGAAGGTCGCCTCGCGGGCATGCCGGAAGCGGGCCGGCGGATGGGTGAGCGCCGCTCCGCTTGGGAAAAAATTCTTGGTCCCGCCTGGCCGGTGTTGGTATTGGATAGCGCCGCCCGGCGGGATCCGGCCTCAGCGGCGGCTTCCGTGGCCCCCGCCCGGCAATCACTTCGGCTCTGGACGCCAGCCCTCTGACGCTGCACCCTTCCTTCCGCATGGCTTCCGTTTTCAGTTCCCGCCGCCAGACCACTGCTCCGCCTGACGGAGGAGTGGTCACGGTCACCTTCAGCCTGATTTCGCACACCAATGTGGGCAAGACTACCCTGGCCCGCACCCTGTTGCGCCGGGATGTGGGGGACGCCCTGGACCAATCCCATGTGACTGATACCGCCGAGGCCTGGCCGATGATTGAAATCCCCGGGGCCAGGCTGGTGCTCTGGGACACCCCCGGGTTTGGAGATACCGCCCGGCTGCTGAAGCGCTTGAAGAAGTCCGGCCAGCCCGTGCGCTGGATGATCGGACAATTGTGGGACCGCTTCCGCGACCGGCCCCTCTGGTGCAGCCAGCAGGCGGTGCGCAATGTCCAGGAGGAGGCCGATGTGGTGCTTTATCTGGTCAATGCCTCGGAAAAACCGGAGGGCGCCGGCTACGTGCCTATGGAGATGGAAATCCTGTCCTGGATCGGCAAGCCCGTGGTCCTGCTCCTGAACCAGACCGGCCCGCCCCGGGCCGCCATTGAGGAGGAGCTGGAGGAGGCCGACTGGCGCTATCATCTGAAGCGTTTTTCCGTGGTGAAGGCGGTGATCGGACTGGATGCCTTTGCCCGCTGCTGGGTGCAGGAAGGGGAACTGCTGGATATGATTGATCCGCTGCTGGCGGCGGAAAAACAGCCGGTTTTCACTGAACTCCGGGGGGCGATCCAACAGGAAAATCTGAAAGTATTCCATCAAAGCATGGAAATCCTGGCCGGTCCCCTCACGGAAAACGCCGCAGACCAGGTCGCGGTTTCCAAGGAATCCTTTCTCCAAAAGCTGGGCGTGGGACGGCGCGAATTGAATGACGAAATGGAGCAGGCCCGCGCTCAATTGAGCCAGCGCCTAGCCGTCCGCTCGGTGGCCGCGATGGATCAGCTCATCACCCTGCACGGCTTGGAAGGACGCAGCGCCCACCAGGTGCTCCCGGCCGGGGGCGGATCCTTTGGCGTGCCCAGGAAGATCAACGAATCCCTCTGGTCCGCTGTGGGGGGAGCCCTCACTGGAGCCGCAGGCGGCATCGTCGCCGAACTGAAAACCGGTGGCCTCCTGCTGGGGGGCGGTGCCCTGACAGGCATCCTCCTGGGCGGAGCCGGCAGTTATCTCCTCGCCAAAGGATTCAACCTGACACGGGGAGAGGACCACGGCGTCCGCTGGACCGAAGAGCACTTTGCCGCCCAGTTGGAGATCGCCCTGCTTTGTTATCTCGCGGTCGCCCACTACGGGCGGGGCCGGGGCGAATGGCAGGACAGCGAGCCTCCCCCTCTCTGGCGGCAGGCCGTCAGGGAGACCACCGCCACCCACCGGCGTGCCCTCGACAGCCTTTGGAAAGCCGCCGGCAGCAAAACCGCCTCCCGCGACCGCCTGCGCGGGGAAGCCCGCAACATCCTCACCGGCAGCACCGCCCAACTCCTCCGCCGCCTCTACCCCCGCGTCCGGCTGGACTGGCTGAGCGGCTAGCCGTAACGGCCAATTTGTTCCCGTCTGCCGAGGACGCCACCCCATACTACCCCCCTTAAAGTCCATGTAAAACCGGAATCGGAGCGTTGGTCCGGAGTGAGGAGTTGGGAGCCGTGGACGCCGTCGTCAAACCAAATGCGGAGCCGCACATCTGCCTGATTGAAGGCACTGGCGGGAATGGGCGCCGTCATGCCTGGGAGGCGAGACATCGCCCAAAAGCACGGAGTAGAGGCTTTTTCTCACCGTTAGCGCGACCGCAGAGGCGGGTGGGCTGCCCGCCGTGCTGGTGCCGTCATTGCTCCAAAAGGTGCTGGTGCCAGTGTTATCCACGAGGGCGAATCTAAACTGGCCGGAGCCATCGAAATTTACCGCGCCCACGGCGATACGGCCCTGATAGCTGAGGATGGGCGGCACCTGAGCCCCTGGCGGGGAGGCCGGCCAGCAGACAAGCGGCGGCAAGGAGGAGGCGCAGGCAGCGGGGGAGGCGCAGAAGTTTCATGGGTATGGTTTGGTTGATTTAGGCTGTTTTGTCGAAGATGGAAATGCAAAAAAGCAGCCTTCCACGCCGGAGCGCATGAAAGTAAACCAGGAAAAGCCACGACCAACGCTATGGCTGCGCCAGGATCTTATAAAATTGAAATCAATCCCAACACTGCCAGCGAATGTGCAGTATTCCGTCCTTTGGTGAAGGCAATCGAGCGGATGGCACGTCCCTTCCTTTGTTCCGGTAAAATAGATCAGGGAATCAGAGACGCCTGGATTCGTCCAAACCTGGGCTGGTTGGCAGAATAGGCGGCGGGATCCATCACCGTGCAGAACCGCCGGAGGCCGCTCGTTGTCTCCAGCGAGGTGCCGGCATCGATTGTGAAACTGGTTTGCGGCACATCAGTCCAAGTGGTGCCGTTGCTGCTGAATTGGGCGAGGTAGCTCAGCTTTAGCGAATTTCCGGTCAAAAGATCCGCCGGGATCCAGAAGCCAAGGGTCAGATGACGCGCGGCCCCACTCCCTGCCAGGGTGGCTGCAGGCAAACCTGCCCCCGCTACCCCGGCAGGATTCGCCGGAGCCGACCGAGGATTCATCCCGAAGGCAAATTCCAACAGGTTGGCGGTGCCGTCGTGGTCAGGATCGGAAGTGGCGGGGGAATCTGATCCGCTCAGGCCACTAGCAGAAGTCCAACTGTCGTAGCCGCTGGCAGGTGCAGTGATCGTGACGGATTGTGCAGGAATGCCAACGTCTGTGGTTATATAGGAATATTGGTTCAGATGATCCGTCGCTGAGAACTGAATGGCATATACGCCGGGTGGAATGTTGTTGGGTGGAAGCGGCGCGGTTAATTCCCAAAGGCCGTTCCGTTCAGTCCCACTGATCCGGACTGCACTGGAAAGATAGTAGGAGGCCCCTGGTGTTGTCAGGTAAACGTATACTTCATTTACCCCGGACACGTCATCCGTGACATGGATTCTAGCAACCAATGGTGTGGCAGATCCTGACGGGATTGAATTTGGCGTGGCGGAGACAAAAGAGATCACGGGAGCTGAAAGGTCGACTGCACCGGTATTGGCCACGGTCAATGCCCCGGTCGCCCCGGCGGGGAACGCAAACTCATCCGTTGCATATCGGGAAGATCCACCAACGGTGCCGCGCAGATCCAGGCTGGGAGCGTATAGACCTGGACTTAGATATCGCGGGACCGGGAAGGTGACCGAGTAGTCGCCGGAGGTCCCGCTGCCAGCAGTGCGGTCGCCAGAACCTATGTAAACGAAGATACTGCCGTTCGCTTCCGGGTTGCTCAAGTTCAGGAAGCCATAAGAGAACTCACCGCTGGTGGTTGTGATGGAACAGGTGGCCGTCACGTCGACGGTTCCCGCAGTCACATTGACTGAAGGCGGCGAGAGAGTGAAGGAATTCAGGACATGCAACGGGGTGCGATTGACTAGAATGTTGCCGGAGAAGGGACCCGGAAACAAAGGATCTGTGGAATATAGAGAATCCAAGGAATTTCCGGCGGCATCTTCAATGCGTCCAATGCGTAATACGTAATCTCCCAATGCATCAGTCGGGACCGCGAGGGTCACGGTATAAGTTCCATCGTTAGGCGTGCCTGCGGTGCGCTGGCCACTATCAAAAA
>CAMDJM010000154.1 GCA_945900785.1 Akkermansia muciniphila
GTCGGCCCAGCCGAAAGGCGGGAGGAGCGTCATTTTTTATTAGGGCCGCCGGTTTTCCGCCTCAAGGCGAACTCCCGGTCAAAGCCAATTATAGAGTCGCATGGATTTCTGGAAATGCAAACAATATTTCAAACACAGTAGAATTAATAACGATGGGCGTGGGGACATCCTGCAACTGCACCGCCTATCCGAGGAAATCAGCATCCGGATGAGCGGGCCGGGTGGCAAACTGGGACCAGCGGTGTTTTATAAAATGGGAGCCCGGCCGGAGTCGATGTCCCTGACCGATGCCAACAACGATGGAAACCAGGACCTGGTCACCACGAACCTCGGCGATGCCGCCGGGGGGCTTTACACGGTGAGAATCGGAGATGGCACCGGGGCCTTTGGTCCGTTGGTCATTTACCGCCCGCCACCACCTCCCTTACTTCCAACCCCACCAAGCCCGAATCCCAGCCTGCCCGGCGGCGTGTCTACGCCGTTGAGTGCAAATACCCTTTTTTCTGTGATCTCCACCGATCTGGATGGCGATGGCATTGATGATCTGGTGGCAGGCTATTATGATTGCCGCGGGGTGGCACTGAAGGGCCGCGGCGATGGCTCCTACGTGACTCCACCGGCATCCGCCGTTTTTAGCCTTGTCTACGAGTCCCGCTACATGGTGCATGGGGATTTTGATAAGGATGGCGATGAAGATCTCGCCGTTTCCGGATACACGGGGCAACTGCTGGTGCTGGAGAATACCGGCAATTTTTTCCTGACAGACCCCACCAAACCTCAATTTATCCGGCACCCTTATCCGGGCTTGGGTGGGGGTCGGGAGATCGTCGCCAGGGACTTTGATGGAGATGGCGATCTGGATTTGGTGAGTGCTTCCGGGACCGGGGTGCAGGTGCTGTTGGGCCGGCGTGGCATTGCGTTTTTTATGACAACGTTCCCCCGTCCGGTGGAACCGGAACAGCCACCCATCCCCGCAGGTCCCCCCATTCTGACGGCACCCGGATTGACTTTTGCGGTGCAGACCATGGCCTGGGGCCTTTTCGATGGGGATAATTCATGGGACCTTGCGACGGTGTGCAAGGACGACGGCTGTCTGCGGATCAGCGCCAACACTTTCCGCGATGGTGGCGGCGGCTTTAAGGAAGTGCTGGTGGTGGACTGCCCCCTGACCGTCAATCTCCAGGCGGGGGACGTGGATGGCGATGGCCGGACCGATTTGGCAGGCACAGGCGCGGTGCTGTGGGTCGCCTTGAGCAGCCGGCCGGCGCAGCCCACCCTGCCGCTCCTGGATGATGCCGGGGACCGCCGTCCCTCCGCTGATCTGGTGATCAATGAAATCATCCCCGGCAATGACACCACACCGATCAACCTCCCGGACCAGATTGAAGGCTCGGATGCCCCTGCCTTTTTCAGCAAGCGCCCGGACTGTGTGGAACTCTACAATGGCAGCGCCGCCGCAATCCCCCTCGCGGGCTGGAAGCTGGAATACTTCAACGCCAGCGGCGTGAAGCAGACCTTCACCCTGCCTGCCGATACCATCCCCGCCAAGGGCTACCGGGTGATTCTTTGCTATGACAAAAAACCGGTCTCCCCATGGCGCAGCGGCTTCCCTATCGCCAAGGAAGGTGGCCTGCTGCAGCTGCGGCGTCCCGGCAATGCCCTGGCAGATGAAGTTTCCTATCCGGAAATCGGTTCCGACCTGTGCTATTGCCGCTACTCGGATGGCGATGCCTCCTGGCGGCTTTCCTCCCTGCCAAACCCTGGATTTCCCAACGTCGCGGGCAGCCCGATCGAACCGGAAGCGAAGCTGCACGGCATCGACCTGACTGAATTTTCCACTTTGCACCGGGTGCGCTTCTACGCCTCAGCCTCGGATGACCTGGGCGTGCTGGGCATGAGCATCTTCTGGCGCAAGGCGGGTCAGATCTCCCCCTTCAAGGAAATACCCCTCTACGATGATGGCACGAATGGCGATGGCGGCCGGCTGGATGGCGTTTACGCCGGGATCTTTGTGAATCCTCCCCCTGGCGGCACGCCAGTCGAGTTCTACCTGCAATGCGAGGACCTGAGTGGCACCCTGACCCGTATCCCAGGCCCACCGCCCGGAGCCGGGGAAGAAAGCGCGCCTCCCCAACTTTACACCCTCGTCCTGCCCACGGCGGCAGCGATGCCCCGGGGCCTGGAAATCTCCGAAATGATGCCCGCCGGGAGCACCCTGGCAGATCCTACCGGCGTGACGACCAACTGGGTGGAAATCCGCAACACCTCCAGCACCCCCATTTCCCTGAGCGGCGTGGAACTCGCGGATTCCCTCTTCGATCAGGGCAGGCGGGCCGTTTTTCCTGACAATATCACGCTCCAGCCCGGGGAGCACCGCGTCGTCTGGTCGCGGCCGCTGGGCCTGCCAAATGTCCTCTCCGGGAATCTCTCCCTGGGCTCCACCAATGAGGAGATCACCCTCATCCAGCGCGATGCCAGCGGGGCCCAGCAAATCCTGTCCTACCTGCAGGGAGGACGGGTGCCCTGTGGCCTGGCGGCAGCGCGCATCGGAGCCGCTGGTCCGGTATGGCTACTGCCGCCGACCCCCGGCCTGCCCAATCTCGGGCCGCAAACCCTGATCCCGCAAAGCTGGCGGGATGACGCAGGACTGCATTTCAGCCTGATTTATCCTACCTCCGACGGGCAGGTGCCCCGGGTGGAGTGGAGTGTTGACTTGGATAGCCCAAACTGGTTTCCTTTGGATAGTCTGCCGGGTGATGGCCTGGAGCGTCTCCAAGTGCTCGAAATCACTGAACCAGCCCGCTTCTTCCGCCTCCGTTATTAACTTCCAACGCTTCCCCCGCCGTGTCCTATCCGCGCCCTCACGAGCCCACCATCCCTGCCCCGGCAGAGGGTGGCGCGGTGCGGGATGCCCTGCTGCTGCGCCGCATCGCCGCCCACGATGCCCAGGCCTTGGCGGAACTCTACGCCTCATGGTCCGCGCCGCTCTACAGCTATGCGCTGCGCGTCCTGCCCGCCCCGGAGGATGCCGAGGACGCCCTGCAGGAAATCTTCGTCAAGTTCTGGAAAAAAGCCTCCAGCTTCGACCCCTCCCTGAGCAGCGGCTTCACCTGGGCCTGGATGATCATGCGCGCCCATTGCTGCGATATCCTGCGCCACCGGGGCAGACGCCACGCCCTCACCAGCGGGCCCTCCCTGGATGATGGGAAACAGGCCCCCCTCATGGCCCATGGCGGGTCTGACCTGCAGCAGCGGGATGAAGTCCGCCGCGTGGTCCGCGCCCTCGACCAGCTTTCCGGTCCGGAACGCCGCGCCGTGGAGATGGCCGTTTTTCTTGAATACACCGGCGAGGAAATCGCCGGCGAGCTGCAACAACCCCTCGGCACCATCAAAAGCCGCATCCGGCGCGGGCTCCTGCGTCTGCGCCACATCCTGCAACATCATGATTGATAAAGAACATCTGGAACAGACCGGCCTGCACGCCCTCGATCTGCTCGGGGATGCGGAACGCCTGCTCTATCAACGCGAACTCCGCGTCAATCCCCACCTGCGGGACGCCTTGCGCGGGGCGAATGAGCAACTCGCCGCCGTGGCGCTCACCGCCCCGCAGGCCGTGCCTCCCGCCCGCGTCTGGCAAGGCATCGAAAAGGAAATATCCGGCCGCCCCCTGCCCGCTACGGTAGCCCGCGCCAGCGCCGCCCTACGCCGCCGCCACATCCACCCCGCGTGGGCTGCCGCAGCGGCTTTGGCCGTGCTGTCCGGCTGGCTGGGCGTGCAGAACTATCAGCTATCCAGCCAACTCGTTGATCAGGACCTGACCCAGGCAGGCCCAGGGGGAACGCCCGGGCGTGCCATTCCTGGCAGCTTATCACCGGCCCAGGGGAATGGTCGCGTCGCGCCTCATCCAGCAACCTCCGGGGACAAAGCGGAATCCGTGGCCGCGCGCGATCCCGCCGGTTTCCACAGCCGCACCATGCGCGCCGTCACCCTGCCCCCCGCCCGGCAGCAGGAGCTGGAGCGGCTGCGTGGCCTTGCCCAAAAATCAGCTCCCCCACCTGAAGGCGTAGCCGACCTGCGCCTCATCGAAATGCATCCGCCAGGCAGTGCCACCCCGGCCCGGCATGAGCGCGGGTTGCTGGCGGGCAAGGTTGCCGAAGCCATCGCCGCAGCCGCAGCCGCCACCCAACCCGCCGCCCCGGGTCCTGCCAAGGCGCCCGCCGAAGACCCGGCTCAACCCACGTCTTCAAACAAACCTGACACCCCATCCCAGTCGGCAATTCCTGAACCTGATCCAACGCCGGTCCCCGATCCTCCTGCACCTGCGAAACTGCGCGGGCAGGGCTCCGCTCCTTCCTCTGACATCATCATCGGGCAGGGCGGCACCGTGAATATTGACGCCCTGAACCTCCATCCTGACGCCCAGGTGGTGCATCAGAACTTTCCCGCCGACAGCGAATTCCAACGCTACGGCCTAACCCGCCTGGACGACGGGCGCGTCTGGGATGGCAATGGAGGCATTTGGTATCGCCAGCCGGATGGACAAAGCTATCTCGGGCAAAAAGCCCCGGCTGGATTCCAACCTCCGGACCCGGATGATCCCGGACCCGTTTCCGATACCAGCCTGCGCCCCGCCCCCGGGAAAACGCCGCCCGGCTCCACGCCCACGGAAACCATCACCCGCCGGCCTGACACTTCCCTTCCAACGGCCACGCCGCCTGCCACCTCTGCCCCGGCTACCCCTGCTATCCAAAATCATGAACCCGCCCAGGAGATGCTGGAGCCTTACGCCTTGCCCGTCACTGGCAGCGATGGCCAGGGCATGATCGTCACCCAAAACCTGCCCCCGAGTTCCACCGGATTCGGCTATGCGCTGTGGAGTCAGGGGGCCAATGGTGGCGATCCCGTTCTGTTGGGTTTCCTGCCCACCACGGGCGGGGTGAATGGCGTTTTCGCCTTTGATCTGCCCTCCGGCATCGTCCCCACCGGCTACCGTATCACCCATCAGCCCCTGAACGACTACCGCACGCCGGGCTCCAGCATCCTCCAAGGGCCTTGAATCATCCTATCCCAAAGCATCTCCTGACCGCCCTGCTGTTCACCGGTGCGGCATGGCCCCTGCATGCCGGAGCCCCGCCGGAAATCACCCGCCACCCGGTGCCGCAGACCGCCATGGCCGGGAGCCATGTCACCCTGATCACCGGCACCTCCGATGTCCTGGCCACGTCCTTCCATTGGGAAAAGGATGGCCTGCCAGTGCCCGGAGCCACCTCCAACACCCTCGTGCTCCGCCACCTCCAGCCGCGCGATGCCGGGGACTATCAATGCATCGTGGGCAATAATTCTGCTTTGGTAAATACCATAACAGTCAGCGCATTTCCTCCGGTGGCTCCTCCCAAGGAGCTTGCCTGGTGTAGGCGGAGTCGATGGAGGCCTGCCGTTTTCGATGACGCTGATCCATCTGACGCAGCACGTCTTCCGGAGTGAC
>CAMDJM010000155.1 GCA_945900785.1 Akkermansia muciniphila
GCCGTGATCACCTGACCGAGACGGCTGCGCAGGGCTGTGGTGAATTCCCCCTGCCCGTCTGCAATGGGCTTGGCCAGCCCCGCAATCTGCTCCGCATACTTCGCCGCTCCTTCGCTGATCACTCCGGTAGCGCCACCCGTTTGCGACCATAGCAAAGGATCGAATACAAAATCCGCCCCATCCAGCGCTACATCCAGGGGAGCACTGAGCAGGTCGCCGATCTGGGCCGAAACCAAGGCATCAAAGCCCTGCACCGCTTCATTCAGGCCGGAGGCCTGCAGCCCGGCATTGGTGAGGCTGGTGAACAATCCATTGAGTCCGCTATTGACCTGATCCGTCAGGAGTTTTGAAACATTGAGCGTGGGGAAGCCCTCGATCTTCACGCCAAAGGTGATTTCCGCCGTGCTGCTGGTCAGGCTGAGCAACCGGTGCTTGGCTTTCACCACCACCAGATCGGTCGACTCCTCACCCAGCGTCGTAAACCGCCGCGCGGCCATGTCCCACTTGAGGGAATAGCCCAGCTTCACCACCTGCAACCAGTCCTGTTCAGCCAGTGGCCGGTATTGCTTGGCCGGCGGATTCCGGTAGACCGTGAGGGACTGCCCCATCGGATATCCCCGCTGCATGGCATCGAAGTTAACATCATTGAAAGGCGTCATGGCCATGCCAGTTCCTTCCCCCCAGCCCTGCAGATTGCCCGCGGCATCGCTGGCCGGCCAGCCTCCCATCAAATCCACCAGGCCGCCCTGCGCATTGGAGGAATTCCTCACCTGCGCCTGGACTTTGACATCCTGGAAGAACGGCACATCCAGCGCACCATAGAGATTGATCCATCCATCCCCCGGAGCCGCCGCCTGTCCGGAAACGGCCGGATCCGCACTGGAGAAATAACCTTTCCCATGAGGCGTCAGAGTGTAGTCCGGCCCGTTGCCGCCTTTCAGCTTCAATTGCGCCGGAAGCATCAGTTCAGAACTCACCCCGGCATAGTCCCCCTTCGCTCCCTTGGGCACCATCTGTCCATTGGCGAAAAAGCCGAGTTCGGCGTGCAGGGGTTGATTCGTCAGGGCCCGGGCATTCACCGCTGCCCCAAGCACCAGCACCCCCTGATCCGTGCTGGGACAGCCTCCGCTGATTTTTGGCTGGAACCGGAAGGTCAGGGGCGTGAAGGCGGTGTTCCAGTGCACCAGGAGATTTTCCGTATCATCCGCCAGCACCGCATCCACCGGGCGGCCCGCACAATCAAATTTCAATTCAGCAAAGGTTTGATCAAACCCCGAGGGTTCCGGGACCGCGATGGATCCCCCCGTGAGGGAAAACACGTTATCACTATCCAGATAGCCAAGCTTGAGCCCATCCAACTGCACCTGGAACCCAAACATCACCACGGTGCTCACGGAAGGATTCCCCGGGGTCGCCGCAGCCGCCTGATGCCTCCCGCTCACGCCGCCATAGCGGGCATAATATTTTGCGGCGGCGTGCAATGGATAGTCCAAAATATCCCCACCGGCCAGATGACTTGAAGCGCTGCGGTTCGTCATCTCCACCGCCCGGAAATTCAAACCGGCATAATCCGCACGGCCTTCGCGGGCGGGTCCGGCGGGCAGCACCCCCGGGCGCTCCACCAGGGTTTCCTCCCCCGGTGCGGAGCAACCCGTGAAATGCAAAATGGCGGCACGCTGGGCAATCGGATAGGAATTGCCCCCGATGGCAGTAGGGCGCAGGGTGGTGCCCGTCATGTGAAACCGCGCCGTGCCAAAACCATGGGTGCGGTGGGCATAGTCAGCCGCGCCAGACCCATTTTTACCCCAGCGGAGCACTTCATCCTGCGCAAACTGCACCGGTGCCCGCAAGCCCCCGTCCAAGGTAAATTGCCAATCTGATGTCGCCAGAAACGGCCAGGTCACCGCCTGCACCTGAGCGCACCCACCGCCCTGGGAACACCCCGCCTGATAGGGAAACTGACCCATTTCCGGTTGAGTTAGCGAACTGCTTCCCGGCACCACCTGCCCCTGATCCAGCAGCAGGGTTCCCGTTCCGCTCCAGGCGACCGACGCATTGAAGGGATGGTGGGATTGGAAACTGCCTGCAGTAAATTGAAACGCCGCCGTCAGCACCCCCCGCCCCTGGACGTCTGCTGCGATCACGGAACTCTGATGGCTTACTGCCGAGCGGAAAAACCCGTCATTGCCTGGAGGCAACACGCCAGTGGCATTCTGGTGGGTCTGGTCATCAATCCTCCTGACATATTCCGCATCTCCGGTCACTCCCAGCGAGAAAGTGCCTGCCGCCACATTCCACTCAATGGCAGGGGTGATCATCCGCACCGGATGTCCCTCCTGCACCACATGCAGCACCGGCACGCTGTAGGCGGCAGCTTCGATCGTGAGCACAGGCGAATTCAGTGGCAGCAGGTCATTCCCGCAGGGCAGGTCCGGCCATTGATGCACCGGACGCAGCCGGCGGCTCACCGCCGTGGTGGTGAAACCCATCCCAGTCGGCAGGATCACGCCAAACTGGGAAAACTTCAGCCCGGCATTGGATAACACCGCTGGCCCGCGGATGACACGGACCCCGCTAACTACCTGCAGATCCGTTTCAGTGGTATTAAAGCCCAGGTTGCCCCCAAGGCAGGCCAGATCGCCATTGGAAAAAAGCACCACGTCAAGGCCAGTCACCCCATTGCCAAACCGCCTGATGGAACCCCCGATCTGACCACTTCCGGCGGCGATCACCACATTGCCATCCCAGGTGCCGTCACCATTGTCCGTAAAGGAAGCCCGGGGATCCCCGGTGAGGGCAGCGAACCTACCATCAATCACCCCTCCAAACCGGAGTGCCCCACTCAAAGCCAGCAGGCGTTGCGGGGCTCCAACTCCGACGGGCACCGGAACCGCCGGCACTTCACTGCCATCATCCCCTGTATAAGTAACCTCCAGTTTCAGGGAATAAACATGCGCGGCATTCAAGAGACTCCAGTCCGCCAATTCCACCGTCATCGCGACCGGCAGCGTTGTCACCGCAGGCTCGCGCACCCCACCATTTTCCACAAAACCCGGCAGTGGCACCAACTGGGTTTGAGAGGGCACCGCCAGTGGCACATCGGCATCCAAGGTATCGTCATGCAGGGTCACGGTGGTGGTGACGGCGGCATCCAGCGCGGGCGGGGCGGCTTCCTGATAGTCATCGTAGCGAAGCAGGGTCACCGATCCTGACACCGCGAATCCCCCTGTCCCATCCGCATTCCGCACCATCACCGGGCTGGCGAGGGCCGGAGACTCCACACGCCCATGAATGTTGTAGGCCGCATCCGGACTCACCGTCGTGGGCAGTCCCACCAGGAAACCCACTTCACCCTGACGCACCACCTGGGTCGTCCACACCGCAGACACCAGCCGCTGAACGGTAGCCTGGACCCGGTAGCGTTTGGTCAGATCCAGCGCAGCCGCCGGGGCTGCGTCCACCGCAAAAGAAAGTGAAGCGCTATTCCCCAGCAGCAGGGAAACCGTTTGGGCATCGGTGGTGATCGAAGTGAGGGGGTTGCCCGCGCCATCGTCCATCGGCTGGGGCACTCCGCTCTCATCCCTGAGTTCAAAGAGCACGCGATAGCTGCCTGAGTTATTACTGACACCGGAGGTGGTGAAACTGCAGGCGATCGCCATTTGCACCAGATGGCGGTTCGTCGCCGGATCTCCATCTGTTTCGTCTGAGCCGATCAAAGCCCCCGAGGGGTTCGCGATCCGCGCCGGGCCATCGGTGCGCACCAAGGCCGCATCGCAGGCCCCCGCCGCAAGCAAAAGGAGGAAAAAGGAGGAAAGAAATCGGGACAGGATCGTCATCGGAAAAGAGTTCCCCCTTTTCCACCCCTTCCCTGGGACATGATTACAGGAAATCTTTGACCGCTTTGATTTTTATTGATTTCCATGCCCAGCCCGGCCTGCTTACGCCAAAGCATTCACGTCCAGCCATTTGCCTTCCTTCCAGGACTGCAGGCCCAGCTCCGCCAGTTGCACGCCTTTCGCAGCTTCCCGCAGATCCCAGCGGAAGGCGTCCCCGCATACCACATGGCGCAGGAACAGCTCCCACTGGATCCTGAACGCATTGTCATAACCACCCTCCGCATCCGGCACTTCCTTCCAGCTTTCGAAGAAATTGATGGGCTGCTCAATGTCAGGATTCCACACCGGACGGGGTGTTTCCTTTTTGCTTTGGGAAAAGCATTTCCTCAGTCCGAAGACCGCACTGCCTTCAGTGCCGTCCACCTGGAAGGTCACCAGGTCATCCCGGCGCACCCTCACACACCATGAGCTGTTCAACTGGCACAAAATCCCTCCTTCCAGCTCGAAGGTTCCATAGGCCGAATCATCCGCCGTGGCCGCATACGGCTTTCCATCCTCACCCACACGCACCGGAATGTGCGTCGCGCCAATGGCATTCAAGCGCTTCACATCGCCAAACAAGTTATCCAGCAGATAGCGCCAGTGACAGAACATATCGATCATGATCCCGCCGCCATCCTCTTCCCGGTAGTTCCAGGAAGGCCGTTGCGCCGGCTGGTCCGCATCTTCACCGGTGAACACCCAATAACCAAACTCCCCGCGCACGCTCAGGATTTTTCCAAAAAATCCGGAATCCCGCAGGGCCTTGAATTTCAGGATTCCTGGCAGCCATAATTTGTCCTGCACCGCGCCGTTTTTCACCCCGGCCTTCTCCACCAGCTCCGCCAGCCGTAGTGCCTCCGCCAGATTGGTCGCCGTCGGCTTCTCACAATAAATCGCCTTCCCCGCCGCCACCGCCCGTTCCACAAAGCCACCCCGCAATTGCGTCAGGGAAGCATCAAAAAAGATGGGATAGTCAGGATTCGCCAGGACCGCATCCAGGTTCGTGGAAACCGGCAGATCCAGTCCGCTTTTCGCCGCACACTCCTTCAGCTTCGCTTCATTCCTTCCGGTCAGGATCGGATCCGGCATGATCGTCAGATCATCGGAAACCCTGATCCCGCCTTCCTTGATAATCGCCGCGATGGAGCGCACGAGATGTTGATTGGTGCCCATGCGTCCGGTGACGCCGTTCATGATGATGCCGATTGTTTTGATCATTTGTTGGAAAGGTTGATGGTGGAATGTTGATGGTTGATGGTTGATGTAAATTTAGGGGCCGAGGCGTGATCAGCAGAATTTTTGGTAGGCTGCGGTGATCTCTGACAGGTATCCTTCCTGATCCTGCGCCCAGCGCTTCGTGGAAAAAATCTCGCACTCATCAAAGCCGGCAAAGCCTGCTGCCGTCACCCATTGCTTGATTTGCTTCAGCGGGATGCAGCCCTCGCCCATCAGTCCCCGGTCGTTCAGCAAATCCTCCGTCGGCGTGCG
>CAMDJM010000156.1 GCA_945900785.1 Akkermansia muciniphila
TGCCACTACGCCCGCCGCCAATGGTCCCTGCGCGACAATCCCGCCCTCAAATACCACGCCCTCGGCGACTTCGACGCCGCCATCATGGCCCTCCTCGGTGATCCTGACACCTTCGCCGCCACCCCCTGCAGGCACTCCAGCCACGTCCACGATCAGATCCGCCTCATCCAACGCGGCCCCCTCCTCCTCGCCTTCAACTTCCATCCCGTCCGCAGCTACACCGAGCACCCACTCCCCGCCCCCGCCGGCACCTGGGAACTCATCCTTGATAGCGATGAACCCCGCTTCGCCGGCCTCGGTCGCCTCGCCCCCCGCCAACTCTTTCAAACCCGCCCCGCCGGCCCCTGCCACGAACTCCTCCTCTACCTCCCCGCCCGCAGCGCCCTGGTGCTGCGGCTCCTGACATCCTGAAAGAACCACCTGCCACGACGGTGAGGTGCAGAGCTGGCCCATACGGTAACCGCCGGGAGGCATGGGAGGATGAAACGGAATGCCTGTGCGAAGCCCTGCGGCAAGAAGTGCCTGCCGCAGGGCCATCCCGGACACGACTGGAAACCTGACAAATACAACGCTTGATTGAATCAGTCGGCCAACTGCCGTTTCTGCCAGAGGTTCATCAGGAAGCAGCCGTCGATATCATAGGCATTCCAGACCCTGTCTTTTTTGGCGGACGTGTTGCCCCATCCGGTATTGACCCGGAAGGAGCGGAAGGTCCACATTTTATAAACCTCGCTGCCGAAATAGAGTTTCCTGACCGTTTTCCGGTAACGCCAGGCCATCGCATAGTGCCAATGCTCCATGTAATATACCCCCCCCGGGCCGCCCGGCTTTGATGGCATTGGCCACGGCTGCGCCGGCCTCGTCCCAGTCATCGCCCCAGGAATCGATGACCGTGCGGTATTTCCCACCCACCAGCTTGCCGCCAGTGTCATTGGCCACCTGCAGCGGCATCAGCACACTGGCGGTGTATTCCACGTAACCCTTGAGGGCACTGCTGGCGTCCCACGGCAGGGTGGAGCCGGAGCCATTGTGCGGCCAGCAGGCCACATCACATTGATCGTGCCAGTAATCATACCAGTCCCGCATCCGGCCATCGACACTACCCGAAATATAGGTCAGCGGGGAATCAATCATTTGCAGGCTGTCCTTGCGGCCTGCCAGCTGAAAACTGGCCGGGCGTTCCCAGTATGCACCCGGCACGTTTTGCCAATGCTCCGCCCAGGTCTGCATGAGCGCCAGCAGCACCGGGGCGCAGCCCACGGAATCGCACCAGCGCTCAAGATCGGAGCGTTGGGAAAAGCGCGGCTGCTCCGGCTCCGGCCCGGTGGACCACACCTGCGAAGTAGTGACCCACGGGCCTTCATTGCCATCGCGCGGCCGCCGGGCCCCCGCTGCGGCATTCACTTTCAACAGATAGCGCCGGGGGGCCTCCCGCTCCGGAAAGAGCGTCAGCCGCCATGCCCCCGCCGCCTGGCCCGTGATATTCAATCCGCCGGCAGGATTCACCGCGATGGCCGCCGGCCTTTCGGCGTCTTCATCCTCCAGCGTAAACCCGATAAAGTTTTCCTCTTCAAAAAAGCGCGCAGTGGCCCCCACCTTCACCTCCAGTTGAGGAGCCCGGCCTTCCAGACAAAGCCAGTCGAATTCGATCAGCGCTTCCCGCTGCTCCCGGCGGTCCGCAAGGAAAGCACTGTTTTGATAACCCCGGAGCAGGGCAGGGAAAGTTGGATAGTCGTTCACTCCGGCAGTGCGGGGCGGGGCTTCCGGGAAGCGCGGATTGTCCGGAAGTTCCGAGTCCCAGGCATAGTCGAGGGGCTGGGACTGGGCGGCATACGTCACGTCAGGAAACACCACGGGCACCAGTCCCTCCTGGGCGATCACGCCCTTCACCGGATTTTCCGCCACCACACACATGGAGCCAAAGCGCCGCAGGCAATGCACTGCCGCGCCCCGGCAGCGGGCCAGCAGTTCCTCCGCCGGCGTGCGCCCGAACGTGTCATAGCCGATAATCGGCGGATTCTTCCGGCTCAGGCTCACGAGAATAAATCCCCGGTCCAACGGATCACCTTCCCTTCCGGTGAGGCAAACAGATTTCCCGCCGGCAGCACCGGCCGGTCTGCCAGAATTTTGATTTCCGCCATGTCCGGCTGGCCGTTGTCATTCCATGGGGAGGTGAACGGCGTTACAAAAGGGGCCAGCCGCGCCCCGCGCCAGCGCCCGCCTTCTTCCGAGACTTCGCGGCCCATGGCATCCAGCCAATCGCGCGCCATCTCCACCACCGGGGGCGGCACGGCGCTCAAGGGCAGCACCGGCACGGTGCCGCCACCCTGGCCTGCTTCCTTGTCCTCAATTCTCAACTGGAACCACGCCTTGGGCGTGCCGGTGGCGACGGTGGTGGTGCCGTCCGGGTGGACCTGGATCATGGATTCCGGCACGGGCACAAAGGGCGTGACCAGATCCGGCGACCATTCATACCGCAACGTATGGGGCGTGGCCCGGGCAGGGGAAATGACCGATAGTCCGGCAAACAGGAACAGGAGTGGAAGGTGTGGTTTTTTCATGGCACCCGTTTCTTCGGCATCCGTTCCCGGCTGTGGCAATTTTATTTTGCCTGCCCAATCGTTCCGCCTTTCGTGGCCGGCCTCGTTACCCGTGCCCCGCTGGACAGGCTGGGCTTATTCAACGTAGCCTGCAATCGTGCCGATCGTGAATGTGGCGGAAGATGTTTTCCACCACAATAATCGCCTCATCCACCACGATCCCCACCGCAGGCGCGAGGACGACGAGGCTGATGGAATTCAGGGTGACATTGCCCACCCACATCACCCCGAAGCTGGCAATGATGGAAGTGGGAATCGCCAAAACCGAAATGAAGGTGGCACGACCATCGCCGATGAAAAACAAAACAATCAGCGCCGCCAGCAGTCCGTCCTTGTTTTGCAATGGCGGAACAACGTCACTTCATTAACGCCTGCTTCCCTGGCGATCACGCGCGTCGTTGCCTTGTGCAGTCCATCACGGGCAAACACCTGCATTGCGGCTTCTAGAAGACGCCCCCGGGTGCTGGTGGCGGCTAACTTTGGGTCAGTTTCAGATTGCATGAAGGTGTTTACTTGCATTGCAAGTAAGTGAATACTTGCATGGTTCAAGTTTTTTTTGAAATACGCAGCAACCGGCTGAAGTGAACGGGGCGTTACTATTTTCGTAGGCTTCCTGCAAATGCCGGAAAGGTCTGCATCCCTGCAAAATAACCAACCCCAGATCAAACCTATGAAACTCACCAGCATTACCCTGATGGCCTTCGCTGTCATCCTCGCCCCCATCTCAGCAATGGCGGAAGCTCCAGTTAAAAACGTAGTTGAAATTGCCGCTGGCAACAAAGATTTTTCGACGCTGGTCGCTGCCGTCAAGGCTGCCGGTCTGGCAGAAACTCTTAGCGGGACCGGTCCCTTCACCATCTTTGCACCTACCAACGATGCTTTTGCCAAGCTTCCTGCTGGAACCGTGACGGATCTCCTGAAGCCTGAAAACAAAGCCAAGCTGACCGCTATCCTCACCTATCACGTGGTCGCAGGCAAGGTATTGGCCGCAGACGTCAAGGCCGGCAAGGTCAAGACTGTCAACGGTGCCGAAGCCACCATCGCCACTGCGGGCGGGGTGACGATCGACAAAGCAAAGGTCGTTAAAACGGACATCGTTGGCACCAATGGCGTGATCCACGTCATCGATACCGTGATCCTGCCCCCCGCGAAGTAAGCAGCAGAAGAAATTCTTGCACGATGTGATCCGCACAGGAAACTGTGCGGATCTTTCCGTTTTAAATATCAGCAATGGAAAGCATGTGGACTCTGGTTGTTATGAAGGCTCCACCGGGAAACGAGGCATCAGGAATTCTTTCTCCGAATCTCCCCAGGATTTTCTGAATAGATTCTCCCGGCAGCCGTCGAAAGGGATGATCCCATCATCCTTCAACCCGTGCCTCCTCTATGAATCGTTATCTGATCCCCGCCTTTGCCCTGACTTCGGTGCTGGTTTTTACCACGGGGTGCGGGGAAAAGACCCCGGAACCCGTGGTGGCTCCGGCTAAACTAAAGCCGAAGCCGAAAGTGTATCGGGCTCCGGATCCACAGGAGGAGGCTGCACTGCGGGACGCCGCTCTCGAAAAGGAAATTGCCACCTTGGAAGCCGAGTCGGAAAAAATCCGCCGGGAAATCGAGCAGGAACAAAACGCCCAGGACCGCGCTGCCCTGGAGGTGGAGCGCGACCAATTGGAGAAAGACCGCACAGCTTGGCTGCAACAGCTGGCAGCCGCAGAGGTAAAAGCCAAAAAACCGGAGAAAAGTGGTGCCCTATCCGTGAACCCTTCCCTGCCCGCAGCCGGGGATTACAGCCTGTTTTACTCTGATCTGTCCCCGCATGGCCGTTGGTTTGACTCCCCGGATTATGGTTATGTCTGGCAGCCTGCCGTCGCTTCCAACGTGGACTGGCAACCCTACACCGCGGGAAGTTGGGCATCCTGTGACAGAGGCTGGACGTGGGTGTCGGACGAGCCCTTTGGCTGGGCCACCTATCACTACGGACGCTGGGCCCGCGTCAAAAATTGCGGCTGGATCTGGGTGCCGGGCGACACCTGGGCTCCAGCATGGGTCTCGTGGCGTCAGAGTGAACAGTTTATCGGCTGGTGCCCCTTGCCTCCGTCGACCCTCTATCATGGCGATGTGGTTTACGGTGCCGACACCGACAAGCGCTGCGGCATCAGCCCTGAGTGCTATACGTTCATCGCCATCAAGCACTTTTGCAGTCCGGTGCGGGAGCACTGTGAGCCCCCGGCCCGCAGTGTGGAAGTCTGCCGGACGACGGCAAATATCACACGGCTCAGCGTCAGCCGGGGAAAGGTGGATCGCAGCGGTCCCAAATATGAATGGATCAAAGACCGCCTGCCAAAACCGCCGGCGCGTTATAACCTGGTCTGCGGGGCCCGCCCTGACCATGACCGGCGCTCCCGCATGGAGCGGGAAAAGCTGGTGGTTTTCTCGCCGGTGATGAAGGCACCATGGAATGCCGCCCTCCGCCCCCTGACGCAGGTGGATCCGCTGCCGGTCGCCCAGGTGGAATTGCAGGGGATCACCGTGCCTGACAAAGCGCTCCAGCGTTTCCGTGAGGAACGGAAAACCTGGCTGGCCACCGCTGCCCGCAGCATGAAAGCAGAAGCCATGCGGGGGCTCACCGAGCGGCAGGAGCGGGTAGCCAC
>CAMDJM010000157.1 GCA_945900785.1 Akkermansia muciniphila
ACGGAATTGCGGGAACCGGATGGAGACGCCCCTTTGACAGGAGTCATTGATGTCACCGGCCCTTTCGGTCTGATCCAAATCGTCAACTTCGGAAATTGCTTTCCGGCGGCCATCCGGGATGCCCTTGCTCACGGGGACGCGTTGGTAACGCCAGGAGGAAACCTTCGGATCATTCTGTTGCCCCAGTAGATAGCACTTAAATTGTATGCTGGTGGAAGCAAGGCCAAGTCGGATATTCTGGAATTGCTCCGCCGGAATCCTGACGCCGATTTTGGCTGCATCCGGCAGACATGCAAACGCTACCGGCTGCGCGGTCTTGGGGCGTTGCTCCGGGAACTGGAGCGGTGACAGCCATCCGGTAAAATCTCCAGATTCCTGGCTCTAATTTGTCATTCTGCCAAACAAAAGTGGCGCGGGCTTCCAGCCCGTGCGGCATTCGGCCTTCCAGGCCGAAGTTTACCGTTGCTCCAGCGGGCTGGAAGCCTGCGCCACAGGATGACAAAGTAGAGTGGGGTGCCGGCGGGTGGTCAAAAGGGCGGCACCCTCTGCCATGTCCGAAAACGGCGAGCAGGACGGGGTTTCTGTGCTATAGGCTGGGATGCTGAAATTGGATCCTGCCCTTTGCCATCGTGCCATCGCGACGCGCGATCCGCGTTTTGATGGGGTTTTTTTTCTAGGGGTGTCGGGCACGGGGATTTATTGCCGGACGATCTGCCGGGCGCGGCGTCCCCGGGCGGAGAATTGCCGGTTTTTTGCGCATGCGGCGGCAGCGGAACAGGCGGGCTACCGGCCTTGTCTGCTGTGCCGGCCGGGGCAGGCACCGGGATATGCGCCAGTGGATGCCGGGGCGGCGCTGGCGCGTTGTGCGTTGCAGATGATTGAGTCCGGGGCCCTGGGGGATGGAGAAAAACTGGAGGTCCTGGCTGACCGGCTGGGCATCACCGCGCGCCATCTCCGCCGGGTGACCGGGGAACATCTGGGGGTGAGTCCGGTGGCCCTGGCGCAGACATGGCGGCTGCTGCTGGCCCAGCGGCTGCTGCAGGAAACCCATCTGCCGGTTGGCCAGATCGCCCTCGTGAGTGGCTTCCGCAGCCTGAGGCGCTGCAATGCGTTATTCCGCTCCCGTTATGGCAGGAGTCCCTCCATGTTCCGGCGTCCGGCGTCCAGTGCGCCTGATAAAAAACCCGGTGGTTCCCCGGGCGGGGAGGGCGCGCTTTCCTTCCGGCTGAGCTACCGTCCGCCCTATGCCTGGCCGGAATTGATCCGTTATTTCATGGGGCGCGCCATTCCTGGCACGGAGTCCATCACGCCGGAGCGTTATGCCCGCACGCTGAAGATTGGCCCGCATGCCGGCTGGATTTCGGTCGGGCATGAGGAAAAAGCCCATAGTGTCAGGCTGGCGCTTTCCCCCAGCCTGCTGCCGGTGCTGCCGGAGGTTCTGGCCGCAGTGCGCCGCAGCTTTGATTTGGATGCCTCGCCGGAGGTGATAGGGGACGTGCTCGGGGCAGATCCCTTGTTGGCGGAATCCGTCAGGGAGACTCCCGGCCTGCGCCTGCCCGGAGCCATGGATGCCTATGAAACAGCGGTGCGCACCATCATCGGGCAACAGGTGAGCGTGGCGGCGGCCACCACGGTGATGGGGCGCATCGTGGCAGCCTTCGGCGGGGCGCTCGAAACGCCCTGGCCTGCCTTGAACCGGCTCACGATCACACCGGAGCGCCTGGCGCGGGAAAGTGTGGACACCCTGGCACCACTGGGGCTGAATGCGGCCCGCGCCCGGGCGATCCTGACTATTTCCCGGGCGCTGGGCGAGGGCGTCATCCAGCTGGGCCCAACGCCGGATCCCCAGCGCGCCATCGCCCGGTTGCAGGAACTTCCGGGCATTGGCCCTTGGACGGCCCACTACTTTGGCATGCGCATTCTCGCATGGCCGGACGCCTTCATCGCCGGGGATCTGGTGGTGAAAAAAGCGCTCGCGCCCCTGACCCTCCGGCAGATCGAAGCGCGTTCCATCGCCTGGAGCCCCTGGCGGGGCTACGCGGTGATGCACCTCTGGCGCTCCGTTGGATTTTTCAAAGCCCCTATCCAACTTCTGCCCCCATGAGTCCTGCCACCTGCTATACCATCCTGCCTGCTCCTATCGGAAAACTTCTCCTCACTGCCTGTTCCGGACAGCTCACCGGTCTTTGGGTGGGGGGGGAAAAGCATTGTCCTGACATCCACCCGCTCTGGCAGCCCGATCCGGCAGCGTTCACGGCTGCGGCCAGCCAATTGGCCGAATACTTTGCCGGCACCCGGTGGGACTTTACTCTCCCGCTGGCCCCGGCCGGCACCCCGTTCCAGCAGCTGGCATGGAGCGCCCTGCGGCAAATCCCGTATGGGGAAACGCGCAGCTATCAACAACAGGCCGCGGCCATTCAGCGGCCCTCCGCCGTCCGTGCCATCGGCACCGCCAATGGCCGGAATCCTCTTTCCATCATCGTCCCCTGCCACCGCGTCATCGGTGCCAATGGCACCCTGACTGGATACGGCGGCGGCCTGCCCGCCAAGCAATGGCTCCTCGAACACGAACGCTGCCACCGCCCTTTCCTCCCGCCTGACCATGGGTCTGGCAAACCAGGCTCTTGACGCCCCGCCCCTCATGACGGTGTAACAGTCCCCATGGACACATTCATTGCCCCCACTGACCGGGCCGATCTGCTGCGCGCCGCTGTAACTCAGGCGGTCGATTTTTTGCGTGAAGGCGAAGTCGTCGCCCTGCCCACGGAAACCGTTTATGGCCTGGCCGCCGATGCCATGAATCCCAGCGCGGTGGCGCGTATTTTCGAAGCCAAGGAGCGGCCGTCCTTTGATCCTCTCATCATTCACCTGCCGCACCGGAAGCGGCTCGCGGACGTCGCCATCGTGCCAGCGGACATTGCGGAAACCGTGGCCACTTTGATTGAAAAATTTTGGCCAGGCCCCCTCACGCTGGTGCTGCCCAAAGCCGATGCGGTGCCTGAATCCGTCACTGGTGGCTTGCCCACGGTGGCCGTCCGGATGAGTTCCCATCCGGTTTTCAAGGCGGTCATCACCAGCTTTGGCGGGCCCCTGGCCGCTCCCAGCGCCAACCGCTTCGGGCGCATCTCGCCGACTTCGGCCAGCGCTGTCATGCAGGAACTGGAGGGCCGCATTCCCCTCATCCTGGATGCCGGGGCCTGTGCCGAAGGGTTGGAATCGACCATTCTCAAAATCATCCCTGCCGAAAAAGGGAAACCCCTCTTCCGCATCCTGCGCGCCGGCCCGGTCACCAAGGACGACCTGCAGCCCTACGGCAAGGTGGAGTGGGCCAATGGCCAGCCTGACAAGAAGGGCAACATCGCCCCGCCCGAGGTGCCTGGCCAATTGCCCAGCCACTACGCCCCCCGCACTCCGCTGAGGCTGGTGGAAAACCCTGACCATTTCCTCCCTGAGGCTGGTAAACGCTACGCCCTGCTCAGCTACCGTGGGGATGAAGAGGATGGCTACCTGGGCCTGGCAGAATGGGAACACGTCCACGTGCTCAGTCCGGGCAGTGGAAAACTGCCAGAAGCCGCCCTGCGTCTATACCACGCGCTGCGGGCTCTGGACGAGCTGGGAGTCGACGAAATCATCGCGGAACCCGTCCCCCTGCGCGATGTCGGCGTCGCCATCATGGAGCGCCTGCGCCGGGCTTCCTATCTATAGCCGTTTGGATTCCGGCCGCCCCGGATTCGCTCAATGCACCGTCACGGTCCTGACTTCCACAGCCGCGAGGCTCTGACGGGTGCTTTCGGGGAGTGTGGGCCATTGGGCATCCCGCCACTCCAGGGCGGAGTCGGGATCGGTCTTGCGCCAGGTATGGTAAAAGCGGCTGATGGCGTTGTCGCGTGAAGCGTCGGCGGCGATGCCCATGGCGAAGTCCATGGCCCGGGGGAGATTGGTATCCGTGAGGACATCGCCCAGCGCAAGGCGGGCGGTGTCTGTTAGGGCACTGGAGCCGGCATGGGTCAGCCAGCTTTCCAGACCCCGGGGGTCCGTGGCGGCCCAGGAATGAAGGGCACCTTCCGTGCCGGGAGCGGCATCCGCAGGGGGCAGGGTGCCCAGCCAGGCGAGTGCTTTGTCAGGTTCGATCGCCCCCCAGGTGGTGCCCAGGTGTTCGATCACCTGACGGCGCATGTCAGGATCGGTGATTTGGGCGCTCCAGGCGGTGGCAGCCTTGATATCGCTGGCTCCCCAGACGGTAGCCAGGGTGGCAGAGGCTTCATCCCGCCCTGGCCCGGCCGGCAGCGAGCTGACCCATTCCGCTGCGGCGGCGGGATCGGTGGTGGCCCAGAGATCGGTGATGGCGGTGGCAAGGCTGAGGGATTCTGTGCTGGGACCGGGCCCCGCAGGAGCTGCGGGGTTGGTGGCGGCGCTGGTGCCGGTGCTGGCTGGAGGTGAAATGACCGGGCTGAAAAAAGCCGCTGCAGCCGCAGGGTCCGTGGAGGCGATTTCGCGGGCGGTGCTGACTTCAGCTGTGCTGCGGCTGTGGGAGTCCGGGATTTTTTTCGCCCAGTCCACGGCGGCTCTGGGATCAAGCGCGGCCCAGTTGGAGGCGATGGCATCGAAAAAAGGCTGGGAAGTCAGGCCGGACCCTGACAACCACTCTCCAGCAGCGGCGGGATCGCGCCCGGACCAGCCCTGCAGGATGGCGGTTTGGAGTTGGGTTTTGAGAGGACCACTGATTCCGTCCTCGGCCCATTGCCAGGCGGTGCGGGCATCGGCGGTGCCCCAGGACCGGGCGATGGTGGTGAGGGATTCACTGAAGGCGGCACCTGGCTTGAGATGCTGCAAGGCGTGCGCTGCGGCCGCGGCAGGGTCGGTGCCGGCCCATTCGCCGTAAAATCCGCGCAGCGTTTCCAAGCGGGCCGCCTCCGGCATACGGGCGCTGGTGCTGAGGACGGAGGCGGCGTCCCTGGCGGATTTTTTCGGATTCTGCTGCTCCGGCGCGCCAGCGGGCTCTGGTGGCGTGGCAGGAGGCAACCGGCGGGAGGGCGCGGCTGCCACCGTTTGGCTCTCAGTATCAAGGCCTTGGAAGGAACGCCAGTGGCCGGCCCCGTAGCCCAC
>CAMDJM010000158.1 GCA_945900785.1 Akkermansia muciniphila
GTCGGCCCAGCCGAAAGGCGGGAGGAGCGTCATTTTTTATTAGGGCCGCCGGTTTTCCGCCTCAAGGCGAACTCCCGGTCAAAGCCAATTATAGAGTCGCATGGATTTCTGGAAATGCAAACAATATTTCAAACACAGTAGAATTAATCAGGTGCCTGAGTCTCATGGAGGGGGAGCGAGGCGGCGGACCCGGAAGAAGGCCTTGCTCAGGTCAGGCAATTGACCTCCTGGGGTCAGCAGGGTGGTTACGTTGCCGCTCACCGTGGTGCTTTGGCCATTGCCGGGGAAACTGTCCAGCGGGGCTGGAGCCGTGTTCCATCTCAGCGGTGACGCCGGGTCGCCTGCGGGCAGGGATAGTCCGGTGGTATATTCCACGGAATAGTTATTTCCGAGGATGGATCCAAAGGTGAGGGAGAAGTCTCCCGTGGTTGGATCTGCGGTATAGCCGTTAATCGCCAGCTCTGCCTGGGGCTGGGATGTGAGGAGCAGTCCCTTGGTTTGTGTCTGGACGCTGCCCGCGCCTTTGGTCAGCAGTGGAATGTTGAAGAAGGACCCGGCTTGTGGTGATATTCAGGGTGGCGGTGGCGCGAATCGCATAGTTTCCGTCGTCGGCGTTGGTATCCAGTGGCCAAGCGACATTCGGCGTGAAACTGCCGTCTCCGCCGCTTTGGGGATCAGTGAAGTTGATGGAGTCCCAGACACTGGTTTTGGCAGCTGGCGCGTCCACATCCGCCAGGGTGGCATCAATGGCGGCTTCCGCGCCGGTAATGGAGAATACGAACTCCGGACGGTTGGGGGTGGCGCTTTCCACTGTCCAGCCAGGAGCTGAAATGCCCGGGATGACGATGTTGGGACTGGAGGTGAAGTCGTAGCCGACGGCCTGCCATCCATTCGGAGGAGTCGTGCCGTGGGGGCCATGCGCCCTGGGTCGCGGTCAATTCATACCAGAAGCCGCCGCCTCCTTCCCACTGCACATATTCCAGATCATATTCGCCAGCCGTGAGGTTGATGATGCCCCGCGTGTCGCTGTTGCCGGTGCCATTTTCAAAGAACAACTCGTTCGGGTTGGACATTTCGAAACGGCCTGCTCCATCGCTGCCTCCCTGGGTGGCCCGGGTCCATTTCGGATTGGGAGCCCCATTGACGCCTTTGACGCGGAGAAGGAATCCATCGTCGCCCTGGGCCCAGAAGGTGTAGTCACCGGTGGCGGGAACATTGATCCGGCCTTTCGCTACCGTGACGACATTGTCATTACTAGCTCCGGTATTGCCAGGGAAGTCTGTTTTCCCGGGAAGATAACCACCGTTGCCGTCCTGAGGGTCGCGGGCATTGAGGTAGGATGTCTGCCAAATTCGCGGCCGCTGTGCCAATGGTTTGCAGGGCGGTGGCTTCCAGAGGCTCGACAAATCCCCCGGCATTTCCGTTGGCGACGACATTCTTCACCCACAACTGGCGGAGGCGGCCGGAGCGGAATTTCACGAGGCGGGGCACGGTGGTGATCTGTGGATTTTTCCTTAAAAGTCCGGCGGTGGCCTGATCATCGCTCAGATGCTGACTGGAAAAGACATAGCCCCGGTTGATGAAATGCTCGTGCTCGATCTGCCAGGCCCAGCCGGCGTCCATGGTCTCGCAGGTGGTGTAGGGATGCACGGGTTCCGCGCCGCGTTCCAAGCCGCCGATGACAGCCCGGTCGCAAAAGAGGGTGCTTTTTGATAAAAGTCATGGGGTTGCAGTCCGCACTGCTCAAAGAGGAACCGGGGAAAAGCGGCGGTGCTGCCTTCGCCCACGCCGATCACGCCAGAACCGGCCATTGAGCAGCGCGATGCACAGTTGGTTTATTTCACCGGTGATTTGCCGGTGTTTATGCAGCGCTTGAATCTCCGGATGCGGAGGGTGGGATAAATTACTTCGCCTCATCCGTGCGTTCATCCCGCTGGTAAATGGGCAACTGCCGCGCCGGCACCGTAAAGGCCAGGATCATCATGGTCGTCCCATACACTTTGCCAAAACGCTCTCCCAGCCAGGAACCATCCGGTGCCTGTTCCTCCAGATAGTGCGGATACATCCAGTCCGCGTAGGTCTTCCAATACTTCCCGCCCAGTTGGAACATGCCCTGCGCATTGTAGTAGTTCCCGTAAAACTCGAACTCGCAGCGCGGCAGCGCCTCGTGGTTGGCCAGGATCCACTCTCCCGCCAGCAGATTCTCCGGCGTGGCATGCTGCCCGCAAAGCTCCAGGCATAACAATCCCGCACCCGTCAGCGAATCCTTATGCTGATATTGGTCCATATAGCCAAAATGCCCGATCTTCCGCTCCAGCCGCCGCAGCGTGTAACCCACCGCGTCCTTGATCGCCTGCGGCGGCACCGGTGCCCCATTCAGGCGGGCCGAACGCAGCGCCATCAGCGCCCAGCCGCTGCAGGAAAGATCACTGTCCCGGCTGTCCGGCTGGTAGCGCCAGCCCCCCTGGTGTTCCTCCGGTTTCTTCACCGCCTGCGCCCGCAGGATCACCTGGACCGCCTTGGACAGCGCCACATCGATCCCCGCCTGCCGCCGTGCATCCACCATGCCTGACACTTCACTCAAAAACAGGGTGCTGATATTATGGGCATACATCGGCCCATTCCCATGGTCGCCGCAGTCAATCAGTCCTTTGGCATTGGTGTGCTCCAGGGCGTAGTCGATCCGCCGGTTGATGGCATCCCCATAGCGGCCCTGACCTGGCAAATGCCCTTTCGCCAAAAATCCCATTCCCACCAGTGAGGAAATCCCTGTGCTGCGCCCATGGCTTTCCGGGAAGGTGCCATCCGGCTGTTCCACCCCCAGCAAATACTCAAATCCCCGGTCCACCGCCCTGCTGGCCCGGGCCTCATACTTCTGAAACACATCTCCCCCATCCTGCCCAAAAGCCTGGCAGGCCAATATCAGAACAAAAAATGCAAAGTATTTCATAACGTAAAATCTGAAAAATCAACCCTCACCAGACCCGGAGTTGCGGGAGTTACGCTCCGGGGCGGCCCAGGCAATTCCCGGGAACTGCAATGGCCACAGCGCCTGCCCGAAGGCGGCCGTCCCATAAACCCCGGTTTCATTGCGCTTTCCCTCCCCCAGTTGCCAAGGCTCCGAAATAAGCCTTTACCAGCCCGCGGTATTCTGCCGGGATCTGTTCATTCGCCACCCCATCCACCCCCTGGAGGGAGCTGCGCAGTTTCATCCAATCATCCTGGGTCAGTCCCAGCTTCGCCAGTTCCTCAGGCAGGGCGCTGCTGGCGGTGTCCATTTGCAGACCATCCTTGCCTTCCTGACCGGGTAGCCCATCCGGTTTTGGTTGGCCGTCCTGGGACTTGCCCTTGCTCTGTGAAGGCGGCGCGGGCGAAGAGGATTTGGCACTGGCTGGAATACTCATGGCCTGCATCATCGTATTCGCCGCCAGGGATAACTGATCCGCCGCCTGCTGTGAGGACTGCGCGCCCTGCTGCATGGAAGGGGACTTTCCCTGCTCATTTTGAGGCTTCCCGGCCTGCTCCACGGCGGTGCCCGCCTGTTGCGCCCCCTCGGCCAGTGATTTGCTGTGCTCCCCGACCATTCCTGCCAGAGCAGTCAATTCCTGCCCCAGTGCCTTCAAGGCCACGGCGGCTTCGCTGAGGGATGCTGCGCTATCCTGCGCGGCCTGCTGTCCAGCAGGGACGGCGGGTTGATTTTCAGGACTGGAAGGTGAACCGGCTGCCGGTTTTCCGTCCGGGGCTGCGGCAATGCCGGCGGGTGAACCGGGGACGCCCTCCGGGCCTGGAGTGGCGGCTGGAGCGTCCGCGTTCGCGGCTGGAGTGGGGTCGGTTTTCCCTGTGGTTGAAGGCACCGGGGACGCTTCCGCTCCCGGTTGTGCTGCACCTGGGCTGGATTTTTGACCGGCTGTTCCGGCATCTGCCGGTGCTGCAGATGGATCTTCCGATGCTCTGCGGCCCGTTTCCGGCATTGCCGCCGCTGCCAGTTCCTGACTGGATTGTTCCGTAAGGCCTGCCGCTTCCTCAAGGTTGCTTTGGGCTTGAGAGGCGGCCTCCTGGGTTTCAGTGCTTTGATCAATCTGTTTGGCAGAGGCCTCCTGGAATCCCCTGGCTTTTTCCTGCAAAGCGGCCACCTGGCCTGCCAGATCCTGCTGGGCCGCCGCCTGCTGTTTCCTGGCTTCCTGACTGGCCGGGGAACCCGCCGCTGCGGGATCCGCCGCAGCGAGGTCTGCTGCGAACGATTTTTCCCTGGCCGCCAACGCTTCTGTGGCCGCTGACAACTGAGCTGCCTGTCCGGCTGCCTGCTTCAGTTGATCCTGCAATCCCTGGGGATTCGCATTCTGGTTTTGCTCCATCAGCTGTTTGGCGCGCTGCGCCACCGAGCGCTGATCCTCAAGCCATTTCCGCTGTTCCTCATCGTCAGGCGGGCTCCCGGCAGGCTCAGGCGGAGGAGGCGCAGCAGCTGTGTCTGCTGTCGGCGGGTTGGCGCTGGAGGGATCAGTCCGGTTGGTCTGACCGGTCTGACTGTCTGGTGGCTGGGCCGCTTCCCGGGCGGGGGTGGTTGCACTGGCAGCAGCGGCTTCGCGGGCAAGGCGCTGCTGTTGTTCGGCAATGTCAGACAACTGCGCTGCCTGTTGCACTTTTTCCCGGTCCTCGTCCATCTGGCGCTGCTCCCCGTCCAGCTTCTCTATCGCTTTTTCCAGCAGGGCCCTGGTGTTTTTCGCCATCTCCGAGCGGGCTTCCTTCCTGTCCGTCAGGGGAATATTCCTGGTCTGCTCCTCAGCGGGTTGCACCATGGACTCAGCGATCTGCTGCAGTTCCGGCGTCTGGCGGGCGAAGGCGCTTTCCTTCATGCGTTCGGTTAGCTCCTTCATCATGGATTGGGCTTCCTGCATATGGGCGCTGCTGGCCTCCAAATCCTTCAGGGTGTTTTCGCTCAGTTTTTCCTCGTCCCGCAGCCGGTCAGCCTTGTCATTCATCCGGCCTTTGGCGTTTTGCAGTTCGCGCTTCACCTCCTCCATTTTGTTCTTCAGTTCGCTGTGCTGGGCCATGAAATTCTTCTC
>CAMDJM010000159.1 GCA_945900785.1 Akkermansia muciniphila
AGGCGCGGGGCCGCGTAGTGCAGCCTGACCCGGCGTTCCTCCCACCGGCCTGCGGCTCCCTGCACAGCCAGTGAGACATCCACTGCCGCCTGCCCTGGCACATGGGAATGGGCGCTGCTCCCTGTCAGGTCGGAAAACATAAACAACCGCCGCGACTGCACCGCATCTGCCGGGGTGAAACGGATCGCCTTTCCCAAATGGGCGATTTCTTCCTCCAACTCCTGCTTGCGTCCAAAATCCCGCACCACTTCCTCACTCCATCCCTGCCTGTGCCGCTCCTCTTCTTCCGCTTCTGTGGGAGCCCGCCAGACCGCCCAATAGTCCGGCTCTGCGATCACCCGGTTGAATAGCGTGGCGCTACCCATTTTCCCGGCATTGTTTTTCTGATATTCATCCAGGACCTCTTTCAGCTTTTTGAATTTTTCCTGACTATATCCATCGCCCGGTTTGACCCCGCGATTCCCGTTCCACTTCTCCACGATTTCTTCCCAACCCCGCAGCGCCCGCTCCGAAAAGCGGTATTCCGCTTCTGGATTTTCCTCCCACATGCGGATAGTCGGGTCTTTCGCCAGCCGTTGCAACCAATCAAACCGGGGATCCCCGGCCAGGCGTGCCGGGGGCTCCGCCAGTTCGGCTTGGGCCTTCCATTTGCCCTCATGTTTCCCTAGCATCCAATCCAGTTCCCGCTGGCGCGCGATCCGCTTCTCCGTGCGTTCCTCCGTCTTGGCCCGGAATTGGTTGAGCACCTTCAGCGCTTCCTTGAAAGCGGCAATATCAAATTCATTCCACGCCATCGCCGCCTTCTCCTTGCCCGCCCATACCGGCAGTGCCGTAAACGCCCGGAAGACATAGCCCCGGTTTCCCCGTGCCAGTTTGATGGGATCATCACCCAGCCTGCCGTAATCAATCACCTCCTCGACCACTGTTTTTTTGGGTTTCGGCTCCTTGGCTTCACCCAGGATTTCGGCCAGCAGTCCCTGGGTAAATGTGTCAGGTAAAAACTTGAAGAGCAAAGTCCCGAAAGTCCGCTCCGGAGCCGCCTTCCGGTTCACCGGAATTAAGATCGTTTCTTTCAACGCTTGAATTTGCTCCCGCATGTTTCCCAGCAAATTTGCGGCACTGCCCTCGCCTCGCAGCCATTTGCCGTGGCGGGATTCATCACTTGGATCCATCGCCGTCTCAAAAAAAACCACCGCTTCCTTGAGCCGGGCCCGCGCCGCGTCCCCCGTCCGGGGAGGTTTGTCAGAATCCACCTTTACAACCCAGCTCAATTCCATTTCCGCCGCCAAAGCCGAGCGCGCCTCATCCGTCAGATCCTCCCGCAAGGCCTTTTGGAGCCGCCCCCCGCCGGCCGCGCTGGTCACAGCCGTAGCGCTGAAATCCCAAGTCGGACGAGCCGCCGGATTGCAAAATCTTGGCCAGTAGCCCCGCCCATTTTGTTGAATCCCGGAGTCCCCCTGTGCCTTCTCCAATAACCACCCCACCGCCAGCGCCCCGGCCTCTCCAGTCCCCGCTCCTTCCAACACCGCCGTCATCGCTTCCTCCAGAGCCGTGCCAGGCCCCAGTTCCAACACCTTGACCAAGCCGTCCCGCATCCCGGCAAACAACCGCCCCCCTTTGCCCCGGAAGGGCTCCCAGGCGGAACCCATCTGCTCCCGGATGCCCCGCAGCGCCGCATGATCCGGTCCCGCCGCTGCCACCAGTGCCACCAGATAGTAATTCACCGCCGTCTGGAAGAACCCGTGATGCGCTCCCAGTAATTCCTCCCAGTTCTCCACAACCACTGCATCCAGTCTTTTCTTCGGCCCACTCAACAGCTCCACCCGGAGCACGCGACCTTGGTAAATACGGGAGAGTTCGATGGGATTGGCCATGCCCAAGCCTGCCATATTCCAAACTCATTTCAAGCTAATGTTATTAAAAACTTTGCTTTCCCTGAAAACACGCTAATACTTCGCCATGTCCTCGGAATCACCCATCACGACTGACGCTGATTCCGCTGCCCAGCCGCCCCTGCCTGTCCGCCGGCTGCACAATTTCATTTACTGTCCCCGGCTTTTTTACTATCAGTGGGTGGAGAACCTCTTCGAGGAAAACGCCGATACCGCGGCTGGGAGCCACCTTCACCGGAATGTAGACCGTCCCTCCAAACTGGATAATCCCGCTGATCTCGGTTTGCCGGAAGGCACAAAACTCCGCAGCCTCCGGCTCCACAGCCAGCTTCTTGGACTCATTGGCGTGGTGGACATCGCGGAAGGCGGACCAGAGGGGGTGGAGGTGTGTGATTACAAAAAAGGCTCTGCCCAGCGCGATGCCACCGGACAACGCACGGCAAAGGAGGCCGACGCCATGCAAGTCGTCGCCCAGGCACTCCTCATGGAAGAGCATGGCGCGACCGTCAGCGCCGGATGGATCTATTATGCTGCCGACAAGCGCCGGGTGCCTGTCTCCCTCGACCCCTCTGCCCGGGTCGCCTGCCTCGCCGCCATCTCTGCGGCGAAAACCACCGCTGCTTCCGGTCAATGTCCTCCCCCCCTGAAGCACGATCCCCGCTGCCTCCATTGCTCGGCCTACCCCATTTGCCTGCCAAACGAATCCACTTACTGGTCGGGCCACCACCAACAAAACCGGAGCCAGCCGCCCACAGCTGGCCCTACCACCGCATGCGGCCCTGCCACCGAACCCCTGGATCCGATGGTGGCAGGCAACATTTCTGACAACACCGGAGCCGGGCCCAGTTCCATAAGCCAGGCTCCCCGCCCCGAACAGGACGACGGCGAGGTCCTTGTTGTGCAAAAAGCCGGGGCCAAAATCGGCCTGCGAGGTGGAGAAATCACCGTCACCGTCGATGGCGCTATCGCGCGCAAGCTTCCCCTGCATCAGGTGCGCTCCATCTTTCTTTACGGTGCCGTCCAGCTCAGTGCCCAAGCCGTCGATGCCTGCCTGGAGCACGGCATCGATGTATCCTACTTCTCACCCGCCGGACGCTTCCTTGGCCTGCTGCGCGGCCTGCCCGCCAGTGGGGTCGATGCCAGGCTGGGGCAATACCGCCTCTTCCACGAACCCGGCATCCGCCTCCTTCTTGCCAAGGAAATCATCCGCGGGAAAATTCACAACCAGCGCGTCCTTCTGATGCGCAATGGCGAGCCTGACAAAATCACCCTGACCCGCCTCGGTGACCTGCGCGACAGCACAGCGCAAGCTCCTGACCTCTCGGCCTTGCTTGGAATGGAGGGCACCGCCGCCGCCCTCTATTTTGAAAGCTTCGGCACCATGCTCCGCGGCCGCGAAGGCTGGCGTTTCGACTTTCAAGGCCGCAACCGACGCCCTCCCCGCGACCCCGTAAATGCCCTGCTCTCACTCGGTTATTCCATGCTGGCCAAAGAACTCGCGGGCGTCTGCCACGCTGTTGGTCTCGATCCCTTCATGGGCTTTCTGCACCAACCCCGCTACGGCCGCCCCGCGCTCGCCCTCGATCTCATGGAGGAATTCCGCCCCCTCCTTGCCGACAGCACAGCCATCACCCTCATTAACCGCAGCGAACTCTCCCCCGCCGATTTTGCCCGGCATGCTACCGGCACTTTCCTCACCGAATCCGGGCGGCGCAGCTTTTGGGAAGCCTGGTTCCGCCGCCTCGATACCGAAGTCACCCACCCTCAATTCGGCTATAAAATGAGCTACCGCCGCATGCTGGAAGTCCAAGCCCGCCAACTCTGGCGCTTCTGCCGGGGAGAGGCCAAAACCTACTCCGCCTTCACCACCCGCTAACCACTGATCCCTGATCTGACCGCTGACTGCTGACCGCTGCAATCTGAAAACTGAAAACTTCGCCCCTCCCCTCATGCGCACCCGCTTCCTTGTCTGTTACGATATCAGCACCCCCGCCGCCTGCGCCGGGTTGCCAAAATTTGTGAATCCTACGGGACCCGGCTTCAATATTCCGTTTTTGAGTGCCCACTCGACTCCCTCCGCCTGCAACAACTCCGCGCGGCCCTCGCTGATGTCATCCACTTCGACGACGATCAGATCCTCTTCATCTCCCTGGGGCCCGCCGCCACCGATGCCAGCCTCAGCATCGAGGCTTTGGGTCAACCTTACCTCATGCGCTCGCGGCTGACGGTTATTTAGGATTTGCAGAATTCCAAAAGCACACGACTCTTCCACGGGCCAAGGCCCATGACCGTCACCCATCCGCCATTGGCGTGACCAAGATCTTTGAAATCGCGAAGACTGCGGTCCTTATTGAGGAACCTGCCTGCGAGCACCTCCAGTGCGCGCCACGCTCCGTTGTCGCGCTCGCAAAAGCTGCCTGCCCCGTTCCCCAACCTCCCAAGCACCCATGCCGTTCCAGCAACGTGCTGATATTTAAGGTTTTCTCCGAAGCACTCGGAAACGCCTTTGTAATTCCTTAAACATAACCTGCTTGCGGCATTTGGAGCCGCAGCCCCCGCGATTCCAATGAGCTTGTGGCGGCCATCCATCAACATTGCCGTCGCGCATGTAGATGCTGCCGCAGCCCCCGCGATTCCAATGAGCTTGTGGCGGCGGTGCTCCATCGTATGCATCACCGCCTGACTCAGCCGCAGCCCCCGCGATTCCAATGAGCTTGTGGCGGTCCGCAACGTCTCCCGCAGCAAGCCACGCCAGCCGCCGCAGCCCCCGCGATTCCAATGAGCTTGTGGCGGCAATGAGGAGGTCATGGTCCTCTCCGTGGTAGCTAAGCCGCAGCCCCCGCGATTCCAATGAGCTTGTGGCGGCTATTTACTGTCCCGGTGCCAGATAACGGGGTGGGCCGCAGCCCCCGCGATTCCAATGAGCTTGTGGCGGCATCAGGCTCACCACCTGGCAGCGGCAGAGCGGCGCCGCAGCCCC
>CAMDJM010000160.1 GCA_945900785.1 Akkermansia muciniphila
GCGGGACGCAGGGTCATTTTTAGAAGGCTGGTTTGTCCTTTGCCGCGCGACCACCGCGCCTCCGGGACAGCAACCAACCTTGTATTCAACCATGGCAGGGTTTTGGCAGCCAGCAAGCAAATTGATATAAATTCACCAAAGCAGAATTACGGCACTGCCTTTTTGGCCGGAGACGAGTTTGCCTTCCTCCATCAGGGGCTGCGCCCCCCGCAGGATGCCGCTTGTGTCGAGGCCTTCGACCCACGCGTAGAACTCCGTCATGGTGCGTTGGAGTTCGGCAGGTGACATGCCGCTGTTCCAGTGTGTGCCGCGGATGAGAAGGAGGTGTTCGTTGGTGGGTTGTTGTGGGTTCATTGCTTGGGGATAGTCGTGCCTGGGGCCGGAGTTCATATCGTCAGTTGTTTGAAGGGGGGCACTCCGGACCCGAAGCAAGCATGGCAGCCCAGCGTATCTGCATTTCTTCAGGCGGGACCTTTTCGATCTCATGCTGGATCATCCATTGATGCCCGAAGGGATCCCGGATGGAGGCACAGCGGAAGCCATAGAACATATCTTTACGGTAAGGTAGGGGCTCATCGGCGGGTAAGTGACCGGAGTGCTCATGGTTCGTGTTATGGATTTGATGGGGCTGGAGCGACGACAACCTTGGCGAGATCTGCCAAACCTTTCTCAAACTCAGGACCACACATTTTTTCGGTGCTCATGAAAAGGCTGAAGGCCTTGCCCATGAACCCGTTTTTGCCATACATGGCCCAGGTGACAACGGTCTTGTCGCCTTCCGGTTTGAAAGTGAAATCGACGGTGCTGACCCCTTCCATGGGCTTTTTCCAATCCATGCGCTGGCGCACGAGTTCACCTGGTTTGCTCTCGGTAATGGTCGATGATCCTTCCCCGACTTTTTCGCCTTTCCAACTGGCGACAGCTCCCACGCCGGAGTCGGCCCCGCTGTAGGTGGTTTTGGATTCAGGATCCATCTTGTCCCAGGGATTCCACTTTTGGAACTTTTTGTGGTCATTGACCTGATCAAACAGGGCGGTGGGTGAGGCAGCGATGGTTAGACTGCGTTCAACGCGGTAGTCCTCTGGCTGCATGGCGGCGACGATGAGGAAAAGGACGATGATGGCGACAAAGCCGTGAAGGATCTTTTTGATCATGGTGGTGTGGGTTGGGTTCCGGGAATCCTGCAAGTGATGACGAACTATTTGCGCGTGAAGATGACGGGAGGTCCGCAGGGCGTGCTCCTGCCATTCTCCCAGGACACGCCGTCCAGTTTGAAGTGGTTGGCGTCGATGAAGGTGTAGGTGGCTCCATGCATGTGCTTGTCCTTCGCGGGGTTCAGTCCTGGCGTGGGGGCCAGATCAAAGGTCAGCGAGTCCGCCGTGCTTTTTACCACCTTCATCCTCGGCTGGTTCCTCAACATACAATAGTGCGTCATGGTGAGCTTGCCGTCCACATCGTGATAGGTGCTCAGCATCTCCATCGGCGTGCCTTCGGCGAAGCGTTCCTCAATCACTGAATCTCCGGCAATGAGGCGGAATTCGGTGTTCATCTTCCCCATCATCGGCGACTCCGCCGACCACTTGCCCACCAGCGATTTCATGCGCTCGAAGGCCGCCGAGCCCCGGTAAGGAGGCATGTCCGGACCGGCTGCCGGTTTGCTCCCGGCGGACTGGCATGCGGGGAGAGCCAGGACGGCGGCGATGGATAGGAGGAATGCTTGTCTGGTCATCGGATTGAGTGCTCACGGGTTTGGGATCGACGTTTGAAGTCACGATAGGACAGCGCGCTTCAAGGTAACGACGAACGAATAATCCAGCCAAGGACAGTGGGGAAAAAGAATTTGAAACTATTTTCCAAAAAAGTTTGGCAATGGCTGGGTGGGCGGCATCCTCAGCACGCAAAGCTCCCCCGGCCAGGGCACTGCGGTGACGGCCCACCTGCGGAACTGAACCTGGAAGTTTGAACGCAAATGGGAGTCAAATCCCTTTCACCCGTTCCATTTTGGCTCCGAGCATGGCGAGTTTGTGGTCGATGTGCTCGTAGCCGCGGTCGATGTGGTAGAGGCGGTTTACTTCGGTGGATCCTTCGGCCATGAGGCCGGCGAGGACGAGGGCGGCGGAGGCGCGGAGGTCGCTGGCCATGACCGGGCAAAATTCTTTTTACCAAGCGATAACTGTGGGCATTATCCGTGGAGGCAACTTGAAAGCAGTTCTGCCTTCCACTTTTTTGCGGGACGCTCCCCATCCGGAGTTCAGCGAACTCACGCCGCCGTTCCATTCCCTCGTTCCCGAACCTCTTCGGCAGCAGGGTTTCGCGGCTTAGCCATGTCTCTTCTATCATCCAGCGCTGGTTGGTCTTGCCTGCCAAGCCCCTTGCCTGAATGCAACTCCATCCGCCTGCAGGCCGCTCAATCTGGTGGTTTTGCGGTTTGCGGTTGGGTTTTATTTCACATCCCGGAATGCATACAGGCCCCGCAGAGCGGGCTTGCCCAGCGGCGTTGACCCGCGTTTCCGCTCCGTGCGGCTGCGGCCTATCACGATGCCCCGATTCAACTCAAACCATCCGTCAATAAACGCCCGGTTCCCGATTATCACTCCCCGCGTGAAATGCTGCACCCGCCGGATCAACACCTCCGAAGCGAGACGCCACTCGTTCGGCGTGGTCAGCCGTTTCTCTGAAAGGAATCTGCTTTTCGCGGGTGGCGTCATTGGCGGGACGGGGAACGGGGAGAGCGGGGGTCTGACAACCGTGGGGATACCCGCCAGCGTCACGAGTATCGGGTATGGTGCGTTCGTGGATTGCCAAGGCCTAGCCGGTATATGGGTCCCTGTGGCAACGGTAATAGCTAGCCAAGCATTCTCGCCCACGACCACCGTCCTCCGCCACTTAAGCGAAGCGCAACTGACCATCCGGGAAATTTAGCAGAATGCCGCAGGACGGGCCCTCGGTCAAGCGGACGTGACAAACGCTCCAAACACATACGGCCTCTACAACCTCTCGCAGGTACAGGCGCTGAACGTGGGCACGCCGCTGCTCGCGAAGGATTCAGCGACCGGCAAGTTCAAGCTGACGGTGAAGGCGAAAAAGAGCACGGATTTAGTCAACTTCAGCGATATGCCTTTTGTTTCCGCAGATTCCACCATCAACAGCAACGGCGAAATGGAGTTCCAATTCACCTCACCAGACAACGCGGCGTTTTTCCGGATCGAGTCGCGTTGAGCAGCTATTCACCTTCCCCGCCACTTCCGCACCATCGCCACGAGCGACATGACGCCGACTGCCAGGCCCACGCAGAGCGACGACACGCAGGTGCCCGCCGCCTCCGCCCTTCGACATCAACACCATGGAGCCTATCGAGCCTCCCTGGCAGGCGATCAAGGAATGGATCCCCGACGAAGAGCCTGATCTCGATTGGTTCAACCGTCCCCGGAATCCCTCAAATCCCGATCCCGACGGATTCGACCAAAGGCCCACATGGGAACCCGAGGAAATCCAACTCGACGACGGCAGCACCCTGGTTCTCGAATCCACCTGAGAAAGGGGCACGGGCATCCCGCCTGTTTTCCAATCCAAAAAACGGTTGCCAAAAGAAATCTTGGCACAGCGGTTCGGAAGGCTACGCTCGCGGCGAATGAAAACCGCCGTGAAATCTCCCGAGTCAGCCGTTTACCGGGGTGGATTGGGGCTTTTTCTTACCGAAACACCGTTACCCGAAGCACCGAAACACTTCTTCCGTCCCCTTTTCCCCCGCAACCCCCTTTTCCCCGCCCTCCGGTCCGACCCAATGGCTCTTTCAGGAGCCTCCCGCAGAAAGCAAATTCCTAGCAGCAATGGAGTCTGCGATTCACTATAGGAAAAAAGCCGCCCGCCACATGGATGGCGAACGGCCTTTTAAGTTTGGTGATTTCCGTGAGTTAAGGGGACCCCTCAAGCGCGGCGACGACGGCGCAAGGCGTAAAAAGCAACGACAGTAACCGAAGGGACGATAAGGGATGGCTCAGGAACTGCTGTGACAGAAAGCTGCAGCCCGTTATTGTAGGAATTCACGGACCATGAACTTCCGGCGTTGGTCGAGCGCCGGGTACCTTCGAACGTGAAACCATCCGACATCGAGTAGACGTTATTGCTTGGCGGCTGGGTCCACGCGGTGGTTGGAGAAGAAGCGTCGCTACTAAAGACCAGTGCGTAAGTCATCCCGGAGGACAGGGCCCAATCGGCTGCGTTAAGATCGAAATCATAGTAGGTGGGAGTGCTGGTCAGACTCAGGGTGAAGCTCTCCGTAGCTAGAACCGATCCGGTAGGGTTATTGGAACCATTCACAGCCTTCAGGTCCACCGAGACCGTTCTTGCAACGGCTCCGCTGCTGCTATAGAGGCCCATCTTCATCCCATCGAGCGCCCAGCTTCCGGTGCTTGGGGTTGTAAAGATCTTGGCTTGGTAATTACTGACTGTTATGGAGCCAAGGCTCGTGGTCAGCGAATTCGTCGCATCGAGCGTGTTGTCCAAGATCACGGCCGCATTTGCCGATCCTGCAAGCAATTTGATGGCGATAAGAGCAGTAGCAAGGGTTTCGAATGAAATAAGTGTTTTCATATTCTGGGATGGGGGATTGGGGATTGGGGATTGGGGATTGGGGATTGAGGTGGACCCCGAAGTCCGGCCACCGACTGGCTAAGCTAAGCTATACTGCCGGGTGCGTTCTCTTTACTAATCCATCTACCCACGATGTCAAGTTCGGTGCGGGGGGAGGGCCGATTTTGGGAAGCTGGA
>CAMDJM010000161.1 GCA_945900785.1 Akkermansia muciniphila
GTGACTTCGACCTTGCCGGCGCCAGCGAGGGAGGCGGTGCCGGGGATGTAGTCGATTTTGTTTTTCTTGAAGAGAAAGGAGACGCCGGAGGAGGATTTATCGCTGACCTTGCGGCTGCGGCCTACGATTTTGCTCCAGTCGTAGCTGAGGCCTTCGACGGTGAGGCCGAACTCGGCGGCGCGGTGCTTCATGAGGTGGTAAAGCTCGGCGGTTTTGAGAAGAGCCTTGGTAGGAATACAACCCCAGTTCCCACAGGTGCCGCCGGGGCGGTCAAAGTCGACTACGGCGACTTTTTTACCAAGCTGGGAAGCGCGGATGGCGCCGACGTATCCGGCTGGGCCGCCGCCAATGACGATGAGGTCGTATTTCATAAGGAGTGGGTGGGAAAAGAAAAGGAAAGCTAAAGCCGCCGGGATGGGGCTTTGCAAAGGGAAATGCCTTGCCAAAAGTTTTCACGAACCTACTCAGCCACTGAAAGCCTCCAGTCGGATCTGGGAAGGACCACTCGGAGATGAGGCGATTGGCGGGATTTGATTTATATTACGGAAAGCCTAAAAATTTATGGAAATTACCTTGATTTATTTTACGAAAATCATTATAGTTCTGGTAAATGAAAACCTTCTTCCTCTCTCTCCACCGCCCGCTGGGCCTGACCCTGCTTGCCGCCACCTTGAGTTCCTGTAGCCTGTTTAAGAATGGGAAGTATGCTTCCCAATGGGAAATCGAATCCGAAGTGCCCTCCAGCCTGAACAGCGGAGAGGCGACCACCCCTTCCCCCACCACCGTGCCAGTGCGGGCCTTGACGAGCAATCTGGCGGGAAATGATCCCTTGTCCGAAACCAATGCGCAGCCCTTGGAAATGCCCACGCTGGAAGGAAATCTGGTGGATATCCCAAAACCCAGCGCTTTGACGACCGCCATCTATCAGTCTCCACCGGAAATGCTGATTGTGCCTACCGTGTCAAGTGGACATGATTTGCCGGGCAACCCCGGCAGCAAGGATAACAGCCTAACCTCCCTGATGTCCTCCCCTCCACCTGAGGTCACGGAAGAAGAACTTTCCATGGCCCCGGTGGCCCTGCCTCCGGATGCCTCGCAAAGTCCAATGATGGTGCCATCTGCACCCGCGCCCATTGTTGGGGAAATGCCCATGGAACCGGCTGGAAAAGAACCAGTTGCACCAGTCGGACCAGTGTCCGCCGCACCTGCTGCTCCGGGCATTCCATTGCTCTATGGGAAATTGGACCTGACCCCATTCCTGACTCCGGCACCGGAACCAGCACAGACCGCAGCCGTGCCCTGATCCATCCGCCCCCGGGCCGGGCGACTGGGATTTTTTGCATTGTTTGTGCGTCGGGTAAAAAATTGGGGTGGCAGCTCAGGAGCTGCCGCCCCATTTTGACGTTTATGCTCCACGTTGTCCTCATCGAACCGGAAATCCCGCCCAACACCGGAAACATCGGCCGGCTTTGCCTGGCGACGGGTGCGGTGCTGCATCTGGTGGGCCCCTTGGGATTTGCAATTGATGACCGCACCCTGAAACGGGCCGGCCTGGATTATTGGAAAGATGTGGAATGCCGCCGCTGGCCGGATTTCGCCGCCCTTCAGGCCTCCGCCGGCACTGCCCGGTTTTTCTACCTGACCACCAAAACCCGGCAGGCCTATTGGGACCAGGCCTTTCAGGATGGAGATTACCTCGTGTTTGGCCGCGAAAGCAAAGGACTGCCCGAAACCCTGCTGAATGCCCACCCGGAGCAATGCCTGACCATTCCCCAGCAGGGGGTCCGCAGCCTGAATTTGGCCACGGCGGTTGGCATCGTGCTCTATGAAGCCACCCGGCAAACCAGGATGGCCCCGATGACCGGCTGATGCCGACGGGGGGTAAAACCGACTCTTTCGATTGCCGGATGCAGGGGGACGGACAGGATGGAACGAATGGCTTGGAGTTTGATGCAGGAATTGAGGGACGATCCGATCGTGGTGACAGGACGCGGAGCGGTATCCGGCTGTGGACACGGCACCGGGCCACTGTTGGAAGCGGTGAGGATAGGCCAGCCCGGCGGGCGCTGGGTGGAGGTCGCCGGCCATCGGTATGCCGCTTGTCTGGTGGAAGCCTTTCCTGGCATTGGGAAAGGAAAACGTCTGGATCCCAGCGTGCAATTTGCCCTGGCAGCGGCGGATGAAGCGATCCGCGAAGCCGGGCTGGTGCCGCTCCAGGATGGAAGCTCCAGGAGCGGTCTGCCTGCTCCGGAGCAGACCGGCGTGGTGGTAGGAACCTCCCGCGGCTGTCAGGCTCAATGGGAGACCGCGCAGAAGGATTTGTCCGGAAACCGGAGACCGCGTCCCACCCTGACCGCCACCACCACTCTGGCGGCGCTCAGCGGCGCGGTGGCCCAGCAGGCTGGTGCCCGCGGCCCCGGCATGACGGTATCCGCGACCTGCGCCTCCGGAGCCGCCGCAATTTGCTATGCAGCGGAACAACTGATCCTCGGCCATGCCAAAGTGATGTTGGCCGGGGGCGCGGATGGCGTGCAGAACGGCTTGGTTTTTCCTGGCATGGCCGCCGCTGGCCTGCTGGGCTCGCATCCGGATCCCGCCCGCGTCTGCCGGCCATTTGAAGCCGGCAGAAACGGCCTCCTGTTGGGGGAAGGCGCCGGTTTCCTCGTGCTGGAACGGGCCTCCCACGCCGCCTCCCGCGGGGCCTTGCCCCTGGGGCGGCTGGCGGGTTGGGCTCTCAGCGTTCATGACAGCGCTGGCAAAACCGGGCTGAGTGAAGACGGCGGAGCCCTGGCTGGAGCCATCCGGTGCGCCCTGCGAATGGCAGGATGGGAACATGATCCTGACTCCGGACAGATCGGTTATATCAATGCTCACGGCACCGGCACTTCCTTGAATGACCGGGCGGAAACCGCGGCCCTGCGCACGGTGTTTGGTCAGGACATCCCACCACTCAGCAGCACCAAGCCCGTGACAGGGCATGCCCTGGGAGCCACGCCTCTGTTGGAAGCCATCATCGCCCTTGCCGCCCTCGCCGGGAATTGGCTGCCCCCCCAGGCGGGACTGACCTGCGATACTCCCCTGGACCCAACCCTTGGCCCCCTGGACGTGCCCCGGGAGCCCGGACGCCCACTGGGAAGCGGCATGGTGCTCTCCAACTCTCTGGGGTTTTGGGGATATCACGCCGCACTCGTCCTCGCCCGGGCCTGACCGCTATCCAGCTAGACTTCCTGGCTTGAAATGCGCGCGTCCAATTCAAACGGCACTGGCGCGGCCACCTCAATCCGGGCGATTTCCGGATGCACGGGATTCAGCAGATAATTCCACTCCCCCGGCGTGACCACCGAAGGCACCGCCAGCACCGCCCCCATCCCACGCCGGATCCAGTGATCGCCCATCCGCCGGGTCGCCTCTCCTGCCACCGCAGCATTCCAATCCACTGGCCATTGGGCCTCTTCCAGGCGCACCACCATCGTCTCCGGAATCTCCAACCGGATCGTGCAATACAAGGATCTGAGCAGTTGATAGTCATCCAAATGCACTATCACCTCCAGCGTCGCCAGGGAGAGACTGGACGCCGCATACACCATCCGCGTGCCGGGGGAGTTCCAGCGTCCACCAGCCCGGCGGGCACCTTCCCCATCCATAGCCGTTGCTGCCCGGGACGTTTTCACGATGCGGAATGCAGTCAGCATAGCGGGTATTCCATGTTGACCCTTCTGAGTAGCAAAATCTTGAATTCCTGACATACCTCAGGCAAACACCCCATATTCCAATCGCAGCAGCAATTGCTCCACCTCCCGCGCTCCAGCTTCCGTGTCGCAGCATTCCAACGGCGTCAGCCCGGCCAAGGCCATTTTAGGGGCATTCAGCCAGCGACGGGCCGCCACCGGCGACTCCAGGCATTCCAAAGCCGACTGGAAGACCCCAGCCACCCGGAGAATCCGTTCGGATTCTTCCGGCTTGAAACGCTCCCGGCGGCTGAGCGTGCGCATCGGAATGCGGGTCACCCGTGCCATGGTTTCAGCGTTTACTCCATAGCTGTCCTTCAAATCATCAAAGGCCGCACGTTCCAAACCCTCATTCACTGCCTCCCGCACCCGCAAAAAAGAAGGTCCAGTGCCCTGACCATGCCCCATTTTCCGCAGCACCTCCGGCCAGTGGTTTTCCGGCGGGGTGTCGTAAAGGGCAATTGCTTCCCCAAGCCGCATTTCTGCCGGCTCGGTGCAGATATATTGGATTTTCGGAGTCATTTGGCTGCAAGATACCCGCCATTTGTCTCTTTTCAAGCTTTTCTTATTCTCCTTCCTATTTTCCCATCCGCGAAACAGGCAAACCGGCAGGAAGACTTGTGACTTGAACTGGCGCTGTTTCCCGCCCAGTTTACCGATTCCCCAAATTTTTCCCCTGCCCATGCTCCCAGATTTGCCCCAGACTCTAAAAGCCATCCTGGTGGACGAACTGATGCTCCAGATGACCCCGGAGGAAATTGGCGATGACACTCCGCTCTTCGGTCCGGAAGGACTCGGGTTGGATTCCGTGGACGCCCTGCAACTGGTCGTCGCCTTGGAAAAGCATTTTAACCTCCTGAATAACTCATTTATAAGTTACGCAGCAGGAACGAGTTGGAAGCCGAGGGATTGGGCCTGTTTGATGAGTTGGGCGTGCTGGCGTTCGAGGGAGCGCGGGGTGATTTTGAAGGCTTCCGCTTCGTCATAGGGCTTCCGGGT
>CAMDJM010000162.1 GCA_945900785.1 Akkermansia muciniphila
AGCCATAGTTGAAAATTCGGAAATTTAAGGTAGTAAACATCTCCATCCCGTTGCCAAGTTACCTCAATAGGCCGGCTACTCTGCCCGCACCACACTTTCGTTGAATCCATTCTTCTGACTTCTATTCTAAATTCGGAAGGAGCTTCAGCGTTGCCTGGAGGGCACTGAATGAGAAGATTGTAACGTGGAACCCCCGGATCTTTGAACTCACGATAGACTATCTTTCCATATTTATTAGGGAAACCATCCAGCAGAACTGAACCTTTTTTGGTGGCAACATGAAGAATTTCGCCATTAAACGAAATTTCCACACTCCAATCCGGGTAAACCGAGAAGTAGAAATACTTAAATCCGTATCTCCTTAGCGGGCCACTTTTAATAAATCCGGGGACTGAAGACATACATTTCCGGTTTTTTCTTTCATGATCGAAGAGACCCAGCATTGGCAATTCAAGGAACCTTCTTCTTATGCCCGCTGGAACTACCGGACGGTCATAAAAAGCAACATCCCTGCGGCCACCGCCACGGCACCGCAGGCAGCCCAGATGATTTTCGGCCGCTGCTCCGGCGTGGCCAGCCGGTAGCGGTGCACGATGAATAGGACGGAGAAGACCGAGACCACGCTCAGGAATAGGGTAAGGGCAATATTCATTTGATTTGGAAACGTTCGCTGGATTTGGCTGGAGGCCCCGTAATGGCGTGCCCTGCCGGAAGGTGAAACTAAAGTCCCCCACGGGTGAAGAAGGATGGTGTTTTTCCACTGAAGCCCCTTGGAGGCGAGGCCGGTTTTCAAGTTATTTCAGGTAACCCTGCGCCCAGTCCTCGGTCCACCAACCGGCAAAACCAAGGACTCCCGGAAAGGCTGCGCTTACGCCGCCCGCCGCACCAGCACCGCCCGGCAACCCTCATGGGAATAGAGTTCCTGATGGTGGCTCCCGGCCTCGCCGTGGATGAAATCGCCCGCTCCCAGCACCCGTCCTTCCGTCTGCAGGGTGCCGGAAAAGACGAACAACTGCTCCGGGGCCTCATGCTGGTGCGCCGGGTAGCGCGTTCCCGGGGCAAACTCCACCATGAGCATTTCGTATCCAATGCCGGGCTTGGAGACGAGGACTTTGATGCGGAATCCGGGGATTGGGGTATCCAGCCAGCCTTCCTCATCATGGCGCACCACGTGGAATCCTGCTGGCACCGCCTCCGCCAGACTTGGGGGCTCCGCGATACTGGCCATGAGCCGTTCCCGCAAAGAGGCAGGCAGCGCCACGCGGGGCACCGCCCGGGCCAGAGCCACCGTGGCGTTGTTCAGGGAGGCCACGGCTAAGCCCAACGCGGCGTCCTCCCCCATCCGGGCCTCGAACTCTGCCGCTTGAGCCCCGTCCAGCAGCCCCATAACATACAATGCAGCCTCTTCTGTGGCGCTCCCGTCCTCCCTCATAGCTTCCCCTCCAGGCAATCTCTGAGCCGTTGCAGGCCACGGCGGATGCGCGCTTTTACCGTGCCCAGCGGATGCTCCGTGCGCTCGGCAATCTCCTGCTGGGTCAGTCCACTGTAGTAAGCCATTTGAAGCATCGATTTTTGGTGGTCGGGCAGGCTGCCCAGACAATTCCCCAGCAGATCCACCTCATCCTCATGGAGTCCTTGGTGGGCCGGAGCGCTGGGTTCCTCTTCCAGCAGCTTTTTTTTGAGAAACTTCTGATGGACGGACATCCGGCGCAACTTATCGATGGCCGCATTCCGCGCCACCGTCAACAGCCAGGCAATGGGGGTGCCCAAGGCCGGGTTGTAGAGGAAATTCCGGCGGTGCAGCTTGACAAAAACATCGTGCACCACATCCTGCGCCTCTGCCGGATCTTCCAGCTTCTGCACCAGCACCGCATACATCAGGGAAGCGTGCCGGTCATAAAGCATGCCCAAGGCCTCCTGATTTCCCCCCTGCGTCAAATGCATCAACTCCCGGTCGTCAAGACCGGCTGGCAGAGCCGTGATCATACGGCAGAGGAGGTAAAAGCCATTAACAGTTGTTTCCTCAAGATTCCCTTGGAAAGCAAGCGCCATCTATCGCCATACCCCATTTCATCGATAAAGAGGATCACGAAATTCGGCTTCACCGCCGCCACGACAGGAGCAGGCAGGAGAAAACAAAAAGCAGAGACCGCAGAGAAAAAATCGTTGACCCTACTTCCGGGCAATGACGCGCATGAAACGTTTGCGGTTGGCGCTGATGGGTTGGGTGTCGCGGTAGGTGACGCGTTCCATGCCGTCGCGGAGGGCGCGGCCGGGGCCGGTCTGCTCGGCTTCGGGGCTCCAGGTGAAGGGGGCACCGCCGCTGCTGCACTCGACGCTGTAGATCAAATCAAGGGGTTTGATAAACCGGGTGAAGGTGATAGTGAGGTATTCCCCGCCATCCTGACTGATCCGGCCGGCGTCCACCTGCACCTTGGAATGGGGCGAGGTGGGAATGCTGCCGAAGGCATATTCCTCGATGTTGCGCCAGCCGTCCTGATCCGGATCGGCATAGGGCGCGGCGGGAAGATCTGGCAATTCCACCGTGGGCAGCTCTGCATTGCTGAAAAAGCCGTAGCGCCAGCCTTCGTAGACGACGGAGCGCTCCGGATCGGCAGCCCCCGGCGTGCCGCCTGAAGGCCCGCTCAACTGCCAGGAAAGACGGTTGCCGTATTCGGAAAACAAAGGAAGCGGCTCACCCGCCTTGAAGCTGCGGTATTGGCCAGCGGGAACCGGATACCAGTCGTCATCATACGTGAAATCCAACACTTCCTCTCCATACGGATCGAGCAGGCGGAGGGTTTCGCCACCGTTATCCAGGGCACCCATGAATTCCCCCGCAATCCTGGCGGTGAAGCCGTAACGGAGCTGGAAAGCGCTTTGACTGGCCACCACCACACAGCGCTCCCCGGAGGCCAGAGGATAGGAGGCCGGAAAAACAAACTCCACGCCTTCCTCAAAGTAGGCCCCACCCAGCTGCAGGGTATTGGGACCGGCGTTGAACAATTCCATATACTCAAAATCACCAGCCACCAAACCTGGCAGGGCGTTCAGCTCGTCTGGAGTGGCAGGCGCAGGCCGGAAGTTCAGTTCGGTGATCCGCAGGAAATCCTGACATGGCGTCGGGGTGCCGGTATAGTCCACCGCCTGCACCTCCACGTAGCCGGCGGCAGGGTTCAGCGGATCGGCCGGACGGCTCAGGGTGATGCGCCCGCCCCTGGCATTCAGCTGATGCTGGTAAGGACCGGTCACAAGGCGGTATTGATTGCCCCCCGGCACCACGGTGCGGGCGCGGAACCCGGCGGGTTGATTGGCCACGATCATTTGATCCGCATAACCGGCATTGGCCGTCTGGGTGGTGCGCGATCCAGCGGCGGGAATCACGGTGCCGCCCTGGAACAGCATGGAGATGGATCCGCCGAGCTTCCAGCCGGAGAGGTCCACGGCATAGTTGTTGGGATTCCGGATCACAAAATACTCCTGTCCCTGATAGGTGCCGGTGAGGGGCGCGGCATTGATCTGCTCAATGATAACGGAAGGCACCGCCGGCTGGGAAGCCGGGAAGGTCTGGGTAGCGAGGGCACCACTCAGCCCCGGGCTGGTGGGGGGCACAGTTTTAAAGAAGAAATCACGGCGGCCGGGGAGGAAAGGCCGCAGGGAAGTGGTGCCGTCGTCGTAGGCGGGACCTCCCGCGTTGGGCGGAATCGCGTTGGTGCTGAGAATGCGGGCGGCCTGCTGCCGGGCGGTATTCCATGCCATTTTGGAATCGGTGTAAGGAATCTGCGCTCCCCCATTGCCATCGGTCCAAAAACCCCATGCCCGGGCTTCAAGGTCGGCGTCATCCTTGCCACCGGCCACGTTGTCAGGGGTGAGGTCGATCTGGTCCAGCAGGCCGCGGATGTGTTGGGCAATGGGCCCATTCGTCTCCGTCGCGGAAACGTAGAACTGGTCCGCCAAGGTGCGGAGCCTCCGGACGAACATCTGATTCAACTCCGGGGTGCTGTAGGCGAGTTCGATCAGACGGTTGGGCACCCCGATCTGCAGCGCCGCCTGGCTGTGAATGTCATCATCAAAATAATTCTGCGACCCCGTCCAGGTGTGTCCCAGGCAAAGGTCCTGATCCCATGGCAAAATGCTCCACTCGAGGGTGCCATGCGTGTCCCGATACATGTAAAAATTCTTGTGGCCAAAATCCCGGTTCAGCACCAGCGAGTGCGTGGCCAGACAGTTGATCAGGGCGGGCACGTTGACGTTGTCATAAAGATACCGCAGCCTGTTTGTTAACGTCTTGGAAGGATCCAGTCCGGTGATGAGGGCATTCAGGTCGGTGACGTTGGTATCATCCGGATTTTTCTTTTCCGTGCCGGCCGTGGAATCCAACTGATTGTAGACCTTGTAGAGCGCCCCGGCTTCGTCCAGTCCCTGCCGCTGCAGCCAGGCCCCGTTGCCATTTTCCACAATATCGTAGAGCCCCTTGAAGACCTTGTTCTGCTGCACCCGGACCAAGGTATCGTAGTGGGAGGCGATGTGCCCTGACTTTTCCCAGACCCACCACACGGTAGGATTCCGCACCTTGGATTTGTCCGCAAAATTACCGAGCAGATTCACCCCGGACGTGGCCGGGGTGCCGTCTTTCCAGAGGAAGCGGTTGTCCTTGCTGAAGCTCAGGTCGTGGCTCTTTTT
>CAMDJM010000163.1 GCA_945900785.1 Akkermansia muciniphila
CCGATGAACTGGGCTACAAACCCGCTGACAACCCCGTTCACGTCCACGACGTCCACGCTACCATGCTCCATCTCCTCGGCATTGACCACACCAAACTAACTTACCGCCAGCAGGGCCGCGACTACCGCCTGACAGACGTTTTCGGCAAAGTGATCAATCCGATCCTTGTTTAAAGCTACTGGCAGTGGCGGAGTCCCTCCGCCATTTCAAAGCAACGGTCATCCGATGACAAATGGGTCTCCGATGCCGGATAGCATGCTCCAGGCCTTAGCGGACAGAGTCAGGCCACTCCCACGCCTTGCTTTTACCTGTGATCCATTTTGGTCAGCCAGTCGCGCACGGCGGCCTGGGCGCGGACGGGGGGGCCTTCCCGTTTTACCAGCGCGTTGCCAAGCCGTTTGTCCAGCACCCGTGCTTTGGTGTTATCGCTCCACTGGATGTCGAGGTAGCGCTGAAGTTTGTTTTGCAGCCGGAGGTCGTAGATGGGACAGACGATTTCAAAGCGGCTGTCAAAATTCCGGGGCAGGAAGTCTGCGGAGCTGAGGAAGTAGCGGGGGGATCCGCCATTCCGGAAGACCAGGATACGGCTGTGTTCGAGGTAGCGGTCGACGATGCCGATGCCCCGGATGTTTTTGCTGACCGACTCTCCGGTGATCACGGAGAACATGCTCCGCACAATCAGGTTGACCTTTACGCCGGCCTGGCTGGCATCGTATAGCAGGGCAGTGATCTCAGGATCGGCCAGGTTATTCAATTTGATGGAAATACCGGCCTCCCTCCCATTTTTGGCGTGTTCGATCTCGTTTTGAATCCAATACCGGACGCCGGCCCGGAGATTGAAAGGCGCGGCCACGAGATGATGCAGCACCGGCGGATTCCAGTTTGCCTGGAAAAAGCGGAAGGCTTCCAAAATGTCAGCCCCCATCCCGGCATGGGAGGTCAGGAGCATGTGATCGGTGTAAAACTGGCTGGTGTCCTCGTTGAAATTCCCTGTGCCGATAGCGCTGTAACAGCGGTCGGCCCCACTTTCGTGGCGGACCACGAGACACATCTTGGCGTGCACTTTCAGGCCGGGCACGCCCAGGATCACTTTCACGCCGGCCTCCTGGTAGCGGTTGGCCCATTCGATGTTATTTTTTTCGTCAAACCGGGCCTGGGGCTCGATCAGCACGGTCACCTCCTTGCCATTCTGCGCCGCATTCATCAGGGCACGGGCCACGCAGGAGCGCCCGGCGACACGGTATTGCGTGAGGTAGATGGATTGGACCAGGGGGTCCAGACTGGCCTCGCGCAGGAAGTCCAAAAAATGGGAGAAGGAATGATAGGGAAGATGCAGCAGGAGATCGTGATCCTGCAGCACGCGGAAGACGGAGTGACGCTTGCCGCTGAGCCGGGGATGCGGGAGCGGGAACTCGCGGGGATAACCGAGCTGGTCCGGCGCAGGGAATTTCACGAGGTCCCGCCGGTTATGATAGCGGAACCCTGGCATCAGGGTGTCCTCATCACCAATTTTCAGTTTATCGGTCAGGAGCTTCAGGAAGGTGACAGGAATGCGGGAGTCGTAGTTCATGCGCACGGCCTGCCCGCTCTGGCGGCTCCGCAGGCCTTCGGCGATTTTGTCATATAAACTTTCTGTGACATCATCATCGAAACCCATTTCGGCATCGCGGGTGAACTTGATGGCGTAGGCGTCAAACTTGTCATAAGGCAGGCCGGTGAATATGCTGGGCAGGCCATAGCGGATGATGTCATCCAAATACATGACGAGGCGCTGCCCCTTGTATTCCGGCAGGGTGACAAAGCGCGGCAGCTCCGGCGTGGGGATCTCGATCAGGGCGTGGGCGAGGCGCGTCATCCGTCCGGCGCGTCCCATTTCCACAGCCAGATACATGGGCTGGTCCCGCAGACCACCGAGCTGGCTGTAGTTCCGGATCACGATAGGCATGATGCGTGGCTTGACTTTGGTCAGGAAAAACTCACTCAGCCAGGGCTTGAGCGGTTTGGGCACTTCCGTGTCGTTGATGAGACGGATTCCCTGTTCCCCGAGAGCAGCGAAAATTTCATCATAGGTCCTGTCAAAAATAGCGGCATCGCGTTTGATGATGCTTTTGGTTTCGCGCAGGGTCGCCTTCGGGTCGGGGAGGCGGAGTTTCCGGTAGTCCTTCCCCAGCATCACCAGGCGCATCAGGGTGGCGATGCGCACACGGAAAAATTCGTCCAGATTGGAGGAATAGATCCCGAGGAATTTCAGGCGTTCCAGCAGGGGCACTTCAGGATTCCCCGCCTCCTGGAGCACTCTGGAGTTGAACGCCAGCCAGCTGACTTCCTTGCTCCGGAAAGGCACGCCATCCGGCAGCATGGGGCGGCTTTCACGGACAGCCGCCGGCAGCCCTTCGGGCAGTGAGGCCAAGGCGACAGGCAAAATGGGACCACCAGTGGCGGCGGCAGGAAGGGAATCAGACATTGGAGTGCAAATGGGACGGCTACCATAGCACCTCCACGGAAACCTGGAAACGATTTCGTCACTCCAAGGCAAATTGTCACATTCGGCCCGCCAAAATCGGGCGGAGTCGCTCCACGGTTTCGGCCGGCCAGAGCGAACGGTCCGTCATCAGGGCCATTTCGAGGGCATGATGCTCTGGCCAATCCGGCACCAGCGGGATGCGGGGGATCGCAGCGGCGAGGATTTCCTTGGCGGCAGCGGCATTGGCAAGCAGGTGACCGACCACGGTCTGGGCATTAACCGGTTCCTCCTCAATTTTCCAGCAATCGTAATCCGTGATCATCGCCAGGGTTGCCAAGGCGATTTCCGCCTCCCGGGCCAGCTTGGCTTCCGGCAGATTGGTCATGCCGATCACGTCGAAACCCAACTGGCGGTTCGCATGGCTTTCAGCCCGCGTGGAGAAAGCCGGGCCGTCCATGTTGACATAGGTCCCGCGGTCGTGAACCCGGCGGCCCTGTTCCTGACAGACTCCCCGCAGGATATCCCGCAGCCCTCCACTCACGGGATCGCTGAAGCCCACGTGGGCCACGATGCCCTGACCGAAAAACGTGTGGTGTTCCCGGCGGCTCGTGCGGTCGAAGAACTGGTCCGGCAGCACAATGTCACGCGGCGCATACTCCTCCTTCAGGCTGCCGACAGCGGTCACACAAATAATCCAGCGCACCCCGAGGGAGCGGAGCGCCCAGATGTTTGCCTGGTGATTCAATTCACTTGGCAAAATCCGGTGCCCCCGTCCATGCCGGGGCAGGAAAAACACCCGGCGGCCGCCCAGACGCCCGCCCAGAATTACATCCGAAGGTGCCCCGAAAGGCGTTTCCACCGCGTGCTCTGTCCGGTCTTCCACCCCTTCCATATCATATAATCCACTGCCGCCGATGATGCCGATGGAAGGCCCGCCTGATTGGTTGATGTACTCGCTCATCCTGCAGCCACGTCCAGCCTTCCGGGGAATTCAAGCGCACGCCGCACCATCCAGCCGCAACGGCAGGATCCTCCTGACTTTTTAGCGGGCTGGGCAGCGGCGCTTCCGGGGTTCTGTTGTTGGAATTCAAAGCCCGGCGGGTAAACATGGCCCGGCGGGAAATCGCGCAGGAAAACCAAAACCCGGGGCCAAATCCACCTGATCAGCAGTGGCATAGCAACTGGACCGTCCCTGCCGGCAACCCGCACTCTTTGGAAAATCCTTCTTTCGTCCACGCTTCTCTGCCGTATCTTATGGAGATTCCAATATCTTACCCTTCCTGTTGCCCCCTATGAAATGCGACGTCTGCGACGCCAAAACTGCCACCGTCTTCCTTACCCAAATCGTGAAGGGAGACATGCAGAAAATCAACCTCTGTGAGGCCTGCGCCAAGGAAAAAGGAGTCACTGATCCCACCGGCTTCCAACTGGCGGACATGCTGCTGGGTTTTGGTCAGGGAGCCCGCGTCGAGACCCAGCCGCGGGAAAAATCCTGTTCCTCCTGCGGGATGACGCAGAGCACTTTCCGCAAGACCGGCCGCCTTGGGTGCGCAGCCTGCTATGGCACCTTTGGCGACGGCATGGAGGGCCTGCTCAAAGCCATGCACAAAGGCACCCGGCACATTGGCAAAGTCCCGGCTGCTATCCACCGCCTCCAGGCCCAGGAAGACCAGCTCGTCCAACTCCGCGCCGCTCTGGATGCTGCGGTTGCCAGCGAAGCCTATGAGGATGCCGCCCGCCTAAAAGCCGAAATCGCCTCCTTCGAAAACCCCACCCGTGTCAGGGTCTGACTTTTCCGCTGCCATCCCGGCCCGGCCATTCCATCGGCGGGCAGCCGGATCCTGACAACTTTCCTCCCCCACACCCATGATGAAGTTCACTACCCTTCTCCGCCGCCCCCCCGAGTGGATGGAACACGACGGCCCCTGCCGCGATATCGTCCTCACCAGCCGCATCCGCCTCGCCCGGAACCTTGATGGCCCTGCCTTCCCCGGCTGGGCCAAAAAAGAGGACCGGACCGTCATCATGCAGGAACTCCAGCCCCG
>CAMDJM010000164.1 GCA_945900785.1 Akkermansia muciniphila
GATCCCTCCGGGATCAGGGACCACGGTGGCCGCCAAATGCCAGAGCGACCGGTTCATCTCCTTTCCTCAAGGTTCCGCACTCACCTTCCGGCCGGTCAGGATGTCTGAGCCTGCTTGCGGAGCAGATGGAGCAACTGGAGGAGCATTTCGGGAAAACGGGTGGGGCGGGAATGAGAGACTCCGGGGGCCGTGGCGTGTGGTTGAGGAGGGGAAGGGATGGTTCGTGGGCTAATAATGCTGGATTTTGCTGCAAAAGTTCACTTTTTACCTGCGATGAAGCATTTTTTGTCACAATTCTGTATCTTGCTATTTTACTTTTGGTTGTCGATACTGCATTTTTTAGACCAAAACTAACCCACGCATCGGGCTGGAGACAGGCGATGATCAAAATCTGTTTGGCCATTAATTAATTAACCATTGCAGGTGAAGCCGCTACTGCCGAAGGCCCCGCAGCAGATGGTTTCGGCCTTGTCACCAACAATGGCCCGAATGGCGGCGAAGCGGTGCCTCATCTCCACACCTACTTGTTAGGTGGCCGCGAGATGAAATGGCCACCCGGTCGACTTACCTCAATGAAACGCAGACTTTTAGCCTTCCTTGCTAGCTTTCTCACGATTGGTTGCACAACCGGCCAGCGAGTGAAACCTGATGCCATGACTGATGGCAAAAACATCGTGCTGGTGCATGGCTTCCTTGAAACTGGCACCACTTTCAGGATGCTCAAAAAACGCATCGAAAAACGCGGAGCAAACTGCCTCATCATCCGCCTAACCCCCAGCGACGGACGCGGCGGCTTGGAAAAACTCGCGCTCCAGCTCCAACAAGACATCCATATCAATTTCGGGGAAAAGAAACCTGTGAATATCGTCGCCTTCAGCATGGGTGGCCTCGTGAGCCGTCACTATCTGCAATGCCTGGACGGAGCCAAACGTTGTGAAAACTTTATCACCATATCCTCACCCCATCACGGCACCAAGGCCGCATGGCTCTACCCCAGCAAAGGGGCCGAACAAATGCGACCCGGCAGCCAATTTCTCGCCGATCTTAGCACGAGCGAGCACAGGCTTGGTAGGATTCCTATCACCTCTTATCGCACGCCCATGGACCTCGCCATCCTCCCACCCATCAGCTCCATTTGGGATCGTGCGGAGAATCTAGAATACCCCGTCATTTTCCATCCTCTGATGCTCACTTCAAAGCCCATCTTGACGGACATCGAGCGCCGTTTGTTCGATTGAATTCTGAGTAAATAGACTCAGACATATTATTGATAGAGTCCAGAACCTGCGCAATTTCCCGCCTGTGAACGACCCGGTAGAAATCCTCCACCAAAATGAAATTCCCATCACGGCCCAACGATTGGCCGTGATGAGAGTGGTCACACTGCATGTCTGCGGGCACGCGGTCGCCGGACTGCAAGAGCACCACATCGCCGGGGACGAGCGTTTCGGACGCCATTCTTAGTGGAAACGGCGGACCTGGAGCTTTGTTTGGGCCGGGCGGCGCGGAATGCGCCGTGCTGGAGACGGAAAACGAACGCGGCAGCCGCACTCTGCATGGCGGCCCTTCCTGACGGTTGGGCGGAGGCACCAAAAACGTTAACAGGAAGTCTGGAGGTTCACCCGCTGCCGCTTGGTTTTGCTTTGCTTCTTCCGGTCCGGGAATTCCCCGACGGCGGCAGATAGTGAAGCTAGGATTTATCCATCAGAACAAGGGCGCGTCCGGCGGCATCGAGTTCCTTCCACTGGCCGGCTGGCAGGCCGCCCAGCTGATAATGCCCAGTGGCGATGCGGAGCAGGCGGAGCACGGGGTGTCCGGCAGCGGCGGTCATGCGCCGCACCTGGCGGTTCCGGCCTTCTGTCAGGATCAATTCCAGCCAGCAATCCACCACGTTTTTCCGCACCCTCACGGGCGGCACTCTTTCCGGCCACGCTGGGGCGGGGATGAGGCGGCGCACCCCGCAGGGCAGGGTGGGCTTGCCATCCAGCGGGATGCCATGGGCCAACCAGGCGAGGGCTTCCTGGGTGGGCTCCCGCTCCACGAGGGCATGGTAAGTCCGGGGATGGGCCTGCCGGGGATGCAGCAGCCGCTCCACCAGGGTCCGTTCATTGCTCAGCAGCAGCAGGCCCTCGGAATCACGGTCGAGCCGGCCGACCGGGTAAACTTCCCTGGGTAAACCGAATTCCGCCAGGGTGCGCTGCCCCGGGATTTCCGGGGTGAATTGGCTCAGCACATCATAAGGCTTGTGAAGGACGATCAGCATAGGCCCCGTCTCTAGACTTTTCTCCTGCACGCTGCAAGGCAAGGGCAGGAACTGGAAATTCCAGTGATTCGAGGGGGCTGGGGAAGAAAGAAGTTGCGGCAGACGTTTTGATTGGTTCAGATTCAGTTTCCTGATCCTTGGACCTCGCCATCACCTGCCATGATTTCATTTCCCCGCTTTTTCCGTCATCTGCTTCCTGTGATTTTCCTGCATGGAGCGGGCATGACCGCCGCCGTGGCGCAGGAGGCGGTGCCGATTTTCAATGGCATGGACCTCTCCGGTTGGAAGATACCAAATCCCCATTTCTGGACGGTGGCGGATGGGGTGCTCACTGGCACCAGCGATGAGGCGCAGACCGGCTGCATGCTTTGGACAGAGAAGGAATACGGCGATTTCGAGTTGGAGGCAGAGGCCAAATGGGTGGGGGATATTGATAGTGGATTCATGCTCCGCAAACCTGAGCTGCAACTGCAGATTGGCATTTCCAGCAGCCTGAAAATCGATATGACGGGCTGCTTCTATCTCGGGAAATACCCGGAAGCGGGCCGCGCCAAAGACCGGGAGAAGCTGCTCAAGCCAGGCGGGTGGAATCATTTTAAGATCCAAGCCAAAGGTGATATCTTCACGGTATGGATCAATGGGACGGAGGCGGTAAAGTATCAGGATGCGAAATTCGCGGGCCCCGGCCCCATCGGGCTGCAGATCCATCCGAAAATCACGATGAAGGTGGAATTCAAAAACCTCAAAGTGAAGGAGTTGCAGCCGTAAATGCGGGCGATATTCCGGGACGCGGCAGCTTGCAAAGCGAAACAGGCCGTGCATTGCTCTATCCAATAATGCCTGCCCCTTCCCTGAATAGCCCTGTTTCCGGTAACCCGGGCGTTATGGTTTGGGTCAATGGGCTGGCGCTGGATGCCGTGGCTGTCGCAGTGGCGTGGCAGGCGGTTTTTGCGAAAATGGTGGGCGCACGGCTGACCTTGGTGGACTCCGGCGTGCTGGCGGCGGCGGTCTGGCTGATTTACATGGCCGACCGCTGGAGTGATGCCAGGCTGGGTTACGGCAGTGGGGCGCGTCATGCTTTTGCGGGCCGCCACGGGCATTGGCTGCTGCCTCTTATGCTGCTGGTAGCCTTGGGCGCGGCCACCTGGGCGGGCATGCGGATGCGCTGGATCACCATGCATGCTGGCCTGTGGGTGCTCGTGGGCGTGGCCCTTTATGCGCTGATCCTGGCGGCTTCCCGCTGGAAGCAGGGGAGTGGCGGGATTCTGCTCATGGTCACGGCCTTCATGGCCATCGGGCTGGTGCAGGGGGAGGAAAATGGGTCCCCCGCGGTGCAACTCTGGCGGGCCATCGCGGCGGGGACTTTGCTGACCAATGTTTACTTTGGGCTGAAATTTCACTTTGATCCGCCGCCGTGGGTCATGGTCAAGAAGGTGCTCGGCGGCTATCTTTTCGCGATGGGGGCCGCGCTCGCCCCCTTTGCCCACCTGCAGGATTGGGATGGACTGCTGCGGGGCGGTCCTGTGATATTATTCGCTGGAGCCTGTGCGCTGAATTCCATGGGCATCCGGGTGTGGGAAAATGCCGGCAAGGCCGGACCTGAGCTGCGCCTGCTCGGCAAGCTGTATCCCTGGCTGCTGGGGGCGATTGCTGCCGGGGCTCTGGCTCAAGCCTGGGCGGCTGACCAATGGGCCCGTCCGGTTTTGGTTGGAGTCGCGGCTTGTGTGACCGGCTTCGCCGTCATGCATGCACTGCCGCAGCGTTGGCCGTCCGTCCGCTCCAGCCTGGTGGCAGACGGCTGGATGGTGCTCGTCGCCGCTGGGGTGCTGTTTCTTGGAAAATAGAGCAAGGAAGCAGGAATCCCTGGTTGGAGTCGTCCCCCCGGTTGGAGTCGTCCCCCCGGTTGGAGTCGTCCCCCCGGTTGGAGTTCCGCCTTCAGGCGGCCACCCTGCAGGACGCACCGCGGCGGGCCGGGTTGGGTATCGTCATCGCCACCTTCGGCTCGTCGCCGCGCGTCTTGCCGGACACCGTCTGGAGGCGGAACTCCAACCCTGTTTTGCCACTGTTGCCCGGGCCAGGGCCAAGGCTAGCAGCCTGTCGGACTTAGTCCTAAAACCTTAAAAACCTGGGTATTCAGATTTTGCGGCCGTTTGAGGTCCCTGATTGCTGGAAAACCTGGTTCTTATAGCAAAGAATTCCTGGCCCGGGGCCGCACTCTGCGCCAAAGTCTTATCA
>CAMDJM010000165.1 GCA_945900785.1 Akkermansia muciniphila
TTCAGCCCCTGGGTGATCTTTTGCTGGATATCCCGGCGCACGGTTTCATCCGAAATTTGAAGGCTGAGGCGCAAGGCGAGGGCGGGGTCCGAGGACATGATGGAGCGGGCCATGGCCCGATGACAGGATTCGCGGGTGGCGGGGTCATCAATTTTCGCAACCCACGCCGCGCAGGCTGTGGCGTCCTTTTGTATCCAACCGGACGCAAGACTGGTCACCGCAGCAGGCAATTGATGGTCAGGCAGATCCTTCAGCAGGGCGATGGCGTCGTTCGGCGAAGTCCGGCTGAGGGTTCCGGCCATTTCACCGAAGAGGAAGGATTTCAACGCATCCTCCGGCTGGGCGGCCAGCCATACTTGCGAGGCGGCAGGGTCCAGGCTGGCCCATTGTTCCAGAGCGGCGGCGCTTTGTTTGATTTGCTGGTTCGTTTGATAGCTTTCGGGATGCCCCCCAATTTCATTCCTCGGAATCGTGCGGAAGAGATTGATTTGTTCCTGTGAAATTCCCGAGCCGCGCAGACTGGTGGCGAAGATTTCCGCTCTCAGGGCCGGAGCGCTTTTACTGAAGATGGTATCGACGGCCGCGCCGAGCTTCAAGCCTGCCCGGTCTTCCTCTGGCAACGCCAGCAGCCAGCGGGCGGCGGCATCCGCGTCCTGACCAGCCCATTTTTTCAAAGTGCTTTGAATCGTCTTTTGTTTGGTTCCGGAATCCGGCAAACTGGCGGCTGCGGCCACGTCTGCGGCAAGGTTCGGGAGGGTTACAGGAGCTGTGGCAGAGAGGGACTTTTCCCTGATGAAGCTAGTGATTTGATAAATCCCATAATTGGAATCGGTGCGTTTGGTGCCGGCTTTTTCTGATTTCAGTTTTTGCGCGTAGGCGAGGGCAGCTGCGGGGTCATGGCGGTGCCATGAGTAGAGCATCCGCTCCATGATGCGCGACCGGGGAGTGTCAGATAAACTTTCAGATGAAAGGGAAAGTGATTCGCCGTCACGATCCCCATACCATGTCAGATTTGTTTCGGGAATGGGAAGGGGGTTGAAGGCATTCCAGGCCGCCGTGGGATCCAAGCCTACCCAGCGGGAGAAGAGCACCCGCAGGGCATGAAAATCGGTGAGGTGATTCAGGCCTGCGACCGCCGCTGCTATGTCCGCATCCGGCACCGCAAAAGCCCACTTCACCCAGGCGGTCTCGGACCGGGAGGCAGGCGCTTTGCGGGCGGCGGCCAGTTGTGCTTTCCATGCGGGAGGCAGGCCTGTTTGCGGATTGGCCGAAGGCAGAGGGAGGGCACTTGCGTGGCTTGTCGTAGGCCCGGCGGCGGAGGGGTTGGAAAAATAGCCCAGGGCTGCCCCCAGCAGACTTCCCATCAGATGCCATCGGGTGAGTTTCATGGGTGGGTAGAGGAAGTCAGGGCTTTCAGGCGGTTCTTTACGGTAAAGTCGTTTATTGGATAGGAAACGGCCGTCCCTCCCCCCGTAAAGTCTCCGGCCTGCGGAAGAAAACGAGTCATGGCGGCGAGGTCCAACTGGGGGGCGAGCCGTTCCAGTTCGGCGGCAGCGGCTTGAGGAGCACGCTCTCCCCACCTGACCAAAACGACCGTCACCGCTTCGTTCCTCAGTTCCGGGTCGCTTTGTTGCATGGCCAGGGCCAAGGCTGCCTGCGGGTTATTCGCTGTCATGCCCGCCACCAGCCCGCGCAGGGAGGAAGCCTGCACCTGCGGAGGACTACTTTTCCAAATTTCCAAGGCGCTGCCGGTGGCTTGCCAGGCAAGGCGGAGCATGAACAGGGGGCCTTCCAGTTGTTGTTGGGCCGGGTCGAGGTGCGTCCACAGGGTTCTGGCAAACTCCGGAGCGCTGGACGCTGCTTTTTGCGCAAAATTCCCCACTATCGCCCCTCGCAGGGGCGCTTCTGTTTCGGATAGCGCTTGCAGCACAGCGGTCTGGACAGCATTGGAGTTGGCGATTTCCGCCCCAGGATTGTTTCCGGAAGCTGGAGATGCGATCACCGCCAGCAAATTCTGACGGAAAGCCGGATCCTGAAACCCCATCAATTTCTCCAGCAGACCTCCAGCCCCATTTTCTGCCAGAACCAGCAGTTGGGCCTTTTCCGGCGTTCCTGGATTTGGATTGGCCAGCAGGGCCTGCGCCGCCTCCGGGTGCATCATGAGATAGTCCCGCGCGATGGATTCGGCCCCGGCGGTTGCTTTCTCCAGGGTGAGTTGGGGGATGAAATCAGCCAAATCCGCAGCGGAACGACTAGCGGAGCCACTCAGAACAGCCGCAAGGAGTCCGTTGAATTGATTCTTATACTTCTCATCAAATGGATCTCCCGGGGCCTGGCCTGCCTTGGAGCTGATCCCAAAGGTAGCCATCATCCCCCGCAGGCCGGTCAAGGCGGCGGTGGGATCCTGGCTGCCCCAGTTCTTCAACAGCCGGAGCACGGCCTGGCTGTTGGTATGGATCCAGCCGGTGTCGTGCAGCACCGCCAAAGCGCGGTCGGGATCCGTTTCGGCCAGGGTTTCGATCAGGCTGATTTGCAGCGCCCGGGTGCTGGTGGAGAGGGGCTGGGTGGTGGCCCACTCCATGGCGGCGGCGGGGTCGCGCCGGGTCCAACCGGTCAGGACAGAAGTCAGGACCGTGGCATTGGTGGAGCCTTGACCCGTAGCCCAGGCTCGGGCGGCGGCGGGCTGGCGCTCTGCCCATGGCGTGAGGACAAAGCGGAGGATCAATTCTTTGCCGGGGTTTGCCGCGAGAAGTGCCGGTAGTTCTGCGAGGCGGGATTCCGGGAGGGATTCGATGAGCTGGATCAGCCGGGTATCCACGCAGTGGTCCTCCTGTTCGCGGGCGATGAGTCCGCGCACGGCGGCGATGAGGTCCGGGTTTTCCAGCGCAGCAAGGACCTGGGGATCCGCCACGCCCGGGTAAGTAGACGACACATTTCCCGCGATCTCGGTCTCTGGCTCCTTCCCTTGGGACGGTTTGCTGCGAACTGGCGATGCCGGCTGGCCCCCTGCCCTCTCCGGGGCTGGCGGAGCATCCACGCTGGAAAAAAGCGCCGGAGCAATCCACCTGGGCAGCCCCCATCCCGCCAGGAACCCCACGCCAGCACAAAACATAACAGAAAAGGAAGGCGGACGCATAGGCCGGAAGATAGCAACTCGCCGGAAATTTACGAAAGGAAATTGCTGGTTAAATCAACCCGCCGCTTCCTCCAGCGCGCACTGGTGGAAGCCCTGAATTGAGCGCCAGAACAGGAGTCAGGGCTGGTCTGACTCACCTCGTTTTCCTTTCAGCAGGTAACCCAGAGCATCCAGCAGGCCCGCATATTTCCGGCCCCGCCCGGCATAGGCTTCGAGCACGTAAAAGAGAAAGTAATAAAACCGGCAAAACGCCCAAACCGCTATCCCCAGAAGCACCGCCGTATGCAGGTGCGGGCTTTCCAGGAGCAGCAGCGCACTGGCCATGAGGCCCAACACGGCGAAAAGGACACCCTTGAAATGCAGGGCGCGGCGGCTTTGGAGATCGTCCGTGAGTTTCATAAAATAAAGGCAGGGGCTACCCTCCGGACGGTTCCTTCCGTTGGCCGCCCAGCAGTGCCGCCAGGCACCATAACGTGGCGGCACCCCCCAGGGAAATCTGGAGGAGGGACCAACGGAACCCTGCGGTGCTGGCCCCCTGCAGATCCAGACTGAAAATGCGCCCATGCCACACATTCGTCCAGGCCCGGAAGGGGTCCGCATCGCGCCGGATCACTTCCTCATCGACTGGCGCATCAATGATCCTGGCCACCTCAATGCTGGAAATCAGGCGCACCACCGCGATGTCCTGGCGGGGCACCGGCTCCGCAAAATGAAACGTCAGGGCCAGCGAGCGGGCGTCGAGATCCACCGGCCGCACCCGGTTACTGCTGAGAAGGCGGCCATCGCCCGTCTCAATCGTCACCCACGCTTCCGGCTCCTTCCAGCCCGCATCCGTGGTGACCGCTTGGCCGAATTCCACCAGCCGCTTCAAGGTATCCTTCGAAAAAAAGCGGTGCTCGTCCTTCATCAGTTCCTTCAAGGCCAGGGTTTTTTCCACGGAGCGCCGCAGTTCGCCCCGATTTGTCAGGCGGGTCAGGGAAACACTCTGCACCATGCCACCACCCAGCTCATCCCGGAGCCGCTTCAGCCCCTGCCCCGTGCCCGCCACGGACAGAGCCAGCAGCAGCAGCCACGCCGGAGCCCGCAGATGCGCCCGGGGCTTTGGATCATTCACCGGGGGCCTTGCCTCCTGCGCCAGCGCCCGGCTCAACGCCGCGCCCGCCAGAGCCGATAGCAAAATAGCCGCCGAAAAAAGATACAAGCCCAGCGAAGGCAGGATCCTCACGTATTCATTCACCTTCACCAGCAGGATCAGCATCGCGATCACCATCACAT
>CAMDJM010000166.1 GCA_945900785.1 Akkermansia muciniphila
CGAAGGCATTAACTCCGTCATTCAAAGCCTCAAACACGCCGCCCATGGGCTTCCCAAATTCGAATCCTTCCGCATCCGGGTCCTCTTCTTTCTCGGAAAGTTAGATCTCAACCCTGCGTAATTTCCCCCCGCCCATTCCCGTTGCGCCATTCGTTTAAATTTCGGCATGAATCAGTAATGAAGTAACCTAAGATAAATGCACAAAGAAACCACCCGGAAATAGTTTTCATTGTCAGTCTTAATTTTCCCATGCTTCGCACATGTAATATCCGCTGCTAGAGCCAGATCCTTCCCAGGTTCCCCCGTTTTGTGTTGCACACGAAATGGTTACAATTTGATTGTTGCACATTCCGGAACAAGTCCATACCGGACCCGAATTTACCCAACTGGGGCGAACACCGGCAGGAATTGCCGCTTCCCCGCTGCGGCAGGTATTGGTATTGCCAGCAGTTCGTTCGCATACACCAGCCTGGCTAATATGATGATACCAAGCAGCCTGCGATGTTGAAGCTACACCAACCCCGAACAACAATGCAGTGCTGCCTGTTCGTTTGATAAATGATCGGCGTGTATTCATAATTGGATGATTTAATTGTTGATTTTTTACCGCCAGACCGATTATCTGTCGGCACATGGACATTACACCCATCCCCCCCCCCCCCCGTCAAACAGAAAATTAGCAAATCGTCAAAAAAAGTCCAGCCCCGATTTATCATGTTGGGAGGATTCCTCGGAGCGGGGAAAACGACGACCCTGCTGAGGCTGGCTTTGTCGTTGCAGCGCAAGGGCTTACGGGTGGGGCTGATTACCAATGATCAGGCAGCGGGGCTGGTGGATAGTGCCTTGGCAGAGGAGCTGGATTTACCGGTAAGGGAGATTGCGGGAGGGTGTTTTTGCTGCCGGAGTGAGAGTCTGGTAGAGGCGCTGGACAGGCTGGAGGCTCACAGTCAGCCGCAGGTCTTCCTGGCGGAACCGGTGGGCAGTTGCACGGATCTGGTGGCGACAGTGAGTTTGCCTCTGGAACAGATTTATCAAAAAGGATTGGTGATGGCTCCCTATGCGGTAGTGGTGGATCCTTACCGGGCGATGCAGTCCCTGGGGGTGGAAGGTGAATCGCTATTTTCTGCCGACGTTAACTATATTTACCGCAAACAACTGGAGGAAGCAGAAATCATCGCCATTAATAAGGTGGATGTGATTTCCCCGGAACGGCTGGCGAACCTGCGGGCGGCGCTGGAGCGGGAGTATCCGGAGGCAAAGATTTTGGAGATCGCCAGCCGGGATGGGCTGGGAGTGGAGGCGTTATTTGATATTCTGAGCACCGAAAAGGGCCACACCCGCGAGGTGATGGAAATGGACTATGAACGCTATGCGGTAGGCGAGGCCATGCTGGGATGGGTTAACATCCAAGGTGTGCTGAAACCGGGCGTCAGGGACACGAACCCAAAAGTGGCTAAGAAGGGCAAGGGGGCCGCAAAGGACCGTGACTTTGCAAGTCGCCCCAGTGCCAAGGAAAAACCAACCCATGCGGAGCCAACCGGCCCAAGCGGAGCTTCATGCCCCCCTGAGCCAGTGGATGGAAATCAGTGGCTGATGGATTTGGCGGTGGGAATCGCCGGTAAATTGACCAAGCGGGGGATTGAGGTAGCGCATTTGAAGCTGAGTCTGACGGCGGCGGGTGGGGCGGTGGATGGAGCCGTGGAGAAGGTGGGAGAGGAAGGCGTTGGAGAGGTGGATGAGGGAAAGGGGGAGGCCGCGGCACTGGGGCGCCTTGCAAAGTCGACGTCCGAGGGGATGGCGGCGGTGCAGTGGGTGCGGAGCGGGAGTGTGCCGGAACTGACCCGGCGTCTGGCGAACCCTCTGACGGGTGGACGGCTGCTGATCAACCTGCGGGCAGAAGCAGACCCGGATGTGCTGGCAGCGGAAACCTTTGCGGTGCTGGCGGGCCAACTGGAGATCCTGCCCGGCCTGGTGCTGGGATCCATGAGCACGGAGCACTTCCGCCCTGGCAAGCCGGTGCCGGTGCACCGGGTAGGAGCGGCCTGAACCCTATGCTATTACCTTAGCCAATAGACAGGGCTGGATGGCTCATGAATGGGAATCAAAGTAATGTAATCAATTAAGCAATAGGCATTCATGAAGGATGGAACGTGCCGGAGCCGGTGGGCTTGTCAGCAATTCCCGCCTTGTGGTGCCGGTGGACGCGGCTGGGCAGGCCGGAGTCGTTTTTTCAGCAGGAACAGGGCGATCAGCAGTCCGGCTGCACCGCCAAAGTAACTTCCGTTATGAATCCAACCTACCATGAGAAAAGCGCTGGTGTCCTGCACCCCCATGTCCTGGGCGCTTTCCAGCCAGGAGGGCACCATGCCCCAGCCGCAGCGGGCCAAGCCCCCGCCAAGCCCGGCACAGGCGGCGGCGCAGCCCACGATGACCGCCATGCCCCGGAGGAACCAGCCCATGGCTTCAGAGCGGGACCGCCCTGGCACCGCCATCCGGCCTAAAAACCACCCGGCAATCAGCCCGACCCACCAACTGGCCAGAAACCCAATTTCTGCCACAAACCACCGCCGGGGCCAGCCCACATCCGCCCAGGCAAACTGCTGGAATTTCATCCGCGTAAAATATTCCGGCGCCAGGGTAAAGGTGATTTGGTCATGAATGATGCCATAAATGCCAGCCACCAGACTGCCCCCCGCTGCCATCGCCACCAGCCATAGCAAATCCCGGCATGGAATTCGGGGATGGAGCAATGACATGAGCTGGTAGTAAAACAATACCTTGGCCAGGGGATCCCAGCTGGGCAAGGGAACCTATGTTACCGGATAGGCTTGGCTTGGCCTTGCAAGCGGGGGCGGCATGCGGCTGGATCCTGCTGATGAGAACGCCTGAGCAATGTCACTTTTATGGAATCCTGGATACGGGCTACTGCGCCCCGGAGCAGATGGGGGCCATGCTGGAAAAAATGCTGGCAGGGGGCGTGGACATCGTGCAATTGCGCGCCAAGGGCTTAAGCCCGGACCGGATCACGGAATTGGCGCGCGCCCTGCATCCGCTTTCCAAAGCGGCCCGGGTGCCATTCTTTGTGAACGACTACCCGGCCATCGCCGGGGAAACCGGGGTGGAGGGAGCGCATGTCGGGGTGGAGGACATGTCAGTGGCCGAGGCCCGCCGCCTCGCCGGGCGGACCTGCTGGATCGGGAAAAGCTCCCACAGCGTCGCCCAGGCCATGGCCGGGGCCGCGCAGGGGGCGGACTATCTTGGCTTTGGCCCGCTCTTTGCCACGCCCACCAAGCCCGGTTACGCGCCCGTCGGCACCCGTGAAATCCATCAGGTTTATGCCAAAGTCAGGATTCCCGTCTTTTGCATCGGGGGCATCAAGCTGGAAAACCTCCCTTCCGTCCTGCAGGCCGGGGCCCAGCGGGTGGTGATTGTGAGTGGGCTGCTGCTGGCGGAGGATCCGGTGGACTACGCCGGGCGGTGCCGGGGACTTTTGCCGGGCGATGGCATTTCAGGTTGAAGCAGGAGAGTGCGCACCTTAAAGGCAAGCGTTCCTTCCGCCCCACTTCACCAACACCTTCCCTTATTTCCTCCTATGTCCGTTCTCGTCTCCGGCACGATCGCCCTGGATTCCATTCACACCTCCTCTGAAATCCACAACGAGTTGCTGGGCGGCAGTGCCTCCTACGCCGCCCTCGCCGCCGGGCTGAATACCCCCGTGCAGCTCTG
>CAMDJM010000167.1 GCA_945900785.1 Akkermansia muciniphila
TGCGCGTCATACCCACGCTGCCGCAAAAAGGCCACCACCGTTGTCCGGTAATCCCGGCACATCGCCTCCAACGCCTCCCGCCCCGCCCCTTGCCCATTCAGCGTTGCTTCCCTCAGTTGCGTCCAGTTGGTGGGTGGGAAAAGCATGACCATCAGCCGGTGCCCATAAAGCATGGCCTGCCACGGCACCTTCCATGCCAACAATCACGTTTCCCGTCCCGCAACAAGCCGGAAAACGCTGCAAGGCCGCAGTGTCCGCAGTGGCCGCAGTGGCCCACGCTCCGCCGGCGCGGCAAAGTGGGCGACGGTTAAAACAGAAAGCTCCTGGCGTGTATGATGGATGAATTGGCCATGAACTAATTGCATCACGAATGATACACGCCAAAAGCAATTTTTATGACTTGCCGCGCGGGGGATCGCTGGGATTCCAATCGGGAGGTTCAGGGAAGGCGGGCCCAGCGTTCACGCCATGAGGCGCGGGAGATTTTGCCGCGGGCATCGGGTTCGAGATCCTGACAGATTCTCCAGTGCCGGGGCTGCCCGGTGGGGGGCAGGTGGTGGGCGCTGGCGCTCTGGACGTCTTCCAGGCGGGTGCCTTCCATGAGGTTCAGGCAGGCCGCGATTTCCTCGACCCGGGCGGCATCGCGGCTGGGGATGCCGAAGACCACGCAGTGCCGCACGCCGGGCAAGGCCAGCAATTGGTCTTCAATCACCGAAGGGGAGATTTTCCGTCCGGCAATGTTGATGGCGTCGCTGTGCCGGCCTTCCAGCCAGAGGCCGCCGGCCTCCAGCCTGACATGATCTGTGGTGAGGAACATGCCGTGCTGCAGCGAGGGTTCCGGCACGGCATAACCGAGGCCGACGGCTGGACTGCTAACGCTCAGGCAGCCGCTGGCGGGATCCACCGCAACGGTGACCCCGCAGAGCGGAGTGCCGGTGTAATGACCATCCGGGCGCGGCACTGCGGTGGCGTCGTAAGCGATGCCGCCGCATTCGCTGCTGCCGTAGAAGTTATGCAGCTTCACGCCACTGGCTGCGAACACAGCGGTTTCCAGCGTGATCGGGAGAGGAGCCCCGGCGGAGATGGCCAACTGGATCCGGGGACCGATGAGCCCTGCGGCGTGCCAGGCGCGCCACATGGCGGGAACAGCAGGCAGGGTGAAGGCCGGTCCACTGGCGAGGACCGCACGCAAAGCTTCCGGCAGGGGGCTTTCCGCAAGGATGAGGGGGATGCCATATAACAGGAGAGGCAGCACCAGATTGGAAAATCCGTAGGAATGAGCCATGGGGATGACGGCCACGTTAGGCCAGTCCGGGCGCAGACCCATCGTCTGGACAATGTGCGCGGCATCAGCGGCCAACTGATGGGCGGTGAACCAAACCTGGCGCGGCGTGCCGGTGGAGCCGGAGGTGGTCTTGATGTGGCAAACGTGATCCGGCCAGTTTCCTTCCCGCAGGTCCGGCAGGGCGGAACCGCTATCCAAGGGCAGCAGCACGGCATCGTCCCGCCAGGCGTGCAGGACGTCGAGGAGAAAGGGCAGGCCCTTGCCTGCGGCGGGGAGGGCAGCTCCGCAGCGGGGCAGGGCGCGGGCGGCAGCATCCAGCTCTGCAAAGGTGAGGCTCCATCCCTCGGCGGGATTGCTCATGGCGACGCGGTTTCCCTGCGCCTTCACGGTAGCTTGCCAGCGTTGTTGGAGTGGTTGACACCTGCCCGTTTTCATCGCCTCTGTAATAGTCGTCCCTGTCCTCCCTGCAATCCCCGAATGGCCTACCGGTCTGCCTCCTATCAATCTGTCCCGCGCCGCCGTGTGGTGGTGACTGGTGCCGGGATCGTCACGTCCCATGGCCTGGGCTGGCAGGTCAATGCCGGGGCCTTCCGTCAGGGCACGGTTTCGCTGCGGCCGGTGACGCTCTTTGACGTGTCCCGGCAGCGCGTGCAAACCGCCGGCGAGGTCATCCTGTCAGCGGCGCTGCCCCCGCACCGGCTGAGTCCGCAGGAGGAGCGGCGGCTTGAGCGCGGGGCCCATCTGCTGATCCATGCGGCTCAGGAGGCGCTGCTTCATTCCGGCTTCTCTGGCAAAAACCTGCCCTGTGTGCTGGGCACCTCCGCCGGGGGCATGGCGCTGGGTGAGGCGTTTTACCGGCAAGCCTGCGGTGCTGCGGCGGGGCCACGCAAATCCCGCGCCAGGCAGGCCACGCGGGCGCTTTACTATCAATCCCAACAGCAGGTGGCGGCCATGCAGCGTGCCCTGGGCCTGACAGGACCGGTCACGGTGATTTCCAACGCCTGTGCCTCCGGGGCCAATGCCATGGCCCATGCGTTCAGCCTGATCGCCCGGGGGGACGTCCCGGCGGTGCTGTGCGGGGGCTACGATGCCTTGTGCCAATTGGTTTTTGCGGGATTTGATACTCTGAAGGCGCTCAGCGCGACGGTGGCGCGGCCCTTTGATGCGCAGCGCGATGGTCTGGCTCTGGGGGAAGGCGCAGGGCTCGTCCTGATCGAAAGCCTGGAGCACGCCCGGGCCCGGAAGGCTTCCCTGCTGGCAGAAATCGCCGGAACCGGTGCGGGCACGGATCTGCATCACCTGACACAACCGCATCCCCAGGGGGATGCTGCCCTGGCCAGCATGACGGCGGCCTGCGCCATGGCCGGCCTTGAGCCTGGGGAAATTGACTATCTGAACTCCCATGGCACCGGCACGCCCCTCAACGACATCGCGGAAGCCCTGGCCATCCAGCGGTGGGCAGGCGATTCCGTAGCGCGGCTGCCGGTGAGCAGCACCAAGGGAGCCATCGGCCACCTGCTGGGCGGGGCCGGGGCGGTGGAGGCAGTGATCTGCCTGATGGCGCTGCGGGGCGGCTTTTTGCCTCCCTGCGTGAACATTGAAACGCCTGATCCGGCCTGCACCTTCGACCTGATCCGCCAGCCCCGGAACGCCGTCCTGCGCACGGCCCTGACAAACTCCTTCGGCTTCGGCGGCAGCAATGCCACGCTGATCTTCCGCCAGCCTCCTGACTGAAATGTCCATGCCTTCCCCCAAAATCACCATTGCCGGCATGGGTGCTGTTTCTGCGGCGGGCTGGGGCCTGCCGGCCCTGCTGGCCGCCATGGAAAATGACGCGGCCCTGCCCGTGGATACCCTGCCCGGCTGCGGAGGCAGCATGGCCCTGCCGGTGCGCCGGGTGCCGAAACCGGTGGAGCGCCTCCCCTTCCTCACTCATCCCAGACTGCGCCGCAGCAGTCCTATCTCACAATTCGCCGCCGCCGCCGCGCTGGAGGCGCTGGGACCGGATCCTGACAAAACGCGGCGGACCGGCGTCATCTTCACCCTGCTCAATGGTTGCGTGCAATACAGTGGCCGCTTCTTCGGCGAGGTGCTCCAGGAACCGGCCACCGCCAGCCCGATTCTCTTTCCCGAAACCGTCTTCAACGCCCCTGCCAGCCACCTCTCGACCCTGCTGGGTTTCAGCGCCCCGGCGTTCACCCTGATCGGTGATAGTGCCCAATTCATCCCCGGGGTGGAACTCGCCGTGCAGTGGCTGCTGGATGGGGTGGTGGAGGCCTGTCTGGTGGTAGGGGCAGAGGAAGTGGATTCCCTGACCGCCAACGCACTGCGCCTGCTCGCCCCTGGAGCCATCCTCACCGAAGGAGCCGGGGCACTTTACCTGGAGCGGGATGGCCCAGGCCCATGGATTGAGGAAATCGCGGG
>CAMDJM010000168.1 GCA_945900785.1 Akkermansia muciniphila
AAATGCTTCAGCGTCAGCAGAGGCGTCAGGCCCGAACCCACCCCCACCACCAGCGAGGCCAGGAAAAGCGCGAGGAAGGCATTCACCTTCCGCCAGGTCACCAGCAGCACCAGCACGGCAATCGCCGCCAGCGCCAGGAATAGCATGTAGGATGGGGAATGATTCATAGTTTAAAATTGAATTGCCAGGGTCCGGGCGGTCACCGTCCATTTTTCACCCACCGCCCCGCCCCGGACGACATGGACAAAACCATGCAGCGCCACCGTGGGGCAGACATGCCAGGGAATCCCATACAGCACCGACCCTACCGGGAACTCTGCCGCCCGCCCCGTCTCCAGCACCAGATGCTCCTCATTGTGCATGACGACGGCCGCGTCCGGCAGCGCCGGGAAAATCACCCGCGGCTGCGGCATCTCGCTGGCCACTGCCTTGTGTCCCAGATCGAGACAAAGCCGGTTCGCGCCCGGCCGGCTGATCACCCTGATCAGCAACACCGCCGCCGTTTCAAAAATCAAATCCGGCAAATGGGCCGCATAGCCCGCGTCCCATAACACACAAGTCCCCGGGCTGCACTCCACCCCCGGCCGCTGCGCATGGACCGGAAAAGTCGGCGTGCCCCCCGCCACCACCAGCGGCACCGCCAGCCCGGCTTGCTCCAAAGCCGCCCGCAGCGCCGTCACCGGGGCAAAAGCCGCTTCACAGGCGGCCGTCCGCTCCGCCGGATCCTCCTGATGCAGATGCCCATCATAAACATGCAGCCCGCCCCGCACGATCCCTGGCACTTCTCCCATCATCCGGTAAAAGGCTGAGGCCCTGGCATCCGGCAGCAGCCCGGTGCGGCCCTGGCCCACATCCAGATCCAGCAGGACCACCGCCGTTTGTCCTGCCGCCACCGCCGCCGCGCCCAGCGCCCGCAACGCCTGTTCGTCATCTGCCAGTGCGGAGAACTTCACCGCTGGAAAAGCCCCCTGCAGCGCCAGAAGCCGAAAAATGGCGGGCCCGGTCAAATGCGCCGCCAACAACACATCCATAGCTCCCGCCCGCGCGGACATCTCCGCTTCGGCAATGGTGGCACACTTCACTTTGGTAATGCCCAGTTCCACCTGGCGGGCCACAATCTGCGTCAGCTTGTGCGTCTTCACATGAGGCCGCAAGCGCGACACCTCCCCGGCCATCGCGATCATGCGGCGCAGGTTTTCCTCCACCGCGTCCCAGTGCAGCAGCAGCGCCGGAGACGCCACCGTTTCCGGCCGGTCCACTTCCAAAGGAGCCCGGTTCATGGGTCAGGCCAGTTCAAAAATCACCTCGATTTCCACGGCAATATTCCCCGGCAGGGGCCCCATGCCCACGGCGCTGCGGGCTCCGATCCCCTGCTCTGCCCCAAACACTTCGGCAAACAGCTCACTGCAGCCATTGATCACCTTCGGGTGCTCATAAAAATCCGGAGCCGAATTCACCATTCCCAGCACCTTCACCACCCGGCCCACCGCATCCAGCGAACCAAAATGCGAGCGCAGCGTCGCCAAAATCGCCAAACCCACCTGCCGCGCCGCCGCATACCCTTCCTCCAAATTCAGCTCCGCACCCACCCGCCCTTTGATCAGGGACCCATCCAACTGCACCGGACCGTGACCGGACACATACGCCATTCTGTCCACCACCACCACCGGGCGGTAAACCGCCACCGGTTTCGGGGCCACCGGCAATTCCAAATTCAGGGCTGCAAATCGATTTTCGTGAGTCAATGGTTCCATATTCCTCCACCAAAGCGGAAAAGCCCCGCCCCGACAAGTTCCGAACCTGATAAAAATCCAGCCGGTCTGCATCCCTTGTCCACCCTCATGGATCATTGCCTGATTTGGTTCCCTTGATGCTTGCCTTAACTCACCATTCCTTCGCTCCCACCCTTTATGGATCAGGCAAAACTCGTGAAACTTCCGCGCTTCCTGCGTCGCCTTGCCGCCGCTTGTCTGCTGCCGGGCCTGCCCGCCAGGGCCCAGGTGCCGCCCATCCTCAGCTATCAGGGCCGTATCGCCAATTTGGCGGATGTGCGGCTGCGCGTGTGGTTTGACGACGGCGTCGACGGGTCACAACTCCTCACTCCGGACCAACGCTTCGCTCCGGCGGGCTATGCCATGGGTGTGACAGGTGGGGCCATCACGGCAGCCAAGCTGGCTCCCGGAGCCGTCGGGGCCGGCCAACTCGCGCCCGGCTTCACGCTGGGCGGGACCACCACGATCAATAATTCCATCTTACCGGCGACCTCCGGTGCCGGTGCAGGGGTCATCAGCTAAAGTGGCAGTCCTTTTTCTTATACCTACGAAGCCAACAGTCTCTTTTTCGGGAGCAGGGCTGGTAATTTCAAAATAACCGAGATCTCCATAGTTGGGATGGCAATAACGTTTTCGGGCCGACTACCCCGGGACTGGCCAATTCCGCCTTTGGTGATTCAGCTTTTTGAATACCACAGATAGGTAAAACACCACGGAAGTTTTACTGGATGGATATTGAAAATTCCTAACTCACCTTTGGGCGTTCCCAAAAAACACAATTTCCCTGAAAACCGGTTTTGTATCAAATTAAACCGCTTAAATCGATGAAACTGCTCACATTATTGCATTTACAATACCCAATATCACGTCCACTTTAATCCAATACCGCCATGAAATTAAACTGCAAATTCCGGATTGTTCTCTCTTCGTTGTTTTTGTCCGGTTCTTTGATGGCTGCTCCGCCGGCAAATGACAACTTCGCCAACCGGATCAACCTTGGAAGCGCCTTTCCGACTTCCGCTACGGGGACGAATTTGGAGGCGACCGAGCAAGCCGGCGAGCCGCTGCCAATTGATGGATTGTCCTCGTTATGGTGGCGTTGGACGGCCGCTGCCGCCGGGCAGGTGGAGATCAATACCGCAGGAAGTCTGGATGGGACAGATCCTTTGGATACTGTGTTGGCCGTCTATACTGGCACGACTTTGACTAGTCTGGTTCAAGTGGCTGTAAATGATGAATCCAATATGGACAGCACCAGTTTGTTGCGCTTCACCGCAACGGCTGGGAGGACTTACGTGATTCAAGTCCTCGGCTACAATGGTGCCCAGGGATCGGTGAAGTTGAACCTGAAACCAGGGCCACCACTGCCTGCCAATGACACTTTTGCCAATGCGGTCACGCTCACCACAGGAGTGACGGCTTCCGGCTCCACTGACGGATCGACCTTGCAGCCCTCTGAGGCTGCGCCGGTGGGAATCTATGCGGACTCTTACTTTGGTTCGGCGTGGTGGGCCTGGACCGCCCCTGGTTCCGGATGGTATCGGCTCATGGTAGTGGGAGCCGGATATGATCAAGTAGCCTAGGTCTGGACTGGCACCGCTGTCGGCTCGCTGGTTCCGGTGCATTCCAACACCGGAGGCGGTGATCAAAACTCCGTCCTGGAACTGTATTTCCCTGCCATCTCCGGCACACGCTACCCCATTGCCGTGGGGAATGCCTACTCCGTGGCTGGAGTGCCCGTCTCTCTGACGATTACCAGCGCTGAGCCTCCGGTTTACAACGCCAGCCTGACCGTTTCCGCCAGTTCGGTCAATGTCACGGGTGCCAGCGCCAACGTGAACGCGGTCCTCCGCATGATATCAACCCAGCCCCTTACCGGAGGAAGGTTGACCATTTCAAACGAAGCAAATTATTACGAAGAAGTTTCTTT
>CAMDJM010000169.1 GCA_945900785.1 Akkermansia muciniphila
GCAAGGGCAATGCCGGCCGACCCGGACAGCACCGGCACCACGATGGCAAAAACCACCGGCAGGACCCCCAACTGCCGGATGCTGCTTAACTGCCGGGCGCTGACGAGGCCCATGTCGAGCAGGAACAGGCAGAGCATGCCCTTGAACAGATCATTCGTAAAAGGAGCAAGGGAAGCGCCCCCCTTCGCTCCTGTGAGGATGCCGATGAGCAGCGCTCCCATCAGCAGCAGCACCGATCCATTGCAGAAGGCATCGTGCAGCAGCGGCTTCCACTGAAAACGCTGCCCGGCCTGCTGCGGCCCCAGCATCCGCGCCAGCAGGATGCCGATGATGATGGCGGGCGATTCCATCAGTGCCAGGGCTGCGACCATGTGTCCATTGGCAGGAATGGCCAGTTGCTCAAGAAAGGCGACCGCAGCGATGAAGGTGACCGCGCTCACCGACCCGTAGGCTGCTGCGACGGCGGCGGCATTGGCCGCATCCATTTTCCTCCTGAGAAAAAAGAACGCCGCCACCGGCACCAGCATCGCCATCAGCACCGCCGCGCCCAGCGTCAGGGCCACCTGTTGAGTCAAGCCACTGTGATTCAGCTCCACGCCCCCTTTGAATCCGATGGAGAGCAGCAGGTAGAGTGAAAACAATTTGGGCAGCGGCTGAGGCACCTCCAGATCCGATTTCAGCCCATAGGCGATCATGCCCAGAAAGAAAAAAAGCACCGGAAGATTCAGGATATTGGAGAGAATGAGTTCGGCGTTCATGGCAGGTAGAAGGATTCAGGGAGCGGGTTACAGATAAAATCAATTCACGTTTCAAAAAACACGAACTGTATTTCGTGTATTTCATTTCTATACCCCTGTCAACCTGTGAATCATTTCCGGCCCTGCCCGGGTCAGCTCAATTTTCATGCCCTCCCAATCCTGCCGCCCCCGATCTTCCATTGCCCCAGATGCAGCGCGCCCTTGGGGTGCGGGACTCCCCACGCCAAATGTCATTCCAAAAATGAAGGAAGAACTCCGGCACCCGCTATTCGCGCGCAACGCGCGCTGGCGAGCGCGGATCAAGGTGGCCCCGGCGTCCCGCCTGTGAGGCGCGCCGCACAGCCGGGACGGGCTGTGTCACATTCACGGCGTCGGCGTCCACCGGGCGCGGATGAAACGCTTCGGCGGCGGCGCGGCGCTTTGCAATTCGACCTTGATGGTATTCGCGTTGAGCGTGAGCGTCTGCAAATCGGGCCACGCGGCGAGGTCGGTGCTGTCCTGCAACGTGACGACCTGGCCGGCGCGCGCTGGGGCCGTGGTTAGGTCATTACATCATTCGCGCCCGCGCCGGGGATCGTGAGATCCGCCGGAGTCGTCGTGAGGTTTTTTCCCCGCCAAAAGCCACGCCGCCAAACCACACATACACCGCGCCCTCCCGGAGGGCTGCTTCGAGCTTGATCGGTGGAGGCCGGAGCGGTCTTGCAGCTTGCAGTGAACCCAGGGCGCGCCGCCCGGACACGCTGAGACTGAAGGCCGCCTCCCGGTGGTGGACCAAAGGGGAAAGTCAAAGGACCTTCCGGAAGTGGAAACCCAGGATTTCATAACCGAGCCGGAAGTAGAAGCGGTGGGCGCGGGCGTAGCTGACGTAGGAGTCCAGCATGATGGATTGGCAGCCGAGCCGGCGGGCGTGGTCCTCCAGCCAGGCCATGAGGGCGGCTCCGGTGCCGCGGGACCGCAGGGTTTCGTCCACCACGACGTTGTCCACGTCCATGTATTCGCCGCTGTAGAACCGGTGGATCAGCCAGTAGCCGGCCACGCCAGTGATGGTTTCGCCTGCAAACGCGGCGATGCAGTGATAACCACGCGGGATCATGGTTTCCAGGCGGAGGCGCAGTTCGGCAGAAGGGATGGTTGGGTTGTGGGCCTCGATCAGAGGCAGTATGAGCGGCAGCTCTCCGGGGAGCAATTCCCGGATGCTGAGGTCAGAGGGGAGATGTGTTGGCATTGATGATGGTTGGCCCGATTTCGCGTTCCGGGCAAGATGGTTTCATGCCAGAGGGCGGGCACCGGGGAGCCATTTGCCGGATCAGCGAAAGGACTGCCCCCAGCGGCCTGTGTTAAGTAAACGGCCTGGGACCGGCGTGGTGGAATGCTTCCGCTGTGCCCCTGTCCCGGGCCAGCCTCAACCTACCCAACCTACTCCAATGAAAAATACTCTATCTTCTCTGATGGGATTTGCGCTCTGCGCGGTCTTTGCCGTCAGCGGTCTCATCAGCGCCCGCGCGGAGGAAAAAGCGGCATCGGCCACGGGCACCTGGACGTGGACCACCCCGGGCCGGGATGGCGGACCGGAGCGGAAATACAGCCTGGCCCTGGTGCAGGACGGCGAGAAGCTAACCGGCAAAGTGACCTCCCCGGGCCGCGATGGAGCAGCGGTGGAAACGGAAATCGCGGAAGCTTCCGTGAAGGGCGCGGACGTGACGTTTTCCGTGACCCGGGAGTGGAATGGCAACAAGCGGGTGGCGAAATACACCGGCAAACTGACCGCTGACGCGATCACCGGCAAAATCGAATCCAAGGACCGCGATGGCAAGGATCAATCCCGGGACTGGAGCGCCAGGAAGGAAGCGGCGAAGGGTTGAGGGCCAAATGCTCGAGACTGGTTCATCCCGGCACAGGATTTCATGTGGCCCCACCAGACGCACGAAGGCCGCAGAGGTTGCCCTCTGCGGCCTTGGGTCGGTCAGGAGTTTGGTTGGTTTCTGGTGCTTGGTTCTCAGGGTTTCGCCATGCGGAGGAAGTTCTTGTCCAGGTTGCTCAGGATGCCGGAGCTGAGGAGAAGGCGCTGACCTCCAGGGGCATTGATACTGCCGGTGGTGGCAAGATCTTCCCAGATGGCGGCGTTCCCCAAATCCACACTCTGTTGCAGCTTATAGCCGCTGGCAGGCAGGCTCCAAAAGAACCAGTAGGGGTTCTCCGTTGGGTTGATGAAGACGATGCCGGTCGGCGCAGAGGCTGATTTCTCCAGGAGGCCTTCGCTCATTGCGGTGGCGATATCGGTGTTGACCTGGTTGGGACCTCCTGTGATGGCGATCTCGGAAAACACCACCTTTTCCCCGATGCGGACAGGCTCCCCAGGCACGGTTCCGAAGTAGGCATACATCGGATCCGCGAAAAGCTGGGCGGTTTCTTCATTGGGCAACGCCCCAGTGGCGGTTTGACCGCTGGGCGAAGTGATAGTGACGCTGGTGTTGCTGGTGAAGGTGATGCTCCATTTGCCAAGGATGGAAGCACTATTCACCGAACAAAGGGTGCCGCCAATGCCGGTGCCGGGTTTTTTGGGTTCGCCGGGCACATAGGCAGGGTTGTCAGGCCATAAGTCGCTGGGACTGCCATTGCCGTAGTTGTCATTGGGGGCCTGTCCATTGCTGCCCCCAAGTTCATTCTTGTAGGCGAGCCGGAGGTTGCCGGAACCATCCGCATTGTTATTGAGATATCCGGTAATGCAGCGCGGCTGACCATAGTCAGGGAAATTGTCTCCCGTGCCTAGTCCCGTGCCGGGGACGAGATAAAACACGGTGCTCATCCCCGGCTTTTTGGAATAATCGGCCACGGTAACGGAATAGGTGACGGGGGCTCCGGCTCCGACCCAGGAATATTGTGGGGTGGTGGTGCGCAGC
>CAMDJM010000170.1 GCA_945900785.1 Akkermansia muciniphila
GAAGGCATTAACTCCGTCATTCAAAGCCTCAAACACGCCGCCCATGGGCTTCCCAAATTCGAATCCTTCCGCATCCGGGTCCTCTTCTTTCTCGGAAAGTTAGATCTCAACCCTGCGTAATTTCCCCCCGCCCATTCCCGTTGCGCCAAGTTTTAATAAATTCGGCCTTGCACGCACTCGATTTTCCGTAGGATTGGACTGTGCATATTAACAGTTAACCCGGTAAAAATATAAACTTATGCTCGAAGAATTCAAAAAATTCATCCTCAAAGGAGACGTCGTTTCCCTTTCCACCGGCGTCCTCATCGGGGCTGCTTTTGGCAAAATCGTCGAAGGCTTCACCAAGGGCATTGTAGAGCCGATCATGAAATTGGTTGGCGGCAGTCCGAATGTTTCGCTAGGGTGGAAGATCAGTGAGTTCAAAGATGACAAAGGCGTCGTGAGTCCCAACATGCTGGACATCGGCATGATCATCAATGCCACCCTCGGCTTCCTCATCACCGCTGCGGTCATCTTCTTCATCATCATAAAGCCCTACAACGCCCTGATGGCCCGCGTGAAAAAAGCCGAACCCGCCCCCGAGCCTGCCGGACCTTCCGATGAAGTCAAACTCCTCACCGAGATCCGCGACGCCCTGAAGAAATAATCCGACAACATGGCAGACCAACCGGAAGCAAATTCAACCCGCAGAATCCTTCATCCGGGGCTATGATGACGCATCAGCCAGTTTGAATTTCCCATGAACACCCTTCTTGAGCATCCACCTCTTACTTACGAAGAAGAACGGGGAAAACCCATGCCCAGTCTGAATCACTCCATCGTCCAAGTCCGCCTCATCCTCGAGTTTTCACAACGGACTGAGCTTATTTTCAGCGAACTTTCCCTGGAAATTTCCTTTGGCAAAACCCGGGTGCCGGACCTCAGCATTTTTAAAAACCGCACGGTGGACTTCCGCCACGATGAAGTCAGCGTCACCGACCCGCCGGAAACCGTCGTCGAAATCTTCTCCCCGCGCCAAACCAGCGACGACGTGATGAGCAATCTGGACGAATACTTTGCCTTCGGCATCAGGACTGTCTGGGTCGTCTCCCCACCCCTGCGCCACGTTACGATCTTTGCTGCCGATGGCACGGAAGCCCGCTTCACCGAAGGCATCGCCACTGATCCGGTGACCGGTCTCACGGCTGATCTCAACAAAGTCTTCCGCCCTATCGGCAACTCGTGAGCCTCAGCCTAAAAAAACGGCGCAGCCCGCCCTGCGGGAGCTGCGCCGTTTTGCAGGTAAAACCCTATCGGCTCATGTAGCTGAGCGTCCCGGCAGTGGCGGCGACGGCGGGTTCGGCTTCCAGCAGATCGGCGATGGGGTCCCACTTGCCGGCGATGAGGACCTCGCGGGCGCTTTCGGGGATGTGCACGGTGAAATTTTCCGGGCCGAAAAAGACGCGGTTTTTCTCCACATCCACGATGACTTCCAGCGTTGGGTCGGCATCGACGCGGGAGGCGAGGAGGGCGATATCGGCGGTGGTGGCCGTCACACAGGGGATGCCCAGGGTGGTGCAGTTGCCGAAGAAGATCTCCGCATAGCTCCCGGCGATGACGGCACGGAAGCCGTAGCGGTAGAGCGCCTGCGGGGCGTGTTCCCGGGAGGATCCGCAACCGAAGTTGACGCCGGAGAGCAGGATTTTGGCCCCGGCAAAACGGGGCTCATTCAGCGGATGCTCCTTCGGGGTGCCATCGGGCTGGTGGCGCACATCGTAAAACAGATATTCCCCCAGACCGTCGAAAGTGACGCACTTCATGAAGCGGGCCGGGATGATGCGGTCAGTATCGATATCAGAGCCAGGAACATAACAGGCAGTGCCGGAGACAGTAGTGATTTTAGCGAGGGACATGGTGGAGGGTGAAAAGGGATCACGGGTCTTTTAAAGCCGGGTTCCTCCGGCGTAAAGTGGGGATGCAGCGCCCGGATTTTCCCTCCGCCCCGGTATTTTACAATCCGGACGGCAGGCTTGCCCTTGCCATTTTTCCCGGGATGAACTCCCGTGCGGCTGTTTCGCCACCGCCTTCCTGACATGAATGACGCCCCCACTGCCGCCGCCCCTGGACTGTATGCAAGGACCCCGATGTTTGTCCGGATCCTGATCGGACTGGTGATTGGCTTCATCCTCGGCCTGTCCATGAAGGAGCATGCGGAAAAACTGAAACCGGTGAGTGATATGGTGCTGGGGCTGCTGCGGCTGCTGGCCACACCCTTGGTTTTCCTGGCAATCACGCTTTCCCTGCTGCGCACCAATATCAGCGGGCGGAGCGGCCTGCGGCTGCTCTATCTCATCTTCTCGAACACGCTCGCCGCGATCATCATCGGCCTGGGGGTGGTAAATCTGCTGAAGCCAGGGGAGGGAGCCGGCTTGCAGGCGGACCCGCATGCGCTGGATAACAAGGTCGCCTTTGATGTGCGGCACGATCTGCTGGAAAAAATCCTGCCAAAAAATTTCATCTCCCCCTTTCTGAACAACGACATCCTGCCGCTCCTCGTGATCGCCATCACCATCGGGTTTGCCCTGAAATCCGTCCGGCGGGAGGGCCATGAAGCCGGCGTGCATCAGATCGAGACGCTGATGGAAACGCTGCTCCAGGTGGTGATGCAACTGCTGCACGGCTTGTTTCATCTGGTGCCCTTTGCCGTCTGCGCCGTGGTCGCGGCCACGGTAGGAAAGAACGGCTTTGCCCCCTTCCATGCCATGGGGCATTTTGTGTTGGCGGTGTTGTTGGCCCTGGGCCTGCAGGGCGTCTTTTACCTCTGCCGGGTCCGCCTGAACTCCTGGGTGCGGCCGCTGGCGCTGCTGCGCGGCGGGCGGGATGCCCTGATCACCGCCTTCTCCACCGCCAGCTCCACCGCCACCCTGCCTATCACCCTGGAATGCGCCAGGGATAAACTGAAACTGCGCGAAAAGAGCGCCAGCATGGGCGTCATCGTGGGGGGGAATCTCAACAACGATGGCACCGCGCTTTACGAAGCCATGGCCGCGCTCTTCGTCGCCCAGGCCCTTGGGATTCACCTGGATCTTTCCCAGCAACTGATCGTCGTCATCATGTCAGTCGTCGCCAGCGTGGGCGCGGCCGGCATCCCGGAGGCGGGCCTGGTGACCATGATGGCCGTCTTTGCCGCCGTAAAGCTGCCTATCGAATACATCCCCCTGCTCCTCACGGTGGACTGGTTCCTCGACCGCTGCCGCACCGTCATGAATGTGATGGGCGACCTGACCGTATCCTGTATCCTTGATGGCCGCACCGCAGAGGAGGCCCCGGAAGAGCCCCTCCCAGCGGAAGCGACGGTTTAGAGAACGTTACGCGGCCATGGCCCGGCCAAAGCACCGCACCTGTCCGGGACAGGCCTCCCGGGTCACATAACTTACCCTGCGGAGTTCCACTTGGTTGGAGCATGGACCAGCCACTGGATAGGGGGTAGGGATGGCACATTGGTTTGCGCCACCCCTCCCTCCGAACCGGACTGGCAGATTTCCCGCATCCGGCTCTCCAGTCAGTAGTTTTACCTCTCGCGAGGACGTCTGCCTCGACCAAGGGCGCTCAGGATTCGCCCCCTC
>CAMDJM010000171.1 GCA_945900785.1 Akkermansia muciniphila
ATGGGAGGATCCGCCATCACCGCTGCAAATAACATCACCGCCAGACCAGTCCGCACCCACCTGCTGCCCCTCACGGAAGCCACCCGCAGGTATTTTACCAGCAAAAAGGCCGCCAGCACACTGAGCAACACTGCCACCCCGTGGGAAGCACCGAAAATAACAAAATGTCTGCGGTCCATTTCAATGCAAAGGATCAGGTTATAAACGTTCCGGTCCGGTCCAGATCACGCTCAGGATTCCCGAATGCCCACATCCCGCCACGCTTTGGGTTGTCATGCCAGCGCATACCAGCCACGCCATGAAAATCAAGCCTCTCCTTTTTCGGTTCCCAAGAGCACAGCGGGCATTGGTGGGCGGGGCTGGCATTTTGCGTCATCATAAATCATTGGAGTTGGCACCTCTGCGATTCCTGACCGGGGCGGAATCCGGTGGCGGCCTTTTCGATGACGAGCACGGAGGGGGAAGCATTGCGGGCATTGAGGGTGCTGTATTCCGTGACTTGCCATTGCCGGGGCAGAAGACCGGAGGCGAAACCGCGGAGGACCTGGGCTTCCTCAGCCCCGCCCGCGTGGCCGGGATAGAGCACGAGCAATAACAAACCACCGGGCCGCAGGAGTGCCAGAGCGGTGCGGACGGCGGGCAGGGTGGTTCTGGCGCAGGTGATGATGGTTTTGTCCCCGCCGGGCAGGTAGCCGAGGTTAAAGATGACGGCGGCCAACTTTCCGGGGGCGGCAGCGGGGAGTCGTTCCGCCAGGGTGGTGTGACTGTCCTGAATCAGGGTGTAACAATGCTCCGGCACGCCCCGGCGCTGGAGAAGCTGGCCGGTGGCGGTGATCGCCTGAGCCTGGACGTCGAAGGCAAAGACCTTCCCCTCCGGCCCGATCAGCTGAGCCAGAAAAAGAGTGTCGTGACCATTCCCGGCGGTGGCATCGACGGCCAGGTCGCCCGGCAGGAGGCGTTCGCGGAGCAGGTGATGGCAGTATTCGACAGCAGATCGCATGGAGGGTGGATGAGGAATGGGTGGACTACTAATTTTATTGGGTTGGGAAGATAAGGTGCCGGAGCCGTGCTGCACCGGGATATTTTCCGGGGCGACCCATCCTGGAAGCCCACGGGCCGCACAGGCTGGAAGCCTGCGCCACGCAGCTGGGAATCACGCGGAATCAATTTCCGGCGATATCCAGGTGGTTGGGCAGGGCGGTGCCCTGCAGAAGGTGATCAGCGAGGAGCCGGGCGCAGCGGGGACCGTGCAGCACGCCTTTGGAGCCCAAGCCATTGAAGAAAGCCAGTCCAGGATGCACCGGATGCCGGCCCATGCGGACCAGACTTTGATGGATGATCGGCCGCACGGCGGCTTCGTGGGCGGTGACTTCCCATGGGACGCGGAGCAGCCCCTTGAGGCGGGATTCCAATTCCGCCCGGCCTTCCGGGGTGGGAAGTTCATCCGGCCAAGTCCAACGGTAGGTGGCACCCGAGCGGAACAGGCCGGATCCCAGGGGCAGGAGCCAGATCCCACCGTTCAGAATGCGCCTTTCCTGGGAGAGGGCCGGTATGGAAACCGTTAGTATTTCGCCCTTGGCAGATTTCCATTGGAGCCAGGGAAACCAAGGGTTTTGCCGGGCGGCGGCCCCTTCACAAAAAACCACGGTCCGGGCGGTCTGACCGTCCGGCAGGCGGATGTGAGCGGCTTCCGGCCGGAAGGCGGCGGGGTCGGGTTTGCCCGGCCGCAGCAGGCCGCGGGCGGCGAACCATGAGGCGCTGGCGGCCAGCCAGGCGCGCACGTCGAGCCAGCCGCTGGCAGGCATTTCGAATCCGTCGCCGCTGCCATGGAACAGGGTGGGATCGGCAGCCGGGCCGGGCCGGGCTGGCGCGGTGTGGGCCGCAAATGCCGGATCCTGCTGTTTTTGGGCAAAGCGAAGGGGCTCTTCCGGATTCCGCCACAGACGCACCTGCGTGGCGGAGTGGAAATGGGTCTGGCCCAACTGCCGGGCGATGGCCGCATAACAGGCAAGGGCTTCGGGTAGAAACTCACCGACCCCAGGGCTCAGGGTGAGGCGTTGGCCAGTGATCGGGGTGACGATACCGGCGGCGACTTTGGAGGAACTGACCGCGTGCGGATCGTCGAAGATAAGGACAGGGAGGCCGCGATGGATGAGTTCCCATGCAAGGAGGGTCCCGGCGAGGCCCTGGCCGCAGATGACGATGGGGGGCTCGGACATGAACTGGCTCTCCTGAAATGGGGCTGAAGGGCCACGGGACCAGGGCGCAGGATTGGTTTGCTAGACCGGCTGGATGCTGGTGAGGCGGCGGCGCTTTTGACCGAGACGGGGGATGCAATCGATCAGGGCCTGGGTGTAGGGGTGCTGGGGGGCAGTGAGGACCTGCTCCGTGGGGCCGGTTTCCACGAGCTGGCCCCGGAACATCACGGCGACACGGTCTGCGAGGCCCCGGATGATGCCGAAGTTATGCGTGATGATGAGGATAGCCATGCCGTGTTTGTGTTTCAGTGTGGCGAGAAGTTCGATGACCTGTTTTTGAATGGTGACATCCAGGGCGGTGGTGGGCTCATCGGCGATGAGCAGGTCCGGCCGGCCGGCGAGGGCCATGGCGATCATGACGCGCTGCTGCATGCCGCCGCTGAGTTGGTGTGGGTAATCATCGAGACGACGGGCGGGATCGGTGATACCGACTTCGTTGAGCCAATGGAGGCATTCCGTTTCAAGGTCGGTGACTTCAGGGCGGTGGGTGATGATGACTTCGCGGAGCTGGCTGCGGATGTTGAAGACGGGATTGAGGGCGCTGGAAGGTTCCTGAAAAATGTAGGCAATGCGCCGGCCGCGGATGGCGCGGAGGGCTTCGCCTTCCAGTTCGAGGATTTCCCTGCCATCCAGGCGGATGGAGCCGCTGATCACCGCCGGGGGCTCTGGCAGCAGCCGGGCGAGGGCGAGGGCGCTGACACTTTTCCCGCTGCCACTTTCCCCGACCACAGCAAGGGCCTCGCCCGGTTCCAAACTGAAGCTCAGATCCTTGACGGCCGCGGTCATCACACCGCGGGGGGAGCGGAAAGCGATGTTGAGGCCGGTAACGGTGAGGAGGGGCAAGGGGGGGGGAGGTTCTTGGTTCTTGGTTCTTGGTTCTTGGTTCTTGGTTCTTGGTTATTGGTTATTGAGTATGGTGGGGTTAGACGAGGGCGGTTTCGGGGGGCTGGCCGGCTTCCAGTTTTTCCTTGAGGGCGCGGAGCTGGAACCATTTGGCGTCGGCGGCGAGGCGGGCTTGCTCCGGCCAGGTGCCGGGGTGGTGGATGGCGAAAGCAGGTCCGGCGGCGGCGAGGATGGTCTGGAGGTGACCGGGGTCGGCCTCGGCGAGGGTTTCCCAGGTGCTGATACCGGCGGCGGTGAGGAGTTCGCTGATTTTGGGGCCGATGCCTTCGATGAGGGTGAGGTCATTGGG
>CAMDJM010000172.1 GCA_945900785.1 Akkermansia muciniphila
CTCCCGGTCAAAGCCAATTATAGAGTCGCATGGATTTCTGGAAATGCAAACAATATTTCAAACACAGTAGAATTAACCGGCTCGAGTTGAGCCCAAAGCATTTTGGCAAAAGCTGGGGCGTCAGCCGCTGCTTTTTGCGCGAAGCTCAACGTCAAGGAGGGGCGCTGGGCCTCTTCTGTTCCGGCCAGCGCTTGCAGCAACGACGCTTGAGCCACTTTGGAGCGGCTGATTTCAGCCCCAAGTTTCCCGGCGCTGGCCAGATTCCCAAGGAGTTCCTGACGGAATGCCGGGTCCTGAAACCCCATCAGTTTTTCCACCAAACCTTCGGTCCCATTCATAGCCAGAGCTTTCAGTTGGGCTTTCTCCGCCATGCCTGGATTTGGATAGGACGCCAAAGCCTGCACCGCCTCCGGGTGGAGCGCAAGGTAGTCCCGCGCGATGGAATCGGCTCCGGCGCTTGCTTCCTGCGGCGTGAGTTGACGGATAAAATCAGCCGTTTCCGCAGACGAACGGCTGCCCGCGCCACTCAGGACCGCCGCCAACAGCCCGCTGTATGAATTCCTGAACTTCTGATCAAATGGATCCTCCGGTTCCTTGCCGGCGTTGGATCGGATTCCGAATCCGGCGACCATCCCCCGCAGCCCGGTCAAAGCGGCGGTGGGATCCTGACTGCCCCAATTCTTCAGCAGCCGGAGCACGGCCTGGCTGTTGGTATGGATCCAGCCGGTGTCGTGCAGCACCGCCAGGGCGCGGTCGGGATCCGTTTCGGCCAGGGTTTCGATCAGACTGATTTGCAGCGCCCGGGTGTTGGTGGAGAGGGGCTGGGTGGTGGTCCACTCCAGGGCGGCGGCGGGGTCGCGCCGGGTCCATCCGGTCAGGACAGAAGTCAGGACCGTGGCATTGGTGGAGCCTTGACCCTTAGCCCAGGCCAGGGCGGCAGCGGGCTGGCGCTCTGCCCACGGCGTGAGGACAAAGCGGAGGATCAATTCATTACCGGGGTTTGCCGCGAGGAGTGCCGGGAGTTCTGCGAGGCGGGATTCCGGGAGGGATTCGATGAGCTGGATCAGCCGGGTATCCACGCAGAGGTCCTCCTGTCCGCAGTCAATGAGTCCCCGCACGGCGGCGATGAGATCCGGTTTTTCCAGCGCGGCCAGGACCTGGGAATCCGCCACGCCCGGGTAAGGGGATGCCTCATTTCCGGCGACGTTGGTCTTTGGCTCCATCCGCAGCGACGGCTTGCTGCGAACTGGCGAAGCCCGCAGGCCCCCTGCCCGCTCCGGGGCTAACCCGACTTCGCGGACTGGGAAAAGGGTTGGTGCAGATATCGTTGATTATCAACAAAACAATTTTCCGGAACCAAGAAGGTCTGCACTACACGCGGGGACCGTTCAGGTGGGTTTTGCCGGGGCGGTGATCTTCGGGGGCGGCTGGGCGGGGAGGGTTAATTTGAGCTGGTCGAGCAGGAGCTGGAGTTCTTTTTCTGGCTGGGTGTAACGGGTTAGGACGACTTCGCGCCCATCAGTGGTGGGGAGGTGGACGTCGAGCATTTGCACCGCAGCGAATTTCTCAAGGACGGCCCGGGGGGTGAGTCCAGTGGCGCTTTGCTTGAGCCGGGCCTTGAGGGTGATTTGCAGGGCGTAGGCAAGGAAGGAGATGAAGATGTGGGCTTCGATGCGATGGTCCAGCTGGTGGTGGATGGGCCGCAGCGAGAGGTCGCCTTTGAGTTCTTTGAAGGCTTGCTCGACTTCGGTGAGTTGCAGGTAGTATTCCCAAAGTTTGACAGGATCTTCTTCTGTCAGGTTGGTCCGGAGCAGGTAACGTCCTTCGCGCCGGCGGGCTTCGCGGAGTTTTTGGCGGTCGAGTTTGTAGGTCAGGGTGGCGGTTTCACTTTTGTCCTTCCCGTTGCCGTTGCCTTTGCCTTTGCTTTTGCTTTTGCTTTTGCCCCTGACGTGGTGCTGGACGCTGACGGTGACGGTGACAAACCGGGCGTCCCGCCCGGCTTCTTTTTTGGCCGCGCCGATGGCCTGATGGACGGCGTCGCGTTTGAGAGGACGCTTTCGCTGGGTGATGGCGTCGAGGGCAGCGAGGTATTTGCGCAGCCGCCTCCGGCGCATGGAGCGCTCTTTGAGGATGCGGTCCCCGCTCTCGGCCAGGACGTAGGTTTCGCCTTCTTTTGGCAGGAGTTTTACGCGGACTTTAGGCCGGGCTTGTTTCCATTCGCGATCAAGGAGATCGTTTTCCAGTGTGGTTAGTTTTCCTTTGGGCGTGCCAACGAGATAGCTGACGGGTGGGGTGCTGCCGCGCATTTGCGCGAGGACTTCCTCGGTGGGGATGCCGCGGTCCATGACCCAGACGCGGTCAGCTTTGCCGTATTGTTCTTCTATCCTGGCGAGGAAGTCTTTGAGGGTGGATTTGTCGAGGGTGTTTCCTGGCAGGATTTCGTAGGCGAGGGGAAAGCCTTCGGGGGTGACGATGAGGGCGATAACAACCTGGACGCAGTCGCTGCGCTTGTCCCGGCTGTAGCCGAAGCGGCGCAGACCATCGCTTTTTTCAGGCGGATCACTTTCAAAATAGGTGCTGGTCAGATCGTAAAGCAGGACTTCGTATTTTGCCTTGAAGAGGTCGCGCCAGCGGCCGGTGAGGTGATCGAAGAGGGCGCGTTTATGAGTCAGGAGTTTGTCGTGGCAGGCATAGAGGCGGTGGGGATCGGCCAGGGTGAAGTCGCTGCCCAACAGGTCGGCGATGGCGCTGTGGTCAAACCAATGCCGGTGCAGCCGCCACTCGGAGCCGGGGTCGATGAGTCGATAGAGCGCCAGGGTCTGCAGCACCAGATCCCACCGCGTCCCCTCACGGCCGGGCGGCAGGTGTTCGCGCCAGAAGGCGTCCAAGCCGAGTTGTTGCCAGAGTTCGCACCCCAGCCAGCAGGCCCCCCACTGGCGGGGGCGGCGCAGGGACATGGCCCCGAGCCGGAGGCTGACGATGGGCAGGGTGTCGTCCGGGCAGGCCGCCGGCGCCAGATCGTCAGGAAAGAGCGCCACCTGCTGCGGTGCGGCATCGTCCTGGCCGAAAAGATCAACGGTCTTGCGCCAGGATGCTTCCTGCTGGCCA